>NZ_CALNBI010000063.1 GCF_937874145.1 uncultured Chitinophaga sp. | reverse complement strand
GTTTAACTTTTAGCAATTCAGGATATGTCTGATCACCATATACAATTACCGGAAGGCTCGATAGAGAAGCAGACCAACACGCTCAACCTGGGTCCTACCCACCCCGCCACCCACGGCGTTTTCCAGAACATCCTGGAACTGGATGGCGAGCGCATCGTTTCCGCGACACCTACCGTTGGTTATATTCACCGCGCATTCGAAAAAATCGCGGAACGCAAACCGTATTACCAGATCACCCCGCTGACGGACCGGCTCAACTATTGCTCGGCTCCCATCAACAACATCGGCTGGCACCTCACCGTGGAGAAGCTCCTGGGGATCAAAACCCCCAAGCGCGTGGATTACCTCCGCGTGATCATCATGGAGCTGGCCCGCATCACCGACCACCTGATCTGCAACTCCGTAATCGGGGTAGACTCCGGCGCATTCACCGGCTTCCTCTATGTAATGCAGTACCGTGAGCTGGTGTATGAGATCTACGAAGAAATCTGCGGCTCACGCCTCACTACCAATATCGGCCGCGTCGGCGGTTTCGAAAGAAACTTCACCGAAACGGCTTTCACTAAAATTCAGAAGTTCCTCGACGAATACCCGGCTGTGCTGAAAGAGTTCGAAAACCTCTTTACCCGCAACCGCATCTTCATGGAACGTACCCAGGGTGTAGGCGCCATCACGGCAGAACGCGCCCTGAATTACGGATTCACCGGCCCCAACCTCCGCGCTGCAGGCGTAGATTACGACGTTCGCGTGGCGGCTCCGTACAGCTCTTACGAAGATTTCGAATTCAGCATTCCCGTAGGCACCACCGGCGATACTTACGACCGCTTCCTGGTGCGCAACGCGGAAATGTGGCAGAGCCTCAGCATCATCCAGCAGGCGATGGACAAACTGAAAGACCTCCCGTCCGACGTGTTCCATGCCGATGTGCCGGCGTACTACCTGCCTGATAAAGAAGACGTGTATACCAAAATGGAAGCGCTCATCTATCACTTCAAGATCGTGATGGGCGAAACCGATATCCTGCCCGGCGAAGTGTACAACCCGGTGGAAGGCGCCAACGGCGAACTGGGATTCTATCTCATTTCCGACGGCGGCCGCTCTCCTTACCGTTTGCATTTCCGCAGGCCCTGCTTCATCTATTACCAGGCCTACCCGGAAATGGTGAAGGGCGCCATGCTGAGCGATGCCATCATTTGTTTGTCATCCCTCAACCTGATCGCAGGCGAACTCGACGCGTAAAGAATTTGGCAGGGCCCCCGCGGGCCCTGCTGGCATATATTCCCTCCTATGAACCGCAAAGAGAAACGGCGGGGGGAAATTTTGACAATAACATATAAAGACAGACAGAAATGGCCGTTCAATTTTCTGAAGAGAAGCTGAATAAAGTAAAAGAGATCATCGCCCGCTACCCGGATGGGAAGCAGAAGAGCGCCCTGATCCCGGTGCTGCACCTGGCGCAGGAATCTTTCGGCGGATGGCTCAGTGCCGACACGATGGATTATGTGGCGGGCCTGCTCAGCATCGAGCCGATCGAAGTGTATGAAGTGGCTACCTTCTATTCGATGTTCAACCTGCAGCCCGTGGGCAAATACCTGTTCGAGGTATGCCAGACGGGGCCCTGCATGCTCCGCGGATCCGACGACATTATTCATTATATTAAGGAAAAGCTGGGCATAAAAATCGGGGAAACCACGCCGGACGGGCTGTTTACCCTCAAAACCGTGGAATGCCTCGGCGCCTGCGGTTACGCGCCGATGATGCAGCTGGGCAAGTTCTACAAAGAACACCTCACCAAAGAAAAGGTGGACCAGATCATCGCGGAGTGCCGCGCACAGGCGAACAACTAAAAGGCTGAACCGGCTTCCTGCCGCCGAAGTGTGCGACGCAACGGGGGAGGAGGGAAGAACGGAAGCTGACCAAAAGATAAACATCACGTTGCCAAGGCAACAACTTATATAAAGCGAGACAATGGGACGTAAATTATTGTTAGACAAGGCGCATATAGAAGGCATCCGGTACTACGACGTATACCGGAAAAACGGCGGTTATGCCGCTGCTGAAAAGGCCCTGAAGAGCATGAGCCCGGATCAGGTTACGGAAGAAGTGAAGAAAAGCGGCATGAGAGGCCGCGGCGGCGCGGGCTTCCCCACAGGATTGAAATGGAGCTTCCTGGCCAAACCGGAAGGAGTGCCCCGTTACCTCGTCTGCAACGCGGACGAATCCGAACCGGGTACTTTCAAGGACCGTTACCTCATGGAGTTTCTCCCGCACCTGCTGATCGAAGGCCTGCTGATCTCCAGCTTCGCCCTCGGCGCCAATACCACCTACATCTACATCCGCGGCGAATACGCCTGGATCCCCGATATCCTCGAAGAAGCCATCGCCGAAGCGCACAAGAATGGCTGGCTGGGCAAGAATATCCAGGGTTCCGGGTTCGACCTGAACATTTACGTGCAGCGCGGCGCGGGTGCTTATATCTGCGGTGAAGAAACTGCCCTGATCGAATCGCTGGAAGGCAAGCGCGGCACCCCGAGGATCAAGCCGCCGTTCCCCGCCGTGAAAGGGCTTTACCAGTGCCCGACGGTGGTGAACAACGTGGAGACCCTCGCGGCCATCGTTCCCATCATCAACATCGGCGGCGACGAATACGCCAAAATCGGTATCGGCAAATCCGCCGGCACCAAGCTCATCTCCGCCTGCGGCAACCTCAACAAGCCCGGTGTGTACGAGATCGAGATGAACATTTCCGTAGAAGAATTCATTTACTCCGACGAATACTGCGGCGGCATCCCCAACGGGAAACGCCTCAAAGCCTGCATCCCCGGCGGCTCTTCCGTACCCATCGTTCCGGCCAACCTGCTGCTTACCACAGCCAAAGGCGAAAAAAGGATGATGACGTACGAAAGCCTCAACGACGGCGGATTCGCCACCGGCACCATGATGGGATCGGGCGGCTTCATCGTGCTGGACGAAGACCAGTGCGTAGTGCGCCACACCCTTTCGCTGGCCCGGTTCTACCACCACGAAAGCTGCGGACAGTGCAGCCCCTGCCGCGAAGGCACCGGATGGATGGAGAAAGTGCTCAAGAATATCGAGCACGGTAAAGGAAAAATGAGCGACATCGACCTGCTGTGGGACATCCAGCGCAAGATCGAAGGCAACACCATCTGCCCCCTCGGCGACGCCGCCGCATGGCCGGTGGCCGCCGCGATCCGTCACTTCCGTGACGAGTTCGAATGGCACGTGCTGCACCCCGAAGAGGCGCAGCGCCGCAACTTCGGCCTGGCGCATTATGCAGACCCGCTGCCGGTAGCTGCCGCTGTCTGATAAGGAAACAACATTATTCTTCTTTTTTACTTTTTAATAATGGCGGAAGAAAAGAAATTATTCAAGGTCAAGATCGATAATATCACGGTAGAGGTGGAGCCGGGAACAACCATTCTCAACGCTGCCCGTAACATCGGCGGCGAAGTGGTGCCCCCGGCCATGTGCTATTATTCAAAGCTGGAAGGCTCCGGCGGCAAATGCCGTACCTGCCTCGTGAAAGTGACGAAAGGCTCCGAAGCGGACCCGCGCCCCATGCCCAAGCTGGTGGCCAGCTGCCGCACGACCGTGATGGACGGGATGGAAGTGGCCAATATCACCTCCCCCGAAGTGCTCGAAGCCCGCAAGGGCGTTGTGGAGTTCCTCCTCATCAATCACCCGCTCGATTGCCCCGTGTGCGACCAGGCCGGTGAGTGCGACCTGCAGGACCTCAGCTACGAGCACGGCGTATCCGGCACCCGCTACGAATTCAAACGCCGCACTTTCGAGAAGGAAGACATCGGCGAACATATCAAACTGCACATGACGCGCTGCATCCTCTGCTACCGCTGCGTGTTCACGGCAGACCAGCTCACGAACAAACGCCAGCACGGCATCCTGAAGCGCGGCGACGCCTCCGAGATCAGCACCTACATGCGCGCATCCCTCGATCATACCAACTTCATCGGTAACGTGATCGACGTTTGTCCCGTGGGCGCCCTCACCGACCGTACGGCCCGTTTCAAAAACCGCGTATGGTTCCTCAAGCCGGTAGACGCGCACCGCGAATGCAGCGATCCGAAATGCTGCGGCAAAACGGTGCTCTGGATGCGCGGCGACGAGATTTTCCGCGTGACCGCACGGAAAGACAAGTACGGCGAAGTGGAAGGATTCATCTGCGATACCTGCCGTTTCGAGAAGAAAGAAGTGAAAGACTGGATCGTGGAAGGCCCCCGCAAGATTTCGCGCCACAGCGTAATCACCGCCGGCCACTACGTAGGCGTTCACAAACCGCAGGAAACCGTAGCCAAAGTGATGGACGGCCGCCAGCCCAAACTGCTGATGGACATCCACACGGTGAGCGAGGTGAACATGCCGCAGGTGGACCTGAGCCAGATCGAAGGTCCGGCGCACTCAACCGATTTTCCCAAGAATAAAGGCGTACAATAACGAGATATGGAATTTACAATCGACTGGTATTTCCTCATAGAGAAACTGCTGCTGATTTCGGCAGTGCTGGGTATTTCCCTGGTGGTGGCGATGTACAGCACCTGGGGCGAGCGTAAAGTGGCGGCCTGGATCCAGGACCGCCGCGGTCCCAACCGCGCGGGCCCCTTTGGTTTGCTGCAGCCCCTGGCGGATGGTGGTAAGCTGTTCTTCAAAGAAGAAATCATCCCCGCGGAAGCCAACCGTTTCCTGTTCATCCTGGGCCCTTCGCTCGCCATGTTCACCGCCTGCCTCACCAGCGCCGTGATCCCCTGGGGCGACAGCCTCACCATCGGCGGCCGTGAAGTAAGCCTGCAGATCGCCGACATCAACATCGGTGTGCTCTGGATCATGGCGGTTGTAGGCATGGGCGTGTACGGCATCATGATCGGCGGTTGGGCATCCAACAACAAATTCTCCCTGCTGGCCGCCTGCCGCGGTGCTTCGCAGGTGATCTCCTACGAGCTGCCCATGGGCCTGGCGCTGATCGCGCTTTTCATGCTCAGCGGCTCCCTTAGCCTGAAAGACATCGTGGAGCAGCAGCGCGACGGCCTCTGGTTCGTTGTTCTCCAGCCCATCGGTTTCCTCATCTTCCTCATCTGCGCCTTCGCGGAATGTAACCGTACGCCCTTCGACCTTCCGGAAGCGGAAAACGAGCTGAACGGCGGTTACCACCTGGAATACTCGTCCATGAAACTGGGCTTCTACCTGTTTGCCGAGTACATCAACATGTTCATCAGCTCTGTACTGATGGCCACCCTGTACTTCGGCGGCTACGCCTTCCCGTACATGGATTCGCTGGGCATCGACGGCAACCTGCTGACGGTGCTGGGAATCGGCGCATTATTTATCAAAACGCTGTTCTTCATATTCCTGTTCATGTGGGTGCGCTGGACGATCCCGCGCTTCCGCTACGACCAGCTCATGAAACTCGGATGGAAAGTATTGATCCCGCTGGCATTGCTGAATATGCTCATCACCGGCGCCGTGGTACTTTTCCGCCAGAACGGTTTTAATTTTTAAACTGAAGAAACTCATCATATGCAATCTTTAACCAACAGGGCGAAGCCGGTAGACAGGAGGCCCATGACTTTTGCGGAGAAACTCTACCTGCCTGCGATAGCGAAGGGTATGGGAATTACCCTGAAGCACCTTTTTAAGAAGAAAGCCACGGTGAACTTTCCCGAAGAAACCCGTCCTTTCAGCCCCGTGTTCCGCGGCCTGCACATCCTGAACCGCGACGAGGAAGGCCGCGAGCGCTGCACGGCGTGCGGATTGTGCGCGGTTGCCTGTCCTGCCGAAGCCATTACCATGGAAGCGGCCGAGCGCCTGCCGGGCGAGGAGCACCTGTACCGCGAGGAGAAATACGCCGCGCGATACGAGATCAACATGCTGCGTTGCATTTTCTGCGGGTTCTGTGAAGAGGCCTGCCCGAAACAGGCGGTTTACATGTCCGAAACTTTCGCGCCGGCCAATTACCAGCGCAAAGGGTTTATTTATGGAAAGGACGACATGCTGATCCCCCATCCTCAAAAACAAATCAAAGAAAACAACCAATAAGGCAATGGGAATCGATATGATAATCTTTACAGTGCTGTCTGCGATCGCCATCGCCGCGGCATTGGGCGTGATCCTGAGCAAGAACCCCGTGAACAGCGTGCTTTGCATGATCACCTGCTTCGTCGCCATCGCGGGCCATTACATCATGCTGAACGCACAGTTCCTGTTCGTTGTTCACCTGATCGTTTATACCGGCGCCATCATGGTACTGTTCCTTTTCGTACTGATGATGATGAACCTCAACGCCGACATCGAGCCGCAGAAACGCAACTGGCTGAAATACGCCGGCGCCATTTCCGGCGGCGCGCTGCTGCTGGTGCTGGTAGCCGCTCTCCGCGACGCGAGCCTCCCTGCCATCCAGGGCGGCGGCAACACGGAGATCGGCCTGGTGGAAAATCTTGGTAAAACATTGTTCACCTCTTACGTGGTGCCTTTCGAACTGAGCAGCGTGCTGTTCCTCAGCGCGATGGTAGGCGCCGTAGTGATCGGTAAGAAATAAAAAGTTTTCAAAATGCCTGTTCAATACTACATCTTTCTCAGCATCGCCCTTTTCTGCATCGGCATCATGGGCGTACTGATGCGCAGGAACGCCATCATCATCTTCATGTGCATCGAGCTCATGCTCAACGCAGTGAACCTGCTGCTGGTGGCTTTCTCCAAAATGTGGGTCGACGCCGGCCGCATCGACGCCGCCTCCGCGCAGCTCTTTGTGTTCTTCGTCATGGTAGTGGCCGCCGCGGAAGTGTCCGTTGGCCTCGCCATCATCGTGATGATGTACCGGAATACGCACTCCGTAGATATCAACATTCTCAGCAGACTGAAAAACTAGGATTAAAAAATAGTATAGATCGATGATACATCTTGTTTGGCTGGTACCGTTTTTACCGTTGTTAGGTTTCCTGATCAATGGATTGGGCAGGAGGTATTTATCCAAGCCGCTTACCGGCTTCGTGGGCAGCGGCAGCGTAGTAGCTGCTTTCGTGATCAGCCTGCTCATCTTCTTCGAAGTGCGCACGCCCGGCTTTACGCCGCAGGTGGTGACGCTGTTCGATTTCATCAGCGTAGGCAGCCTGCACATTCCCTTCGCCTTCCAGGTAGACCAGCTGAGCGCTTTGTTCCTCCTGATCATTACCGGTGTGGGCTCCCTGATCCACATCTACTCCACCTCTTATATGCATGACGAGTCCAACGAAGGTTTTGCGCGCTACTTCGCGTACCTCAACCTCTTCGTGTTCTCCATGCTCATCCTCGTGCTCGGCTCCAACTATGTGATGATGTTCATCGGTTGGGAAGGCGTGGGCCTCTGTTCCTACCTGCTCATCGGCTTCTGGTTCAGGAATATCGAATACAATAAGGCCGCCAATAAGGCTTTCATCATGAACCGCATCGGCGACTTCGGTTTCCTGCTCGGCATCTTCCTGCTCATCCAGCAGTTCGGTTCCGTGACCTTCTCCGAAGTGCTGCCCCAGGCCGCTGCCATGGGTACCAACAGCGGCGTGCTTTTCGCCATCGCCATGTTGCTCTTCATCGGCGCCATGGGTAAATCTGCACAGATTCCCCTGTACACCTGGCTCCCCGATGCAATGGCCGGTCCTACCCCCGCTTCCGCCCTTATCCACGCGGCCACGATGGTGACCGCCGGTATCTATATGGTGGCCCGCAGCAACGTGATTTATACCCTGGCCCCGCATATCCAGACGATCGTGACGCTCGTGGGCCTGGCAACGGCGCTGCTCGCAGCTTCCATCGCACTGAAACAAAACGACATCAAAAAAGTACTGGCTTACTCCACCGTGAGCCAGCTCGGATACATGTTCATCGCGCTGGGCGTTGGCGCTTATACCGCCGCCGTTTTCCACGTGATGACGCACGCTTTCTTTAAAGCCCTGCTGTTCCTCGGTTCGGGTTCCGTGATCCACGCCATGGGCGGGGAGCAGGACATTCGTAAGATGGGCGGCCTGAAGAAATGGATGCCCATCACCAACATCACCTTCCTGATCGGATGCCTGGCGATTGCAGGAATCCCGGGACTGAGCGGTTTCTTCTCCAAAGATGAAATCCTGGCCCACGCCTTCGGTTACAGCCCGGTGATTTATGGTCTCGCCCTGATCGGTGCGCTGATGACGGCGTTCTACATGTTCCGCCTGTACTACATCACTTTCACGGGTAAATTCCGCGGTACGCACGAGCAGGAGCATCATCTCCACGAAAGCCCGGCGGCCATTACCTTCCCGCTGATCATCCTGGCCATCCTGTCGGTGATCGGTGGTTATGTGGGGATGCCCGTGGTATTCGGGATGCCGAACCTCCTGGCGGAATACCTCAGCCCGATTTTCGCGCCTTCCGTGCCTTTCCTGCACGAGCATCACCTGAGCCACAGCCTCGAATGGGGACTGATGGGGCTCAGCACCGGCCTGGTGATCGTGATGATCCTGTGGGCGCGCAGCAAATTCGCCAACTATACCGACAATGGCGAGCCGACCACCGGCTTAGCCAAAGTGCTGGAAAATAAATGGTACGTAGATGAAATATACGACGCCATCATCGTGAAGCCCCTCATGGTCCTGAGCAGATTCTTCCAGGACGTGGTGGAGCGCTCCGGCATCGACGCCCTCGTGAACGGCGTGGGCTCGGCGGTGAAATGGGGCGGAGGCCGCGCCAGGCTGTTGCAGAACGGCCAGGTAGGATTCTACATCTTCGCCATGGTGATTGGTATGATCGTATTGTTTGTGATCAGTTTGTTTTTATAAATCGATAGCGGATTAAGAAAAAGATATGTTGACAGTATTACTCATATTGATTCCTTTGGTGACGGGCCTGATTACATTCGGACTCAGCGGCCGCGGCGCCAAAGTACTCAGCCTGATATCCTCGCTGGCCACGCTGGCCGTTGCCCTGGCCGCATGGTCCCAATTCCGGACGGCTCCCGAAGCCCTCAGCTTCACCGCCGAATGGATCCCGCAGCTGAACAGCCAGCTGAACTTTGGGCTCGACGGCCTGAGCCTCATGCTCGTGCTGCTCACCACGATTTCCTTCCCGCTCATCTTTATTACCGTATTCAGCCGCAACTATGAAAAAGCGGGCGCCTTCTACGGCCTGATGCTGCTTTCGCAGGCGGGCATGCTCGGTGTGTTCCTCGCTTACGACGCGCTGCTGTTCTACGTGTTCTGGGAGCTGGCCCTTATCCCGGTGTATTTCCTCTGCTCCATGTGGGGCGGCGAGAAAGCCATCCCGGTGACGTTCAAATTCTTCGTGTACACTTTCGCCGGTTCCCTGCTTATGCTGGTCGGCATTATTTATATCTATTTCCAGACCGAAGGCTCTTTCAGCTGGCAGGCCTTTACCAGCCTGAGCCTCAGCAACAGCGAGCAAAGCTGGTTGTTCTGGCTCTTCTTCGTGGCGTTCGCCATCAAGATGCCGGTTTTCCCCTTCCACACCTGGCAGCCCGACACCTACGAGCAATCGCCCACCGCCGTTACCATGGTGCTGAGCGGTATCATGGTGAAGATGGGCCTGTTCGGCGTGATGCGCTGGCTCATGCCGGTGCTACCCCAGGGTGCATACATGTGGCAGGAAGCCGCCATCCTCCTCAGCGTGATCGGTATCATCTACGCCAGCTGCATCGCCATCATGCAATCCGACCTGAAGAAACTGATCGCTTATTCCTCCATCGCCCACATCGGGCTGATGAGCGCCGCGATCTTCGCCAATAACGAACAAAGCCTTGCCGGCGTGCAGGTGCAAATGTTCAACCACGGCATCAACATTATCGGCCTCTGGATCATCATCGAAGTGATCGAGCAGCGCCTCGGCACCAAAAACATGCAACAGCTCGGTGGCATCGCCGCCGTAGCGCCTAAACTTTCGATCCTGCTGGTGATCATCAGTCTTGCCAATATCGCCCTGCCGCTGACCAACGGCTTCATCGGCGAATTCCTGATGTTCAGCGGGCTGTTCCAGCACAACGTTTGGTTCGCCGCCGTTTCCGCGATCGCCATCATCCTGGCGGCCGTGTACATGCTGCGGATGCTGCAGAAAGTGCTGTTCGGCGAAGCCAATGCGCTGACGTCCGCCACCACCGACTTGAAAGGCGGCGAGATGCTGGCGCTGGTGTGCATCACCGCCATGATCTTTGTGCTGGGCTTTTATCCGAAACCGCTGCTGGAACTCGTTTCCGGTTCCGGTATCCAAAACACCGTAGCCGCGCTGACCGGACGTTGATTTAATAAATGATTCTGTAACGTTAAGATATGAACGCATTAATTACGACTGCTGTATTTGGTATTATTCTGATGTTCGTGGGACTGGTTGTCAAACAGAGGCAGTATATCAAATATGTTGCGATCGCCGGCACGGTGCTCGCCTTCATCGCCAACCTGCTCGACGCGCAGAGCGGATACGGTGTGCTGCACGGCATGGTGGAAGTTAGTTCCTTCTCCGTGTTGTTCAACGCCGTAGCCATCGCCTCCACGGCGCTTTACTTCCTGCTGTGCGGCAGTTCTTTCGAAAAGGTGGGCGAGGATGTGGCCGATTACTTCGCGCTGATCTTCTTCATCCTGGCCGGTATCATGCTCACGGGCGCGTACAGCAACCTGCTGATGCTGTTCCTCGCGATCGAGATCATTTCCATCCCGCAGTACATCCTGGCGGGCGCGGATAAAAAGAACCTGAAAAGCAACGAGGCTTCGCTGAAATACTTCCTGATGGGCTCTTTCACCACAGGTATCCTCCTCATGGGGATCGCCCTGGTATACGGCGCTACCGGTACTTTCGACATCCGCGAGATGGGCCTTGGCACCGGGGAACTGAGCCCCCTGGCACTGTGCGGCATCACCCTGCTGGGCTTCTCCCTGGCATTTAAAGTATCCGCCGCTCCCTTCCACTTCTGGACGCCTGACGTGTACGATGGTTCTCCCACCGTGTTCACCGCCTTCATGGCCACCATCGTGAAAGCCGCCAGCTTCATCGCTTTCATGCGCCTGTTCCACGTAAGCTTCTCCGGAGGTAACGTGAGCGGCCACTGGCAGCTGATCATCGCGATCATCACCGCCGCCACCCTCATCATCGGTAACCTGACGGCCGTGTTCCAGCAAAGCGTGAAGCGCATGCTTGCCTACTCCAGTATCGCGCAGGCCGGCTTCATGCTGTTCGCCATCGTTTCGCACAACGAAATGGCCAATCAGGGCCTCATCCTGTATTCCGCTGCTTACAGCGTAGCCACCATCGGGGTGTTCGCGATCCTGCTCAAACTGAACGACTACACATTCGACGGATTCAACGGTCTTGCCCGCAGGCAACCGCTCGTAGCCGTGGTGTGCGCTATATTCCTTTTCTCGCTGGCGGGTATCCCGCTGACGGCCGGCTTCTTCGCGAAATACTTTGTGCTGAGCGCGGCTATACAACAGGGAGATCTGTTGTGGCTGGTGATCATCGGTGTGCTTTGCGCCGCCGTGAGCGCCTACTACTATTTCCGCGTGATCATCGCCATGTACTTCAAACCGGGCGAGGCTGATGCACAGGGCGTTACCCCGGGCTTTAAAGCCCTGCTGGTAGTTGCCGCGGCCATCGTGATCGTGCTGGGTATCTTCCCCAACCTGCTCCTCCAGTACCTGTAAAGGAAAAATGATATTGTAGGGAACGGCAAGGCCAACTGGTCTTGCCGTTTTTTTATGGCAAATGTGTAGGAGTATAGTCCCACAGATGAGAGAAAACCGTTAACTTTAGTCAACGGTCGTTATGCGTACAAAAGATATTTTCTCCCTCGCCCTGCGCTCCGTGAGCGCCAACCGCCTCCGGGCGGGCCTTACCGTGACGGTGATCGCTTTCGGGATCATGGCACTCGTGAGCATCCTTACGGTAATCGACGCGTTGCAATTCAAGATTTACGACAGCTTCGCCAGCATGGGCGCCAATGGTTTTTCCATCCGGAACCGCGAAATGCGCATTCGTATGGGCGGAGGCGGCGGTGCCGCGATCTCGATCAACTCCACATCGACGGCTTCATCGACGTAATCGAACGGCTGGATTTCGAACTTCGCCTTGTACAGGTACAGACCTGCCAGGGCGTGAACGATCACCGAAGCCGCGATACCGACAATCGCGCCCGTCGAAAGTTTTTTCTTCTTCCGCGGAGCATCGATCAGGGGGTTTCTATGCTGA
>NZ_CALNBI010000062.1 GCF_937874145.1 uncultured Chitinophaga sp. | reverse complement strand
CGAAGGGGATTTGGCACGATTTTTAGTGGTGCGGCCGTACATAAACCTTTTCGTGGGGGAGAAAAAAAGCCCGTCAATGAAGTCATTGACGGGCTTTTAACATTTTTGGGAGGTGGAGCCGGCGGGAGTCGAACCCGCGTCCAAACATATCCTCCAAAAGCTTTCTACATGCTTATTTCTGCATTGGGTTGTCGGAACTTGGCAGGGGCAGAACAAACCAACCTCGTCCGTATCCGTTTAGATTTTCATTACACACTCACAGAAACCATGTGTACCTATCCCGCTATGGTTTTGATTCGGCGGCAAGAGTCGTAGTGGGTCACAACTCAGGCGGCTATAATGGGTACCTAATTTAATTAGGCAGCCATGGCGTAGTTAGATTCGCCAATTAGTGTTTGGGTATTCAGATTTACGTGCTAATTATCCAACGCACGGCATGCTTACACTTTCAAAGACCTATGCTGTCAAAACCGGTCAGCCCCGGTATTTTCGCAACGCAAAGATACAATTATTTTCTGATTTACTTACCTGTCAGCCAGCGCCAGATATCCAGCCCGTTTGCATACAAAAGTAAACCGAACAACAATATCATCCCCACGATCTGCGCATATTCCATGAACTTCTCGCTGGGCTTGCGGCCGGTGATGATCTCGTAAATGAGGAACAATACGTGCCCGCCGTCCAGCGCGGGTATCGGGAGAATGTTCATGAACGCCAGGATGATGCTCAGCAAAGCCGTGAGCGTCCAGAAGCTCTGCCAGTCCCATTCAGACGGGAACAGGTTCCCTATGCTCATAAACCCGCCCAGCGACTCGCTGGCTTTCACTTCCTTGGAAACAAAGATCAGGCGAAGCTGCTTCACGTAATCCACCAGCGTTCCGATGGCCGTCGTAAAGCCGGCAGGGATCGCCTGCGCGAAGGTGTAATGCTTCGTCACATATTCCAGGTGCCTGTCAGGGGAAATGTTCACGCCCAGGTAACCGGCGGAAGGGATCGTTGCGCTTTTGGTCAGCGTATCCGCGCCGCGTTTCACTGTAACGGAAATCGTCTTACCCGTATCCTTCACCACCAGTTTGGAAATTTCATGGAACCACTGCACCGGCTGACCGTTGATCGCCAGCACCGTGTCGCCCGCCTGGAGCCCTGCTTTGAAAGCCGGCGTCTCCACATCCTTGATCTTCGCCACCACCGTATCGATCACGGCCGGGAGGCGAACCGCGGCAATAGGCCCTTTCTTCTTGATGGTACCGCCAACAAATCCTTCCTGGATGTGTACGTCCACCTGCTTCCCATCCCGGATCACCTGGATGGTTTTGGCTTCGTCCAGGATCACGCCTTTGGTGATGTCCCGGAAGTCTTCCTGCGGCTTGCCGTCTACCGACATCAATATATCTCCATCCTTCAGGCCGATTTTATAACCTACCGAATCGGTGTGGATACCATATTTCACATTGGCTACGGGCAGCAGTTTCTCGCCCCAATGCCAGAGGATCATCGTATAAATGAGAAAACCCAGGACCAGGTTCACGGTTACCCCGCCGATCATGATGATCAGGCGCTGCCAGGCCGGCTTGGAACGGAATTCCCAGGGCTCGGGAGGACGGTTCATCTGTTCCTTGTCCATGCTCTCGTCGATCATCCCTGAAATCTTCACATAACCGCCGAGGGGCAGCCATCCGATTCCATATTCGGTATCGCCTTTCCTGAATTTGAAAAGGGAAAACCAGGGGTCGAAGAAGAGATAGAATTTCTCCACTTTCGTCTTAAACAGTTTGGCTGGGATAAAGTGCCCGAGTTCATGCAGGACCACGAGGATCGATAAAGAAAGGAGCAACTGGCCTGCCTTGACTAATATTGCGGTTGTTTCCATGTATTTGCTTGAAAAACCAGGATTTTTTTGCGAATGTAAGTAATTAGGACAGGCTATGTATCAATTCTGCGGCATGATCGCGGGCAGCAGTGTCGGCCTGGTAATATTGTTGTAAAGTGGGCTTCTCCACGAAAGGCACCTTCCCCATCGTTTCCTCGATCACTTCCGTCATCTGCAGGAACCCGATCCTGTTTTTCAGGAAGGCGTTCACCACTTCTTCGTTGGCCGCGTTCATGACGCAGGCGGCGTTCCCCCCTTTCCGTAACGCCTCGATGGCGATGGCCAGGTTGCGGAACGTTTTCACGTCGGGCTGTTCGAAGGTGAGGGAAGGATAGTTTTTGAAGGTAAACCGCTGGAAGTCGTTGGTAAGCCGGTCGGGGTACCCCATGGCGTACTGGATGGGCAGCTTCATGTCGGGCAGGCCCATCTGGGCTTTGATGGAGCCGTCGGTGAACTGTACCATGGAGTGGATGATGGACTGCGGATGGATGATCACTTCGATCTGGTCGGGTTGCAGGCCGAAGAGCCATTTCGCCTCGATCATTTCCAGGCCTTTGTTCATGAGCGTGGCCGAATCGATGCTGATTTTAGCGCCCATGCTCCAGTTGGGATGCTGCAGGGCGTGGTCTTTTTTTACGTTGATGAGGAAATTGGTCTTTTTACCGAGGAACGGTCCGCCGGAAGCCGTTAGGATCACCTTCTCCACTTTGGAAAGGGGCTCGCCCTGCAGGCATTGGAAAATGGCGGAGTGCTCTGAATCCACGGGGATCAGGGGCACGTTTTTCTTACGGGCGGTCGCCATGACGATATCGCCGGCTACCACGAGCGTTTCCTTGTTGGCGAGGGCAACGGGAGTGCCCTGCTCCAGCGCGCTCAGGGTGGGTGCGAGGCCTGCGAAACCTACGATGGCAGACAACATCAGGTCGATGGAATCCCACGCGGCCACTTCCACCATGGCGGAAGGGCCGGCAAACACTTTGATTCCCTGGTCGAATAAAACGTCCTTCACTGCGGCGTACTTGCTTTCGTCGCCGATCACAACGGCGTTGGGCCGGTGCTTCAACGCCTGCTCGATGAGCAGGGCGTCGTTCGATTGTGCTGTGAGCACTTCCACTTCAAACAGGGCGGGATGGGCCTCGATCACCTCCAGTGCCTGGCGGCCGATGGAACCCGTGGACCCGAAAATGCCTATACGTTTTTTACTCATGATCGCTTGTAATCTCTCCTTGCGTTTAAATTTAAAGGTTTTTTCAATTGCAGCGTGCGAAAAGGGGCGCCCCGCCTGCCCGGCGGGGAGATCTTTCCCGGGAAAGGCCTGCTGTCAGCGCCCTTCCAGGTACTTGCCCAGCTCGTCCGCGATGGTACGGTCGTTGCTGAGGCGGGGCACTTTGTTCTGCCCGCCCAGTTTACCGATGGATTTCATATAGTCGATGAACCCGTTCTTGCGTACCGGCCTGATTTTCAGGGTTTGGAGTATGTTGCCGGTCAACAGGTCGTTGTAATAAATATTCTTTTGCTGCATCACTTCGTCCACTTCCTGCGCGAAGCCTTCCAGGTTGCCGGGGGCTTCTTCGAACTCCACGAACCATTCGTGGTAGGGCAGTTCGCCGTTCACCTGCACTTTGGGCGCCACGGTGAATTCGGTGATGCGGATGTTGTGGCGGCCGGCCACGCCCATGAGGCTCTGTTCCACCTCCTCCCCGATAACGTGTTCGCCAAATGCGGAGATGAAGTGCTTGGTACGGCCGGTTACCACGATCCGGTAAGGGTTGCGGGATACGAATTTGACGGTATCCCCGATGTTATAGGCCCACAATCCCGCGTTGGTGCTGACGATCATGGCGTAGTTGACGTCCGTTTCCACGTCTTTCAGGGAAATGCGGGTGGGATTGGGGGAGAATATCTCAGCCGCGGGCACGAATTCGAAGAAGATGCCGGCGTTGGTGTTGAGGAGCAGGCCCTCCTGCTGCTGGGTGTCCTGGAAGGCGAAGAAGCCTTCGGAAGCGGGGAAAGTTTCGATGGTGGTCACTTTCCGGCCGATGGAATCCATCAGTTTGGCGCGGTAGGGCTCGAAGTTGACGCCGCCGTGCACGAGGAGGTTGAAATTGGGGAACAGCTCGCCGACGGGTTTGCCGCTGCGGGCGGTGAGTTCGTCGAAGTACATCTGCATCCACGGGGGTATGCCGGAAATGAGGCGCATGTCCTGGCTGATGGTTTCGTCCACGATCTTGCCCAGCTTGGTTTCCCAGTCTTCGATGCAGTTGGTTTCGTAGGTGGGGAGCTGGTTGGTACGGAGGTACCGGGGGATCTGGTGGTTGGCGATGCCGCTGAGGCGCCCTGTGGGGATGCCGGCGATCCTTTCCAGTTCGGGGGATCCGGAGAGGAAGATGAGTTTGCCGTCGAACGCGGTGGCGTCTCCCGTTTCCACGACGTTGCAGAAAACGGCGTTGCGGGAGGTATTGAAGTGGTGGTCGATGGATTCTTTGGAGATGGGGATGTATTTGACGCCGGAGGTGGTGCCGGAAGTTTTGGCGAAATACATGGGGAGCCCTTTCCACAATATATTATGGCGGCCTTCCTTGATTTTGTCGATCCAGGGCCTGAACTGTTCGTAATCGCGGATGGGAACGGCTAGTTTATAGGAGTCGTAGGAATTGATGGTATCGAAATGGTGCTCTTTCCCGAATTCTGTCTTCTTGCCCGTCTTCAGCAAATCCTGGAGGATGGCCTCCTGGTCTTCCGCCGCCCTCATCATTTCCTTCTTCACCTTGTTGGCGATAATGGAAGCAAATGGTTTGGCCAGCAGTGATTTAAACTTCATGCCCCGTTATTTTAATGATCAACGTAAGTAACAAATGTATAAAAATTGTACACAAGTTCAGCGTTTTTCAAACGGGCCACAGGCGGGGCTTGCGGGGCGGAAAGCAGCAGGTGGCCTGTGGTTGTTGGCGGGGAGGGCGATGTAAACAATTGTTAAAAAAAACTAAAATTGTAAAAAGTGCGTATCTTTGATATGTAATTCACTATTTTTCAGTTCTGTATTGATCCGGTGTGGATAAACAGGCATTAATATTGCAGGAATTGTTTTGTTGATTAAAAAACAAAGTAATACCTTTGCAGGAAATTATTTTTGGAAATACTATGTTCGCAGTTGTAAAAATCGCAGGCCAGCAGTTCAAGGTGCAGAAAGATCAGGAGATCTTCGTTCACCAACTGACTGGGAACGTCGGAGATAAAGTAGAATTTGCTGAAGTTCTGCTGACTGACAACGACGGTAAGCTTACCGTTGGTACTGATGTAAAATCAGTGATCAAGGCTGAAATTCTGGGCCATGTGCAGGGTGACAAGGTGATTGCCTTCAAGATGAAGAGAAGGAAAGGCTTCCGGAAGAAAGTGGGCCATCGTACCCATTTCACCAAGATCAAGATCAACGAAATTGCTTAAATTCATATTGACTAAAAGTTTCTAAAGTTATAATACAATGGCACACAAAAAAGGTGAAGGTAGTGTAAAGAACGGCCGTGATTCCCAAAGCAAAAGGCTCGGGGTTAAAATCTTCGGCGGTCAGGCAGCTGTAGCCGGTAACATCATCATCCGTCAGAGAGGCACCGTGTACCATGCTGGTTCCAATGTTGGAATTGGTAAGGACTTCACGATTTATGCGCTGACCGACGGTGTGGTGGAATTCAGGAAAGGCCGCGAGAACCGCACTTTCGTTTCCGTAAAATCATTTGACACCACTGCGCAGGCGGAAGCCTAATTCCACGCAGTGTTTGCCATAAAGTTTTTTTAATACCCAATTTTAATTACTAACCCAAAATTCAAAAAACAATGGCAACAATTAAGAAAGCTGCTGCAAAAAAAGCTGCTCCGAAAAAAGCTGCTGCTAAGAAAGCCGCTCCTAAAA
>NZ_CALNBI010000061.1 GCF_937874145.1 uncultured Chitinophaga sp. | reverse complement strand
CAGGCGCCTTTTGCAGCATGGAGCGGATAGACTGCAGCACGGAATCCTTCCCGTGAACGGCGGTTGAATCCGCCTGCTGCCCGAATCCGGCTACGGAAAACAGGCAGCAAAGTATGGCGGTCAGCCAGAAACGGGAAGGATAGCCGGATCGTACATGCATACCCAACAATTTACAATTTTCCCGGCTCATTGTTGGAAGGATGCGAAATAAATCAGCGTTACGCAGCGAGCGCCGCTTCCATGCGATCCAGCATTTGCAGCCAGCTGGGATAAGCGCCTGTTCTGCGCGCAACGTCGGCCGGAGCAGCCTGATGGAGGATGATTTCGGTGCGATTGTCATCCAACGCGTGGAAGGTAACGGAGACAAGCGTTTCGTCCGGCCAGGCGGGATCCATGCCGGCTTCGGCGGAAGTGCGGCGGTTACCCTCTTCGTCGGCGATGGCGATATTGTACACGATTTTTTCCGGCGCTTTCACTTCGAGGTATTCGCCCACGCACCAGCAATCCTTGCCGTCGGGTGTATGCACGCAGGAATGGAAGCGCCCGCCGGGCCGGATGTCCAGCGTGGTAAAATGAATGCCGCAGCCATCGGGGGCAAACCAGCGCGGGAGATGTTCGGGGTCGCTCCAGATCTGGAAAACGAGCGCGCGGGGAAAGTTGACCGTCCGCGTGATGTGGACTTCATTTGCCGCGGGACTTGCGGTGTTTGTCGTGTTTTTCATGTTTTGATTTTTTTGATTCGGGTTCTATTTTCAGGAGATAGGATTCCATGATATTAAGGGTCTTGTTCCAGGAAGCGGTGTATTGGGCTACCCAATCGGCCACTTCCGACAGTTTTTCGAGCCGTACTTCGCAATGGCGTTCCCGTCCTTCTTTCCGGATCACCACCAGCCCGCATTCTTCGAGGAGCTTTACGTGCTCTGAAACGGTGGGGCGGCTGGTATCAAAATAATCCGCGATGGCGTTCATCGTCAGCGGGCGGTCGGCCAGCAGTTGAATAATGCCCCGGCGGGTGGGGTCGGCTATCGCCTGGAATACGTCTCTTCTTCTTTCCATTATGTAGGCATTTCCCTACAAATATAGGAATATGTAGGGATTTACCTACATATTATTTTGGGCTGGATAAAAAAAGGGAACAACAGGCGTTGTTCCCTCTGATACGTTTTACTGGCGGGTAGAAAATCAATCGTCCATCGCGTCCCTGTCAGCCACGCTCACCCAATCTCTTAATTCTTCAAAATCGTTGAAAACAGGACAAATGATGCGCAGGAACTGGCTCCTGTCTTCTTCAGATTGAAAAAAAGCCAGCAGCGAACCAGCTTCCGCATCAAACTGAATCCGGGAAAGCAAATTTGCGTCCAGTTCCATGAGGATTTGTGAAATATGCCCCTCCCAGCATGGCCCATTTCCTTCATATCCCATTTCTTCGAAAAAATTGTAGTAACGGGGAAACAAGGCGTCGGATTCGAGGGCAGCGATCAAGCCGGGAGCGCCTCCGTCGTCGTACAAAGTAAAAGGGAATGTTTCTCCAACTTGTTGGTGCGATTGGGTCATTCGGAAAGAATTTTAACGGTACGGGAATATTTTTAGCGAAAAATAACACATATTACAATCATATCCACCTTTAGACATTGAAACATAACAACGAACAGTCCGCCGACCGCAAGCTGGAACGGGGGCTTCAAAACCGCCACATTCAGCTGATCGCCCTGGGAGGCGCCATCGGCACGGGACTATTCCTCGGCATCGGTCCGGCCGCCGTACAGGCGGGGCCTTCTGTGATTTTAGGGTATGCGCTGGCAGGGGTCATCGCATTTTTTATTATGCGCCAGCTGGGCGAAATGGTCGTGGAAGAACCGGTTTCCGGGAGCTTCAGCCACTTCGCCTATAAATACTGGGGCACCTTCGCGGGCTTCGCTTCCGGATGGAATTACTGGGTGCTGTACATCCTCGTAAGTATGTCCGAGCTCACCGCTATCGGCATTTACGTGCAGTTCTGGTGGCCGGAGATCCCCTTATGGGCGTCCAGCCTTTTCTTCTTCATCACTATCAACGCCCTGAACCTCAGTTCCGTGAAAGTTTACGGGGAAGCCGAGTTTTGGTTTTCCATCGTGAAAGTAGTGGCTATTATCGCTATGATCATCTTCGGCGTCTACCTGCTTTTCAGCGGGAACGGCGGCCCGCAGGCGAGCATCAATAACCTCTGGAACGACGGCGGCTTCTTCCCCAAAGGGCTCCTCCAGTCCGACGGGCAGGGCAATTACCAGGGCCTCCTCGCCGCGCTGGCCTTGATCATGTTCTCCTTCGGCGGCCTCGAGCTCATCGGGATCACCGCCGCGGAAGCCGACCAGCCGGAGAAAACCATCCCCCGCGCCACCAATCAGGTGATTTACCGGATCCTGATATTCTATGTAGGCGCCCTTATCATTCTTTTCGCCCTTTCCCCCTGGAAAAATATTACGACAGACAGCAGCCCCTTCGTGATGGTATTCGAAAGCCTCAAAGGCTTCCAGTTCACCATGTTCGGCAAAACCATTTATTTTACCAGCCTGATCGCCAACGCGCTCAACCTGATTGTGCTCACGGCGGCATTGTCGGTTTACAACAGCTGCGTATACAGTAATTCCCGCATGTTGTACGGCCTGGCCGAACAGGGCAATGCCCCGGCTATCCTGTCGCGCCTGAACAAAAACCACGTACCCGTGCTGGCTATCGTGATTTCTGGTTTGTTTGTGGCGATCTGCATCATCATCAACAAGCTCATGCCCGAAAAGGCCCTCCACGCGCTGATGTCGCTGGTGGTATCGGCACTCATCATCAACTGGCTGATGATCAGCGTGGTGCACCTGAAATTCCGGCAGCGTTATAAAGGCGGCATGGCAGCCACGAAGTTCCCTTCGTTCCTCTATCCCATTTCCAATTACATCTGCCTCATCTTCCTCACCGGCATCCTCGGGCTCATGCTGCTCACCGGCATGGCGCTGCCCGTGATGCTGATCCCTGTGTGGCTGGTGTTCCTTTACATCTGTTACAAAGTCGTGAAAAGCAGGAAGAACAGCGCGGCACTATAATTCATTTGCTTTCAAATACGTGAAAGGGGCAGCACCATCCGGAGCTGCCCCTTTCCCATACCGGGGATTTACCTTTTAGCATTCTACTGCACCACCCACCAGTTATAACTTTCCGGCGCCAATGTTACCGTCATTTCGATGTTGTAATTACGCCCTATGGTGTATGATTTCGCCGTAACGCCATTGGCCAGCAGTTTGGCGGTGCTGGTAAGCCCCGTATAATACAACGGAATGCTGATGGTACGGGTAATGGGCGTTTTAAGGGGATTGTAAAGGATGAGGAATCCTTTCTCTTTGCCCTGCGGGTCCGCATGCAGGATGCCATCCCAGTCACGGCCGTCGGCGCGGCGAAGGTGAACGACGTCGGCATTGAGTACCGTGCGGTATTTTTTGTACCAGCTCACCATTTCTTTCACTACTTTCTTCGTTTCTTCCGTATCGTACAGGCGCGGGCCGCGGTAGCATGCCTGGATGCCTGCTCCGTAATATTGGAACATCAGCTGTTTGTAATCATCCAGGTGATCCTTGAGCGGTTCCAGCACCGCTTCGGGGCCTCCGCCCTGGTATTTGGTCAGCGGCACAAAGCCCCAGCCCATGGAGGGCGTCTTCTCCCAGGTGCCGTCATAAATGTTCTGGCGGTTCAGGATCTTCTGTTGGTCGCGGGACAGGGAGAAATTCACTTCGCGGTAGCCCAAAGCGATCTTGTGCGTGCCGTCCAGGAAATACCAGTCGGGCGCGTTGATGTATACGCCATGCTCGTTGAGGTCGCGGTAAAGCTCTTTCTGGATTTCCATCTGGCGCCATTGCGAGTCGTGCGCATCCTTGTGGCCGGGGTGCGTGGTGGAACCGCAGACGTCGCCGGGATAGGGACCGTCGTTCTCCCATATATCGAAACCGGTCTGGTAGATGAAATACTTGATTTTATCCCGGTAAGCCAGCCCCCATTCGCTGCCGAAGCAGGGCGCGTTGCCGAAAAAAGCGCCGCCCGGCTTGCCGGTGGCGGGGTTGATAACATCGTCTTTATCGCTGATGCGGCGCGAACTGAACAGCGAATATCCGCCGATCAGGATGCCTTTGCCGTGCGCGTAATCGCTGAGCGATTTCCAGCGGGCGATATTGGCGGCCGAAGTGTCTTCCATGTTGACGTGGCTGCCGAAGCTGAGGATCAGCGCTTCGTAGCCCGTGGCAGCGCATTGGTCGATGGCGTCCGTCACCTGTTGGTCGTTCTTGCTCACCAGGTGCATGAAGATGGGATTGCTGGTGGTCCAGGGCGCGATGGTGCGGTACATCTTTCTTACCGCCAGCCCGCGCCTTTCACGGTCGTAGCTGTCCATCAGCAGCTCCCAGGTAGCTGGCGAGGTAATCTTTTCGCCATTGGCCAGGTCCACCGCCGTCACTTTATCCGGGTAGGCTTCGAACAGGCAGGGCGTGCCGTAATCGTAATTCACCTGCGAGGTATAAGACGAATCCTTTTTCCAGTGGGAGGTTTGGTCGCTGATGGGGTATTGCATGGCGTTGTTGAACGCGTAATTCGTTTCGAAGTAAATGCCCTGGGGCTTTTTAAGCTGATGAGGCTGCCCGATCACGGCGCTTTCTTCTTCCACCATACCCAAAATTTCATGAACCACCTGGTTCACCGCAACAGTTGCTCCGCTTTGGTTTTCCACGGTCACCCATTTGGCGATGAGCGGCAAACCGTCGTAAATCGCGTAGCTGACGGTTACCTGCAGTTTTTCGGTGCCGGCGGCCTTGCCTGCGTACAGGAAATCGATCTGCCGGCCGGTGGCCTGTTTGCGGTTGGCAGCCCAGTATTTCCCCGTCCATTGCACCCGCGGCTTCAGCTCTGAAACCGTGTGGCGGACGTAAGCGAAATCGTTGGCGCCCGCGGTAAACTCGTCGAGCCAGGCCGGCAGCAGGTATGCGTTTTCCCGCTGGCCGTTCAGGCCGCCCACGTTGTACGTTTTACCATTGACCGTGATGCGTGCTTCGGGCTTCACGGCACGGAGGAGCTGCTGGCCGTTGCTGAGGTTGATGTAATCGTAGCAGGCCACGTTGGGGCTGATCCGGAAAGAACGGGAAACAAGACCGTTGCTGAGGGTCACGTCTTTCCCTTTCTCCGTTATTCTCGCTATTTCGGTGACTGGCGTGATGAGCCAGTCGGTTTTCCGGGATGCGGGAGACTGCGCGGTGGCGGCGGTGGCGGCCAGCAATATGCCCATCATCCATGTCCATTTCTTATACATAGCTTCAATTTAGGAGTAGCGGACGGCTGGCGCCCGGAGATACGTGGATAGCCGGGCGTCCGTCCATGTTACCAATGTACGAACTGGGGTCGGCCCGTTCAATGCCTGATTACTTGCAATCGATTGTGAAATAATTCCTCATTACATTAAGGCAAAATGGTATCATGGGGTTTATTATCTTAGGGCGCCGCAAACCTAACGGCGGCCGGCTTATGAACAACAGCAACAGCCCGATGCAAACCCGCGGGCTACTATCGATACTCGTCGTGCTCCTGATCTGGGGCAGTTCTTTTTCGGTGACGAAGTTTGTGGTGACGGAAGTGCCTCCCCTCACGGCGGCTGCCATCCGCAATACGATCGCCTGCCTGGCGCTGCTGCCGTTTTACCTGTTGAGCCGGCGGAAGTCGAAGCCGCCGCTGCCTTTCGGAAAGCTGACACTGATGGGGCTTTCGGGCACTACGATCTATTATCTCTGCTTCAATACCGGCATGCATTACATTCCTGCCAGCACGGGAGCCATCATCGAAGGGCTGGTGCCGGTGGCCATCGCCATTCCTGCCGCGCTGTTCCTGAAAGAGCACCTCAGCGGGAGGCTCGTGGCCGGTATTATATTGTCGGTCATCGGCGTGATATTAGTCGGATTTGTTGGCACATCCGGGGAATCGAAAAACGGCCCCCTGGGCAGCGCGCTCATTATAGGCGCTGTGTGCCTCTGGAGCGTGTACACGTTGTTATCCCGTACCGTGAAGGATTACGACACGTTGCAGGTGACGGCCGTCAGCATGATGATCGGCACCGTGCTCTCCTACCCGATCGGCATGCTGGAAGTACAGCAGCTGGGATGGCCGGTTATTTCCTGGCAGGCCTGGCTGGGGCTCTGCTATTGCGGCATCCTGGCGTCCGCGGTGGCCTATTTCCTGTACAACAAAGCCCTCGAAAGCCTGCCCGCCGCGCAGGTTGGGAATTTCCTTAACCTCAACCCCGTCATCGGCGCCATCGTGGCTTTCATCTTCCTGCACGAATCTTTTACCGCGCTGCAATGGGCCGGCGGCGTACTGGTGATCGCCGGTATCTGGCTCAGTTCTAAAAAGAGCGATCCGCAGCCCGAAAAATAGTTGTCAGTTTTCCGGTTGCCGCCCTTTCCCGGCCAGCCTACCTTTGCATCAAACACAACGCCCATGCTTACCCGCGAAAGAATGTACCAGGCGATCCTCGAAAAAGACAGCACGTTTGAGGGCACTTTCTTCACCGCCGTTAAAACCACCGGCATTTTCTGCCGCCCCACCTGTACGGCCCGCAAGCCGAAACCGGAGAACGTGGAGTTCGTGACCACGGCCAAAGAGGCCATCCAGAAAGGTTACCGCCCCTGCAAAGTGTGCCGCCCGCTCGAGAAAAGCGGCGAAACGCCCGCCCCTATCCGCGAGCTGATGGACGCGCTCGCCGCCGATCCTTCAAAGAAATTCAGGGATGAAGAACTGGTGCGCCTGGGCCTGGAGCCCAGCGCCATCCGCCGCTGGTTCCTGAAAAACCACGGCATCACCTTCCACGCCTACCAACGGATGTTCCGCCTCAACTCCGCTTTCCGCCACCTGCGCGACGGCGCCCCCGTCACCGATGCCGCTTTTGAATCAGGGTATGACTCCCTCAGCGGCTTCGCCGATTCCTTTAAATCCGTCTTCGGTGTGGCGCCTTCCAACAGCCGCCACCGCAACCTCATCAATATCGAACGACTGGAAACACCCCTCGGCACCATGTTCGCCTGCGCGGCGGACGCCGGTATCTGCCTGCTCGAATTCTCCGACCGCAAAATGCTCGAAACGGAGCTGAAGGATATCGCCCGCCTGCACAACGCCGAGATCATCCCCGGTCATAATCCCCACTTCGACATCCTCCGCCTGCAACTCGGTGAATACTTCGAAGGAAAGCGGTCCGCCTTCACCGTGCCCCTCTTCATGCCCGGCACGCCTTTCCAGCAACAGGTCTGGGAACTCCTCCAAACCGTACCCTACGGAACCACCAGCACCTACAAGCGGCAGGCAAGCGCTCTCGGCATGCCCGCCGCCATCAGGGCCGTGGCGCGCGCCAATGGCATGAACCGCATTTCCATCCTCGTTCCCTGCCACCGCATCATCAGCGAAGACGGGCAGCTGACAGGCTACGGCGGCGGCGTCCACCGCAAACAGTGGCTCCTCGGTTTCGAGAAACGAGCCGCTGCAAAGCCGGACAGTCCCTGTGCCGAAACCGGACACATATAAATAATACTAATCTTCATAACCTTCATTTTGATATCGACATTGTTTTGGCATTGCCTTGGTAAAGAGGAAACACATGATCCGCAACTACCTCAAAATCGCATGGAGGAACCTCCTCAAAAACAAAACCTTCTCGCTGATCAACATCGCGGGATTGTCGATCGGAATGGCCGTTGCCCTCCTGATCGGGCTCTGGCTGCGCGATGAACTGACTTACAATAAGAATTTCGCCCATTACGACCGTATCGTGCAGGTGATGCAGCACCAGACGTTCAACGGCGTCACCAACACCCAAACCGCCAATCCCTGGCTCATGGCCGAAGCCATCCGGGAGAAATACAGCAGCGACTTCAAATATGTCGTGCAGTCTGGCTGGAACGACGGGTACGTGCTTTCGCATGATGGCAAAGGGCAGACGCGCGTGGGTAACTTCTTCGAACCCGCATTTACGGAAATGTTATCGCTGGAAATGATAGCCGGCACCCGCGACGGGTTGAAAGAAGTGAATTCCATCCTGCTGTCCGAATCTTCCGCCCGGGCCTTTTTCGGGGACAGGGAAGCGCTGGGGCAAGTCCTCAAACTCAACAATAAATTACCTGTTACGGTAACGGGCGTATATAAAGACCTTCCTGAGAATTCCGAGTTCGGCAACCTGCAATTCATGTGCCCCTGGGACTTGTTCCTTGTCGACAATCCCTGGATCCAGGCGATGGACAATCCCTGGCGCTCCAATTTCACGCAAACCTACGCACAGCTGGCCGATCATGCCGATCTCGCAACAGTTTCTGCGAAGATCAGGAACGTGAAGCTGGATAAAGTGCGTGCGGAGGAGAAAGCGTTCAATGCGCAGGTTTTTCTCTGGCCGATGCGCAACTGGCACCTGTATGCGGAATGGAAAGACGGTAAGAATATCGGTGGAAAAATCAGCTCTGTATGGCTTTTCGGGATCATCGGCGTGTTCGTGCTGCTGCTGGCCTGCATCAATTTCATGAACCTCAGCACCGCCCGCAGCGAGAAGCGCGCGCGGGAAGTGGGCATCAGGAAGGCCGTGGGCTCGCACCGGGCGCAGCTTATACTGCAATTCTTCAGTGAATCCACCATGCTGGCGTTCTTCGGTTTCGCTCTATCGGTGGCGCTGGTCCAGGCGGCCCTGCCGGCATTCAATACCATCGCGGGCAAACATATGTCCATGCCGTTCGGCGAGCCGGCGTTCTGGCTGGCGGGGATGGCGATCATCGTGTTGACGGGCCTGCTGGCGGGCAGCTATCCCGCGCTGTACCTGTCTTCTTTCCAGCCGGTGAAAGTTTTGAAAGGAACGTTCAAGGCGGGCCGCAATGCCGCTATCCCACGCAAGGCGCTGGTGGTGTTGCAGTTCACCGTGTCGGTAGTGCTGATCATCGGCACCATCATCGTCTTCAAACAAATCCGGCATGCGCAGGACAGGCCCGTTGCCTATAACCGGGAAGGCCTGATCTACGTGTTCATGTCCACCAACGAATTGCGTTCGCATTACGAGGCCATCCGCAACGACGCGCTGGCTTCCGGCGCGGTAACGGAAGTGGCCAAAGCTTCCGGGCCGCCCAATGACGTGCAGATGATCAATAACGGCTACACCTGGGAGGAAATGGCGCCCGGCGCGCAGGGGAATTTCGCGGCGGTGGATGTGTCCCACGATTATGGCAAAGCAGTGCAATGGGAAGTGGTGCAGGGCCGCGACTTCTCGCAACAATTCGCGTCCGATTCCAATGGTGTGATCCTGAACGAGTCAGCCATTGCATTCATGCAGATAAAAGACCCCATCGGCAAAGTCATCAGAAAAGACGGCCAGCCATTTATCATCGTAGGGGTAGTAAAAGATATTTTGATGGGATCGCCTTACACGCCGGTCTTCCGCACGATCTGGCACATCGATGGCAGCGGTGGCAACCTCTTTCTGATGCGGCTGAACCCGGCTAAACCTACGGTGGAGTCCCTGAAAAAGCTGGAGGCTGTTTTCGCAAAACATAATCCCGGCATGCCTTTCATGTACGATTTCGTGGACGCGAAATACAAGATGAAGTTCCTTTCCGAGCAACGGATCGGCCAGCTGTCTGCCTACTTCGCCGTGCTGGCGATCTTTATCAGTTGCCTGGGGCTCTTCGGTATGGCGAGCTTCATGGCCGAACAACGGACCAAAGAGATTGGCGTGCGCAAAGTAATGGGCGCTTCGGTGTTCAGCCTGTGGCGGCTCATGTCCGTCGACTTCGCCATCCTCGTGCTCATTGCCCTGGCTATCGCCGTGCCGGCAGGCTGGTGGGGCATGCAGCGCTGGCTGAGCAGTTACGAATACCGGACGGATATCTCCTGGTGGACCATCGCCCTGACCTGCATCGGCGCCATGAGCATCGCCCTTCTCACCATCAGTACGCAAAGCATCCGCGCGGCTATGACGGACCCCGTCAAAAGCCTGCGGTCCGAATAATCTTTTCTTCTATCGCTTGCAAGCGGCTCCGGAAACGGGGCCGTTTTGCTTTACACAAAAACTACATTGTTATTGCCCAATTTCCCTTATCTTTGTATAGAGTCTGAATGGAACTCGATTCTGTAGTAGGACTCCCCCGGTAGCGAAAGCTACCTTTTTTGTTATAGTTCAACTATACCGTAGGGATTCTTAGCAGTCACAACTCTTAGTATTACGTTTTCCAAACGTTTATAAAAATTATCTCCTCCTTTCTTCTTCACATAAGCATTGGGCTCATATAACTGCCTTGCACAATATGCGACGACGTCATTCATTTGATGCATAAATGAAATTTGAGAATCACGAAAAATTGGATCTTCTATGATGTAATTCAAACGAAGATTTCGTGATGCTCCACCATACATACTTGGAATCATATTAAAATGACGCATTTTTCTAACCAGACTTCTGAGTTTATTCCCATCGGTATTATCTGACAGAATAATTCCCATATCATCAGGATTACGTGGCCCAGGGAAATTCCTATAGCTTAACGTATTCTCAAATCTCATCAATAAAGCATTCCAGGCGTGTAAAAACACATCGTAATCAGATGCCTTTCCATGCTTATCAACGACGACTGAAAAAATGCTCATTTCTCCCTGACTATTTAACCAGTCGATGCATTTCTTTATAATATCCAGTCTATCATTCCGTGCTATGCGTACTAATTCCCCTGGTTTGTTGATAAAGTGAGTACAATGTATTTCGTCACGAATCTTCAATCCTTTCCTTCGCTTTAATTCCTGACGAAACATTATCAAATCCTTCAATGTACTCCGCCATCTCATTTCATGAATAACTATTGCAGATAAAATAAAAAATCTAGTTGGGCTTGATGGTGGCAATCCTATATCACCACTCTCATCAAC
The DNA here is from genome assembly GCF_937874145.1 of uncultured Chitinophaga sp. Taxonomy (GTDB): domain Bacteria; phylum Bacteroidota; class Bacteroidia; order Chitinophagales; family Chitinophagaceae; genus Chitinophaga. Next base: position 2,360 of record NZ_CALNBI010000061.1, on the reverse strand, counting down.
ATACAATAAATACATTGCTACTCAATTACTGTTTATAGTATCAAAATCAAATAATAATGAGAAACATCCTTATGATTAGATGAATGCTATAACAGTAAAAAAAGAGTGTTCATTTATCTAAAAGGGTGATGCCGGGCATATCACTTCCGCATAAAAATCCCCGACAACAAACGCACCACCAATAACGACGCAACGCTGAAACCCAGCGTCAGCCACCAGTCTATCGCAGGCATCATCTGCAGGCGCAACGCTTCCGCTACAGGTGGAATGAACAGGCACAGCAATGTAACGCCGGCACTGAGAAAAATCGAGCCGATCAGGTATTTGTTGCGCATTACCGGGCCTCCCAGGAATTTCTCACGCGGCTCTTTCATATTCAATGCATGCAGCAGTTGAGACAGGATGAGCGTGTAGAACAACACGTTGTTCGCCGCCATGACGTCGGTATCCCCTTCCCGGAAATATTCCGCCGTAAACGCCGCTCCCAGCGCGCTTCCGCCAATAACCGCGGCATACACCCATATCCAGGTCCAGCCGTTGCGGCTGAGGATCGGCTTGCGCGGGTCGCGGGGATTTTTCTGCATTACCGTAGCGTCGCCTTCTGTGAAACCCAGGGCCATCGCGGGAAATACGTCTGTGATCAGGTTGATGAAGAGAATTTGAATAGCCACCAGCTGGAAGGGAATGTTGAAAGTAGCGACCAGCCCGATGACCAGCAGCTCGCTCAGGTTGCAGGATAAAAGGAAAATGATGAACCTGCGGATATTGGCGAAGATCACCCTGCCCTGGCGCACCGCCATCACGATGGACTCAAAAGCATCATCTTTCAGCACCATATCCGCCACCTCCTGCGACACCTGCGTGCCCCGTATCCCCATTGCGATGCCGATATCTGCTTTTTTAAGCGCTGGCGCATCGTTGACGCCGTCGCCCGTCATGGCTACGATGTGATGGTCTTCCTGCAACCCGTTCACCAGGTCCAGCTTTTGTTTCGGGCTCACCCGCGCAAATACGGCGGCGTTCTCCCATACTGCGGGGTCTTTTTCCAGCTCGCGCCCTGTTACCACAGGCTTCTGCCCTTCCTGCACGATCGCCAGCTGCTGCGCGATCGTTGCCGCCGTTGCGGGGTGGGCGCCGGTGAGCATCGGCACCCGGATCCCAGCGCCATGGCATTCGCGGATCACTTCCTTTACGCCGCTGCGGGGCGGGTCCATGAAGCCTGTGATGCCGAGGAACACCAGCTCCTCCAGCATCTCCCCGGGACGGTCGTTTGCTTGCCTGATGGCGTAGCCAAGGGTTTTGAGCCCCGAAGCCGCCAGTTTCTCCGTGGCGGTCATCCAGGACTGTTTGTCTTCATCCGATAATGCCGCCTGCGTACCGTCTTTCCAGATGGCGGTGCAATAGCCCAGGAGATCTTCCGTGGCGCCTTTGGCAGACACGCGAAATTGCTCTTCGCCCTGGTGCAGCGTGGCCATCACGCGGGTATCGGAATTGAAGGGGGCTTCGTCCAGCTTTTTAAAGCCTTCGCGGATGATATCGGCATTGTCGCCCGTTTCGTCCGCGAACTGCAGGAGGCTTACTTCGATGGGGTCGCCGATGCCTATGTCGCCGTCGAGCGTGGCGTTGTTGCAGAGCACGGCAGTTTCCCGGAGGAGGCGGAACGCCTCGTTTTCAGGGGCCTCTTCGCCCTGTTTCCAGGTGGCTTCGGGCTGCTGCGCCTCGGTGACCTGCATTTTATTCTCCGTGAGGGTGCCGGTTTTATCGGTACAGATGACGGTGGTGGCCCCGAGGGTTTCCACGGCCGAAAGCTTTTTGACGATCACATTTTGCCGTGCCATCCGGATCATGCCCCTTGCCAGGCTAAGCGTGGCCACCACTGGCAGCCCTTCCGGGATGGCTGCCACCGCCAGCGCGATGGAAGTTTTCAGCATGTCGAGGATGGGCACCTGGTTGAGGACACCAGCTCCGAAGATCAGGATCACAATGACCACGGTGATGCCGATCAGGCGCTTGCTGAAGCTTTCCAGCTTCTTTTCCAGCGGCGTGGCGGACTTCTGCGCGCCTGCCACCAGGTGGGCAATCTGACCCAGCTCGGTTTTCATCCCGGTGGCCGTCACCAGCACCCGCGCATTGCCGTTGCGGATGAAGGTGCCTTTATAGACCATATTCGAGCGTTCGGCCAGGGGCGTGTCTTCGGGGAGCTCGCCGGGGGATTTGTCGACCGGGAGGGACTCGCCGGTGAGGGCGGACTCGTCGGCCTGGAGGCTCGTGGCTTCGAGCAGGCGGCCGTCGGCCTGGACCATATCCCCGGCATCGAGGAGCAGTATATCGCCGGGGACGATTTCGGTGGAGGGGACTTC
>NZ_CALNBI010000060.1 GCF_937874145.1 uncultured Chitinophaga sp. | reverse complement strand
GTTCTCCCCACATTCACCACCAACGATCCCAAAGCCACACAAGTCAGCTTCGCGGTGGTGAACGACATCCATCAGCAGAACGATGTGATGAAAAAACTGCTGGGGCAGGTAGACTGGAACAACAACCAGCTGGTGTTCTTCAACGGCGACATGCAGAATAATTCCCGCAGCGAAGCGCAGATCTTCAGTTCATTCATGGATACCGCCATCAGCGTATTTGCTGACCGCATCCCCATGTACTACGCCCGCGGCAACCACGAAACGCGGGGCGAGTTCGCCAGCCAGTTCCCCCGTTATTTCCCCTCCGCCACTCGACACAGGCGAAGATAAGCCCGATTCCGACATCGAGTATACCGGCATCGCCGATTACGACGCTTACCGCACCCTGCAGGCCACCTGGCTGAAGGAAGCGCTCCAGCGCCCCGAATACACGGAAGCGCCTTACAAAGTCGTGATCGCACATATCCCGCCTTTCGGCGGATGGCACGGGGAAGAGGAAGTGCTGGAGAAGTTCGTGCCGCTGCTGAACCAGGCAGGCGCGCAGGTAATGCTCTCGGGGCACCTGCACAGGAACGTGAAAAAGTTGCCACAGGCCGGCGCCTGGCAATTCCCAGTCCTGGTAAACTCCAATACCAGCATCGTGAAAGCGAAAGCGGATGCCAGCCAGTTGCAGATCGAAGTGTTTGACCTTTCCGGCAAAAAGATCGACGAAGTAAAATTGAAACCTGCCAAATAAGGGTTATCCCTATCTTTGCCCAAAATTTCAAGATACATGCGACCGCTATACCATGGAATTGTGATGGCTACTGTAATGAGCGTGGTGAGCTGGTGGAAGATCTGAAGCAGAAAACACCCGATATCGGCAAGCATATCAGCGAGCAGCAGGAGTGGCTGAAGAAGTATTTCTCAAAAGGGAAAGCCGGGCGTAAATCGATGTTCACGAAACTAACCTGGTTCGGCATCCCGCTGAATTAACCTTTTATTACCCGCTTACCCATAAGATATCAGAAAGCCCGCTCAGTGAGCGGGCCTCTTTTTTCTCGAACATTTATCAACCTAATATGAAAAACAATCTTAGAAGAATAATATCCACAGCACGGCGGCGGTGTTGGTGGCGGAAGGTTTGAGGCCGAGGAATTTGGCGAACTGGCGTACCGTCAGGATCGTTTTCATCTTACCCATGAAGCCATTGTTCAGCACCCCGAATTTGGAAGAATACTCACTGGAATTGGAGCTTTTCAGGGGATTGAGATTGTTCCGGTCCAGCAGGTAAGTGGATACCAGTTTCAATATCGTGGGCTGCTGCTTTTTGGTCAGGCCCAGCGAAGGCGTGAGTACTTTCATGATTTTCGCGGAAGTGGTCGCTACATTCACCACGCCCGTGGCGGTTTCTGTTACGGATTGATCGAAATGGCGGGCGGAAGCGCTGCCACCGGCGAAAAGGCAGATGGCCAGCAGGAGCAAAATCGGTTTTCTCATAGTTCCTTTCCGGTTAATATGCAATCTTAACAACAAGAAATTCGATTTGGTTGCAAGGGGTCCCTGATTTTTTTCGGGGCTGCGTCAGGATGCATGCCGGATAGCGGCAGGTACTGTGGAGATAGCGCGTACTACCGTGGCTTTGCGGATCATGAGGGAGATGAAAACGTTCGCTGTGGCCAGGGATACCAGCACCCACAGGAACGCCGGAACGCCCAGCCCCTGGATCATGAGCCCACCCACAAAAGGCGTGGCCGCCTGGGCGATGAGTTGCGGGCGCGCGAGTTTGCCCATCGTACCGGCATAGCCTTCCGGGCCGAATAAATGTAAGGGAAGGGTGCCCCGGAGGATGGTGCGCATCCCGTTGCCCAACCCGTACAGGATAATGCCCACGGCTGCAATGGCGGGGCTTCCCAGCAACAGGGCCACGCCCGACAGCACGCCGGCACAGGATATGGCAATGCCGGTCACCGGCGACTTCTTCGGGAATACCAGGTCGAGGAGGCGCACGCCCACCTGGCTGGGGCCGAGCAAGGCGCCGAGGCCCACGGCGGCGGCAAGGGTAATGTTATTGTCCAGCAGGATGTCTATCAGGTGGACCGATATCGCCGTCATCATTACCGCGCCAATAGTAAAATTGACCATGACGAGGTAATACACTTTCGACGCCCCGGCAGCAGCAGGCGCCGTTGTTTTCCGGGGTTCACCGGGTACCGGCGCCGGTTGCGGCGCTCCCGCCGGGAATGCCCATTTATAAACAGGCAGGATGATCAGCAGCAAAGCCGCGGCATAGATGAGCAGCGTGCCCCGCCATCCGAATTGCCCCAGCAGCAGCGTCAGCAATGGCCAGATGATGGTCGTACAGAAACCCGAGATGAGGGTGATGTAAGTGAACGCTTTGCCCGCCGAAGCGCCGTAACGCTTGCCGAGCGCTGCAAAGAGCGCATCGTACAGCCCCATGGCCATCCCCGCGCCGATAACGATCCAGCCGAGGAAGAACACCAAAATATGCGGCGCCAGGGCCGCAATGGCCAGTCCCGCCGCAATCACGATCCCGCTGTACTTCATCACCTGCTCCCCTCCCGCTTTCCCCACGCGCCTCCCGATGGCGGGGGCCATCAGGCCGGATACGAGCAGCGCCAGCGACAAAGCGCCGTATACCCACTCGTGCGGCCAGCCCGTATCCCTTACGATCGGTTCTCCAACGATGGCCATGAGAAAGAAAGAACCGCCCCACAAAAGGATCTGGGACAGGCCCAGCACGAGGCTGAGCACGCGGGACGGCGATGTATGTGCAGCGGGAAGCATATGGCTCCGGTTTGATACGGTGCAAAGTTCCAGACATTCGCTAAATTTGAAAAATGGTATTTTTCTATCACATCCATCGATAAAACCGATCAATATGGAACTGCGCCAGTTACGGTATTTCATCAAGGCGAAAGAGTTGCTCAACTTTACGGAAGCCGCGCGGCAGCTGCACATCAGCCAGAGCACGCTATCCCAGCAGATCGCGCAGCTGGAAGATGAGCTCGGGGTGCTACTGTTCGACCGTATCGGTAAACGGGTCGCGCTCACCGAAGCAGGGCAGTTATTTTCCGGGTATGCGCTGCAAAGCATCCATAAAGCCGAAAGCGGCCTCCAGGTGCTGCGCGACCTCAACAACATGGACACCGGCGAAATCCGCATCGGCCTCACCTATGGCCTCCGCCCCATCCTCGCCCCATCACTCATCCGCTTCATGCAAACCTGGCCGGGCATCAAAATACAAGTGGTGCTCGGCACCTCCGCCGAGCTGCTGGAAAAACTCGCACACCTCGACCTCGACTTCATCCTTACCTTCCACGAAGCCGAAAAAGAAAAGCACCTCCGTTACCAGATGCTCTTCGAATCGCCTATGACCCTCGTCATGGCACCCAACATGCCGCTGGCGAAAAAGAAAAGCGTCAGCCTGGAAGATGCCGCCCGCCTGCCGCTCGCATTGCCCTCGCAGGGATACAGCACCCGGGCGTTCATCTCCCACGTCTTATCCCAGAAAAACCTCTCCCCCAACATCACCCTGGAGATCAACGACATCAATATGCTCCTGGAAGTGATCCGCTCCGGATCGTGGTACTCCATCCTTGTGCGCACGTCCGTTAAACAGGAAGACGGCGTAGTGGCCGTCCCCATCACCGGCAAAGGCATGCAGCGCAAGGCCATGATCATCTCCCTCAACGAATCTTATGAAAAGAAATCCGTGACGGCGTTCCACCGCCTGCTGAAGGAAATGTCGAAAAGCATGGGATAAAAAAGCCCCGGCGCTGGCCAGGGCGTATGTATATCAGGCAAAATCCCGCATCAAAATTGTTTCGGCTTCTTTCCTTCCGCCGCCAGCTGCGCAATTTCATCGATCCGCTTTTGCCGCGTCTCCGGCCGCTTGGCCATCGCGATCCATCCCAGCATCATTTTCCTTACCGATTTGCTCAACCCCATGAAATATGATTTCGAGCCCTTATGCGCCTTGAAAGCTTTCTCCAGGTCTTTCGGCACCAGGCCCTCCTCCACCTGGTCGAGCCGCGACCAGGAACCGTTCTGCTTCGCAATTTCAATACACGCCATCCCCGCTTCCGTCATCAATCCCTCCGCGATCAGCCTTTCCACTTTATCCTTATTGATTTTCGACCAGTTGCTGGAAGGCTTGCGGCGGGTGAAGTACTGAATGAAGGCCCCGTCGCCGACGGTCTTCCGCGTACTGTCGATCCAGCCGAAGCAAAGCGCTTCGTCCACCGCGTCGCTCCACTCCATGGAGGGTTTCCCGGTTTCTTTCTTGTACATCGTCAGCCACACCGATTGCTCGCTGCGATGGTGCTTTTTTAACCATTGCCGCCAGGCCTGACGGCTTTCAGGGGTAAAAGTGGGGATGTCTTGTTTGGGCATAACCGAAAGTAAGATATTCATAGCGTAAATATACCCGGGCGGATTGACAGCCTTATGTCAGCAGGGCTGGCAATATTTTGCCATTTTTATCAAGAAACGTACATTGACCCATATTTACCATCATGCCGTTCCGTTCCGACCTGACATATAAAGCCATTGCCATGCAAGGCCATCCCTCATTTGATGCGAATTTTGCCGTAGAATGGGCCACCGCCATGCTGGAATTGGGCATAGAAACGCCAAATGTCCTTATGCTGGCAGGCATATCCCAACCCACCAGCTATTACGAAGTGGAACCATACCTACATGCTGCACTGAGGGAACTCCATCTACCTGAAAAAAACGGTGATTCCGCCATTATCTGCTATTGCATCTTCAGTGCGAAAAAAATTGCAAGCAAGGATCATATCAGGATGCACCTTCAGGAGTTACAAAATAATTATTACAGATTAGACCAGTCAGATCTCCTGCTCGATTTCAGTTTATTGGAATGGGCGTGGCAAGATATCGAAACAGGTTATGAAACGTTCTATTGGGAGGGCGCCAACGCCAACAATATTGAATCCATAGTTGTGCAGACGGCACAAAAATGGCTGGCAGAGCATACTCCTTTATTATGACGGTTTATCCAATAAAAAAGCGCCGGAAGTAATTCCGGCGCATTGCTAGTCTGTGGTGTATTCGTTACGTTCTGTTTGAAAATAACCCCTTTGCTATCGTTGGAGGACGCGCAGTTCGGTCCTGCGGTTCTTTTGATGTTCTTCTTCAGTACATTCCACCCCGTCGGTGCATTTGTTTACCAACCGCGATTCCCCGTAACCTACGGTCCGGATGCGGGAGCGGCTGATGCCTTGCCGCACGAGATAATCGGCGGCGGAAGCAGCGCGGCGTTCAGACAGCACGATATTATAGGCATCGGTATGCCGGCTGTCGGTATGCGCGCCTAATTCCACGACTAACCCAGGGAAATTTTCCATGAGCGCCACCAGCGAATCCAGCACCGGGAAGCTCTCCGGCCGGAGACGGTAATCGTCGCGATCGTAGTAGATATCGGGCAGTTCATGCACGCTGCCGGGGCGCGGCACCGCCATGGCCAGCTGAAGGCTGATCTTCACTGTATCTTCCCCTCCTGCCGTGAATTTCTGCGGGGCCGACCAGCCATTCCCGGAGCCCGACGCTGATACGACATACCGGTGCCCGTCCAAGATCACCATGTATGCCTTTCCATCATCCGTTGTAAGCAGCGTCCAGTATTCCTGCCGGTTTTCGTCCGTCAGTAGCACCGTGGCTCCGGTGGCTGGTGTTGTTGATCCCTGTTGTAACACAGTCGTTTCAAGTATGATTATCTTCCTACCCGGCTCCATCCGCTGCGCGTTGGCCGGCGCCGCTACGATACCGTAAAGATCGTCGCTGCCGGCGCCGCCCGTCCTGTTGGAAGCAAAAACCTCGCTGCCGGACGCATTGCTGCGCAGGTAAAAATCGTCGCCGGGAGAATTGTAGCCGTTCCTGAGATTGGCTGGCGTAGCCCAGCTATCTTTCCCTCCTGCAACCACGAACAAGTCGAACCCGCCCATGCCGGGATGGCCCTTGCTGGAGAAGTACAGTTTCCCTGCTTCGTTGATCGTGGGGAAGGCTTCTTCGTCGGGTGTATTGATGGCGGTGCCACAGTTCTTCGGAGTGCTCCAGCTGCCGTCGGACTGCCGTTCGCAGAACCAGATATCGGTTTTGCCCTGGCCGCCGGGCAGGTCGCCGGTGAAATAGAGCGTTTGCCCGTCTGCCGCCACGGCGGCGTGGCCGATGGAATACTGCGGATTGTTGTAAGCGAAGGGAACGGGCGCTTGCCAGCCTTGTTGCCCCCTCACGCTCACGAACAAATCGAGTCTGCGGGTACGGTATCCCGCATCAGGCCCGCCACGCTGCACGGCTGGTTTGCCGGGGCTGGTCACGGTGATGTACGCCGTGTCGCCCCCCGGCGAAAAAGCAACCGGACCAACATGGTACCTGAAATTATTCAATACGTTATCGAACCCGCGGATCACCGTGGCATCGGGTGCGCGGTGAACGGTATCGACTACATACATTTTCTGGAAAGCATTGCCCGTCCTGCGGTATTCCTTCAGCGAGGCTTTCTGCCGGGGATCGAGCATGGTTTCGCGGAGGCTGTCGGACATGAACACGAACCTGCCCTCACCGTCCCAGGTGGCGCCCCAGTCGGATGCCGGGGTGTTGAGTTCGCGGAGGTTTTTCACCGGTTGCGGAACGGCGGTCATCCAGACCATTGCGGAATCGCATCCCGCCATGCGGCTGGCGGCTTCGGCGCCGCCCTTCTCCTGGTATTGCGCGTAGATGGCTTTGGCAGCGGCATAATCGCCGGTGCTTTTCACCGCGTCGCCGTAATGGAGAAAATCGGCAGGAACGGCGTCCTTGCATTCGGTGACTTTCCGGTAGGTGTCCACCGCTTTTTGATATAGGTTCAGCTGGCGGTAACAGTCGGCCAGCATGCGCATGTGTTCCGTCCTGAAATATTTTCTTTTCGCCGCTTCCTCAAAATAAACGGCGGCTGTACTGTATTCGAAGCGGAGGTAATGCGCCGCCGCTTTGTCTTGCGCCGGGCGCTGCTCCTGTGCGTAAGCGGGGCTGGCCAAAAGCCCTGCGCCGAAGCAAATAATGCCCGATAACTGCCGGATCACGCGTATGTTCATGGGTTTGATGCTAATTGATTAGAAATACCTCGGACTGATGATCCGATCGCCGTTTTGTTTTCTGGGGAAAAGTAGCCCGATGGAAATCTCGTGCGATCCCGACTGGTAATTGGCGATTCCGCTGATCGCGAAGTCGTAGGAATAGCCGATCCGGAGCCTGTCTGACGCGAAATATTCCACCATAGCGCTCGCCGCATTCGCACGGCGGAGGCCGTCCTGCAGCTTTTCCTTATTCAGCAGGGGCACCGACGAACGGTACGATCCGCCGATCCAGATCTGGTCGGAGATCAGGGCGAAAAGGTTGAGGTCTACGTTGGTGGGGCCGTTGAAATCTTCCTTGATCATGATGGAAGGCTTCAGCCGCAGGTGCTCATCGATGTTGATCATACCGCCCGTCGTGAAATAGACGTGGCGGGTTCTTTTGATGACCATGTAATCGCGGGCGTGGCCGGCTACATATACGGTGTTGTCGAGCGTTTGCGAAAACAGCTGGAGCACGGAAGCGCCTGCATAGAACGCCGGCGTGTAATAGTACACCCCGAAGCTCGCATCCGGTTTGAAGGTGCTGATTTTACCCGTGGGCGCATAAGGATCGTTGGGATCGGTGAGCTGCAGGGAGTTGCCTGTAACGCTGTACTGCGCCACGCTTACATTGAACCCGAGGTTCAGCCTGCGCGAACCGGATTCGTTCAGGGGAATGCGGTAGGCGTAGGAACCGGCGACGGACATATATTCCTGCGGACCGGATTTATCCCACAGCGCCTGGATGCCCAGGCCTACTTTCTCGTTATCAGCCCAGCCGGGCAGCCCGTCGAAAGAAATGACACCGGTGGTGGGGGCGCCGGGGAAATCCACCCATTGCTTGCGGAAGGTGGCGTTCAGGTAACCATCGCCGCGGTAGCCGGCGTAAGCCGGGTTCACAGCGAGCCCGTTGAACACATACTGACTGAACTGCACTTCCTGTTGGGCCTGCGCCGGGAGTACGGCGCTTGCGGCCAGGAGCATCAGCAGATATATTTTATTGCGCATGAGCATGTTTTTTGGTCGTTCAGGAATCGGTTATTTAAGCAATTGAATCCAGCCCTTGATCACTTTATGACCTTGCGGGGTATCAACTTTCAGGATGTAATAATAGGTGCCGCCGGAGAGGCCGTTGCCATCCCAACGGTTGTCGTACCGCGGGTTGTGGTACACCTCATTGCCCCAACGGTTGAAGATGGTCAGCATGGTGCTCCGGAACTTGTGCAGGTCAGGAATCACGAAGCGGTCGTTGATGCCGTCGCCGTTCGGCGTGATGGCGTTGGGGATGAAGAAGTCTTCTTCGCCCACGTAGATGATCACTTCCGCTTCATTAGACAGGGTGCCGTGTGCGTCGCGAACGCGGTACCTGAATGCTTCCGCGCCTTTGAATCCGGGCAGCGGGGTGAAGGTGATGGTACCGTCGGCGTTGACGCTGACCGTTCCCCTGGCGGGCTGGCGGGAGATGATGATGGTAGTATGATCAAGCGACCCTTTATCATTCACGGGCACCGGTATCGTTGTGCGCTGGTCCGGCCGTATGTTAACGGTATCGTTCACTGCTTCCGGCATCACGTCT
>NZ_CALNBI010000059.1 GCF_937874145.1 uncultured Chitinophaga sp. | reverse complement strand
TGGCGTCGCGGAAAGTATTAAACCTGGCGATCCTCCTTCCTGCCGTAACTCCTGAAACGGCTTATTGGGAAATCCTGCTGGCGGGTGTTGGTCAGGCGGAAGATGAGATCCGGCAGATGGGTGTGCGTATCGAACGGCACTTCTTCGATTTCAACGACCGCTCCTCTTTTCCGAAAGCAGCGAAGCAACTGCTGAAGAACCCTGTGGACGGGGTGCTGCTGGCGCCGCTCTTCATCGACGAAGCCACAGAATTCTGCCAGCAACTGCAGGAAAAAAATGTTCCTTTCGTTTTCATCAACTCCGGCATCCCCGGGCTCGACAGCCTATCATATATCGGTCCCGAACTGTTCCGCAGCGGCTACCTTGCGGCGCATCTCATGTCTTACTGCCTCGCGCCGCAGGACAAGATCATGGTGGTGAACATGACCCGCCAGATTGAAGGCATCCATCCCCTGTTGCGTAAAGAAGAAGGGTTCAGGGCGTACTTCGCCAATAACCCGGAACGGATCGTAAAGGCGGACGTCCGTGAAAGCAGTGACACCACGGTGGAGAAGAAACTCGCCGAAGCGCTGGCGGCAGACCCCGCCATTAAAGCGATTTTCGTGACCAGCTCACGCGTGCGATACGTAGCACGATACCTGGAAACCGCCGGGAAAGAAGGGCTGCTGGTCATGGGGTACGACTTCCTCCCCGATAACGTGGCCTGGCTGCAGAAAGGGATGATCGATTTCCTTATCTGCCAGAAACCCCAGGAACAGGCTTACCGCGGCATCATGACGCTCTATCAGCACCTCGTGCTGGGCGCTCCCGTCGAGAAGGAATACTTCATGCCGATCGACATCATCACCCGGGAAAACTACATGTATTACAAAAATTAGAGCAAGGCCGCGCTGTCTTTGTCGAGGTACAGTTCCGCATGGGGATGCGTGCGCAGGATCGTGCTGGGATATTGTTCGCTGACAGGCGATTGCAGCGTGTGCCGGATGGCTGCTGCTTTTGCGGGGCCGGGCACCATGCAGTAGATATACTTTCCACGGAAAAGCGCCGGCACCGTGAGCGTCAGCGCATGCGTAGGTACTTCCTCCGGCGTGGCAAAGCAGCCGTCGTTCACTTGTTGTCGACGGCAGGCCTCGTCGAGGTCCACGACCTTCACCAGCACAGGATCGTTGAAATCCGCCACATGCGGGTCGTTGAACGCGATATGCGTGTTCTCCCCCACTCCCATACAAACGATATCGGTTCCATCTTTCAGCAGTTGCGCGTAGCGCGTGCATTCCTCCGCGGCATCGGTGGCCTGCCCGTTGAGGTAATGCACCTGGCCGAAAGGCACGATACCGAACAGCCGCATTTCCAGGAAATTGCCGAAGCCCTGGGGTGCGTCCGCGGGCAGGCCGAGGTATTCGTCCATATGAAAAGCGTGGATGCGGTGCCAGGGGATCGTTGCGTCGGTTCGTAATGCTTCGAGGAATTCCTGCTGCGAGGGCGCGGCGGCGAAGATCATGCTGATGAATTCCTGCCCCGCAAGCAGGGAATGGATGCGCTGGGCTACCGCAGCCGCCGCGGCAGCGCCCATCCGGCGCCTGTCCTCAAACTGGTGTACGTTGATTCGTTCAAATGTATGCATATGCTGACAGGTTTGCTGCCGGACGGCGCCCTGTGGCTGCCGCAGCGTTGTGGTAGTATTATTTGTTTCAGTCAGATACCGGTTCCCGCAGGATGGAGCGCGCCGTTTCGCTGCGGTGGCGGATCTCGCCGTTGATAATAACGGTGTCGATGTTGATGTCGCTGTCGAAAAGCACGATATCCGCATCTTTACCCGTGGCGAGCGAGCCCTTCGTCCCCGAAACCTTCATGATCGCGGCGGGCGTGCCGGTCATCATGCGGACGGCATCCGCCAGCGGAACTTCGGCCAGTTTCACCATATTACGGACCAGCCGGTCGCAGGTGGCCACGCTTCCCGCGAAAGAAGAGCGGTCGGGCAGTTTGGCGACATCATCTTCCACGATCACTTTCAGCCCGTTCCGCCTGTCGCCGAGGATGCTTTCGCCCGGGGGCATGCCGGCAGCGCGCATGGCGTCGGTGATGAGGGCGGTTTTCTCCGGGCCTTTGAATTTGTATACGAGTTTAAGCAACGCAGGCGGCAGGTGAACGCCGTCGGCGATGATCTCCACGGTCATATCATCGAGCAGGAACGCGCTTTCGATGACGCCCGCATATCGGAAGGCATTTCTCCGCGTCACGCCCGACATGGCGGAATACAGGTGCGTCGCGTGGGTGTAGCCGTGCTCCCATGCTTCGAGGACTTCCTCGTAAATCGCGTCCGTATGGGCGATGGCGGGCAGTATGTTTTTGGAACGGAGGTATGATCCGAAATCCAATGCGCCGGGGAGCTCGGGGGCGGCGCTCCAGCGGACTACGGCGTTGGTATTTTCCAATACGGCGGTATATTCGGCTGGGTCAGGGTTGCGGATGAACCGGGGATCCTGTGCGCCGCGCTGGTTCATGGCGAAATAAGGCCCTTCCAGGTGCATGCCGAGGAAGGACGCTCCTTTCGTATTGCGGAGGTGCGCGGATTCATACGTGCGCACGGCCTGCCGGAGGCTTTCCGTGTCGCTGCTGAGCGTAGTCGGCACCATCGACGTGGTGCCGTAACGCATATGCGTTTCAGCGACGGTAAGGAAAGCTTCCGCATCCCCGTCCATAAAATCGCTGCCGCCCCCGCCATGCACATGGATGTCGATGAACCCGGGCGCGATGTATTGCCCCTGCGCATCGATTACCATAGCGTCCGGTGCGGGTATATCGTCTTCCGCCACCGCAAGGATGCGGTGGCCCTCCGTCAGCACCGTGCCGCCATTGATGATGCGGTAAGGCGTGATGATCCGGCCGTTGACGATTTTAATTTTCGGATAATTCATACGACTGCTTTGATGGGACCGGTGAACGCTTCAGCTTCCAGCTGCGGACCAGGTGGCCGTAAAACGCGTAATACATGAGATAAACGTAACAAGGCAACAGTACCCAATATGCGCTCCGTTCTCCCGCCATATCCGCGAAATAACCGTATACCAGGGGTAACACCGCGTTGCCGCAAAGCCCCATGATCAGGACGGATGCGCCTAGTTTTGTAAAACGGCCCAGCCCGTCGAGCGCCAGCGGCCAGATGCCTGCCCAAACGAGTGAGTTCGCCAGGCCCAGCATCACCACGAACCAGATGGAAATATCCGCTTCATGCCCGAATACGCTGACCATGCCGCGCATGTACACGATGCAAACGGTGAGCACCGCGCCCAGCACGGTGCAAAATCGAAGTGCGTTAACCTGCTTCACGAATTTCGGGATGAGAAGGATGCCGATAAAATACCCTACGATCGTGGCGCCCAGGGTATACGAAGGAAACGCTTTGGCTTCGAGCAAGGGAATGCCCATGGAGCCTGCGTAAGAAATAATGGTATCGATGGCTATCACCTGCGTGCCCACATGCAGGAAAATCGCCACAGCACCCAGGATCAGGTGCGGGAAATCGAATATGCTCTTTTTGTCACTATTCACCGCGGCTGTTTCCCGGCTTTCATTTTCGGTATTGATTTCGGGCAGGGGCGAATAGCGCACCACGAGCCCCAGGGCAAACAAGACGGTCCCCAAAACGGCGTAAGGGACGATCACCCGGCGGATGAACGCATCCAGCACCGCGGCCCTTTCGGCGGGATCCATTGCCGGGAGCATCCGTTCCAGGTCGGTATCGGTGACGCGGAGGATAACGGCCGCAAAGATCAGCGGGGCGATAATACCGGCAAATTTGTTGCAAATGCCCATCACGCTGATGCGCTGCGCCGCCGATTCCTTCGGCCCGAGGATGGTGATATACGGATTGGCGGCAGTTTGCAGCACGGCCAACCCGATCCCCAGGGTGAAAAGCCCCAGCAGGAAAAGCGGGTACGCGCGCATGAGGGCGGCAGGTACGAATATGAACGCGCCCAGCGCCATCGCCCAGAAGCCGATCATCATCCCCTTCTTAAACCCCACAGATTTCAGCAGGTAGGATGACGGTACCGACATCACCAGGTAAGAAATGTAAAACGCGAACGTCACGAGGTATGATTGCAGGCTGGTGAGCTCGCAGGCGATCCTGAAATAGGGAATCAGGATGGCGTTAACCCACGACACAAAGCCGAAGATGAAAAACAGCATCCCGATGATGAGGATGGAAATCCGCGTGTCGCGGCGGCTCAGTGAGCCAGGGTCTACCATTCCGGTGGTTGTCCGCATAGGCAGTTTTTACAGGTTTACACTGTCGGCTCCCAGCCCGGCTGGTACGTCCGTTTCCATAACTTTTGCGCTTCCTTGTTGTTTTTGATCCTGCCATTGGAGGGATCGGTGTGCAGGGTGCCGCCCGTGCGCAGGGCGATGTTGCCCAGCTGGCAAAGCAGGGTGCTCTGGTGGCCGCTGAGGATATCGCTGTTGAGGGGAGCGCCCTTGCGGATGCCGTCGAAAAAGTTCTGGAAGTGCAGCGCATCGAGGGCTTCGGCGGGATTGGTGAGGTTGCGTGCGTCAATTTTCAGGTCGTTCTTCACGTCTTTCGCCACTTTACCGTCGAGGTCGAAGATGGTGTAGGCATTGCCGTCGATCATCAGCGAGCCCTTCTCCCCATAAAATACCACGCCCACTGTATTGCCTTCCAGCGGTTTGCCGTTGCAGCTCCTGCCTTCCCAGGTCATGCTGGAATTATTGTCGAATTCAAGGTTGATGACCTGCGTATCCGGCGTTTCCCAGTCGTCCTCGTAGCGGTAGCGGCCGCCGGAAGAGGTCACGCGGATGGGATAATCCACACCCATGCCCCAGCGCAGCAGGTCGATCATGTGGGTGCCGTTGTTGAGGGCTTCACCTGTCCCCCAGTTCCAGAACCAGTGCCAGTTGTAGTGGATAAGGTTGTCGCGGAAAGCCTTGCGGGGCGCGGGCCCCTGCCAGAGGTCGTAATCCAGCCATTCGGGCACGGCGGCTTCCTTGCCGCGGCCGATGGACTTCCGGTTATTGGTGTACCAGCCTTTACCGAAATATGCGCGGCCGATGGCGCCGTCTTTCAGTTCCTGGATGCCTTTGATGACATTGGGCCAGGAGCGCCGCTGGTTGCCCATCTGGATGACGGTTTTATATTTTTTCTGCGCCGCCACGAGCAGTTCGCCTTCGTGGGGATTATGGCTGCAGGGCTTCTCGAGGTAAACATG
Source organism: uncultured Chitinophaga sp. (assembly GCF_937874145.1). Classification (GTDB taxonomy): domain Bacteria; phylum Bacteroidota; class Bacteroidia; order Chitinophagales; family Chitinophagaceae; genus Chitinophaga. The sequence continues at coordinate 4,873 of NZ_CALNBI010000059.1, read as the reverse complement.
TTTTCCTGCCTTTGCGGCCAGGATGGCTGCGGGAGCATGCCAGTGGTCGGGCGCGGCGATGATCAGCGCGTCCATATCTTTCTGCTCCAGGGCTTTCCGGAAGTCCGGGACGTCTGTCGGCCGATTCTTTTGGATGTCCTCCACTTTGGTGATGCACTTCTGCGAAGCGCGGCTGTCGACGTCGGAAATGGACACCACTTCACAATTGGGTTGCTTGGCGAAATTCTGCGCCAATGCCAGTCCGCGCGCATTCACGCCCATTACGCCTACCCTCACGCGTTCGTTGGCGCCGGGGATGGCAGCATAACTTTTTGCACTGAAACCTGGGAGGATACCGCCTGCGGCGAGAATGGCCGATCCTTTCGCGGTATGCTTCAAAAACGTTCTGCGGGATTTTTCCATAACGGGAATTATTTTAGATAGAAGATGATTAGTGTTTGCGTTTTCTCGCTCTTTCGAACATGGACGCCACGGTAACTGCGGCGCCTTTCCGGCGTTTGCTTTCGTCGGCCGCGTCCATGATGGCGAGGATTTCGAGCGTCGCTTCGCGGGAAACGGGGGAAACGCCCGTTTTGAAAAACTCCGCAACGCGCAGCAGCAAAGGCTCATATCCTTTATAGGGCCCGAGTTCCACTATGCCCTTTTCTCCGAAGGCTTTGCCGCCATAATCCTGCTTACCGCTGCGGATGCCCCGGAAAGTACCGATCCTTCCGCCGTCCCACACGCCTACCACCATATCGGTTTCCGGCGTAAATGTCCGGGAAACCGATACGCAGCCCGTACCCATGACGGTGCACAGCGTTTCCACCCCATGAATACCATACCAGTAGAGATCCGGGTGTGTTTTTTCGAGTGCGCAGGGGCTATAAGCCTCCGCGCCGAAAACTTTCCCGATGGAGCCGTTGGCGACGGCTTGCGCGGCATCCATGTAGCGCAAGGAAGATGCGGAGAAAACGGCGGCGTTGTGCTTTTCGGCCAGGTCGAATATTTCGATGGCTTCGGCCAGCGAGGCGGTTATGGGCTTGTCGATGAATACTTTCTTGCCGGCTTTGATAGCGGGAAGGGCCTGCCGGAGATGGGGGCGCCCGTCGTTGGATTCCACCATGATCACGTCGGATTTGGCGAGGAGGTCGTCCATCGACGACACGAGTTCCACATTGAGTTTCTTCAGTTCTTCCAGGTAGCCCGGGAAGCGTTTCTGGTTGTTTTCTATATCGGGACTAGCCTCCGGCAGCGCGGCTACGATGCGGAAGCCTTCCAGTCCGGGCGAGGGCACGTCTTTATTGAAGCTTTTGGCGAAGGCAACGGCGTGCGAGGTGTCGCAGCCGATGATGCCGATGCGGATGGGATCGGCGGCGAGGGCCATGGCGCTGAGGGGACGGCTGGCGGTAAGGCCTGCGCCGATTCCGGCGGCGGTCATGGTCTGGAGGAACTGTCGGCGGTCATAACGTTGTTTCATATGCTGATGGTGGATTCCGTGAATTCGGGTACGTACCCGTAAATGATGCTTTAATATGGTTGCACGAAGGCAACCGGTCAGGTGTACGTCCTGGAAAACGACGTATGCAACGGTAATTTAGGTAAACATCTTTCAAAATGCAAGGGAAAGGGGGCAGAAAAAATAATTATTTGCCTTTCTGCATATATTATTGCCTCTGCCCTGTCTTCAACCCGGAACAACAGAAAAATATTTGCATTTTCCGGAATTGAAATGTACTTTCGGGTACGTACACGTTCTTCATCCGCGTTATCTCAGAACAAGCGTCAACATTGGAATACAAGTTCCGTGTACGCACCCGTAAAAGAACAACCAGGTCATACTCAAAAAATTACAGGTTTATGGAAGAATCAACAGCCACCGCGCCCACCTCCGCCCCTGCCACCGCCATCAGCCGCGGGAAGGTATGGTTGCAGGCCATCGGGCCGGGGCTCATCACGGCCGCCCTCGTTTTCGGCCCCAGCAAAATCACGATTACCTCCATGATGGGGGCCCGCTACGGGTACAGCCTGTTATGGCTCCGGCTGGTCGCCATTTTCTTTATGATCGTATTTGCAGTGATGAGCGCCCGTGTAGGCATAGCCACCAACGAATCCGTGCTGGCCACCATCGGCCGCAAATGGGGCAAAGGCATGCGAACGGCCGTAGGCGTGGGCGTATTCCTCGTCTGCGCCTCCTTCCAGGCAGGGAACTCCATCGGCACGGGTATCGCCATCGGCGAAGCCACCCATACCAGTCCCAACATCTGGATCATCGTTTTCAACGTAGTCGCCATCGGCATGCTTTTCTTCCGCAGTTTCTACAAATCGATGGAAAAGATCATGATCGCCCTCATCGCATTGATGCTGCTGGCCTTTATCGCCACCTTCGTATTCACCAAACCTTCGGTTTCGGGTATGGCGGCAGGACTGGTGCCTGTGGTGCCGGAGGGCTCCCTCCAGCTGGTGATCGCCTTCATGGCATCGTGCTTCTCCATCGTGGGCGCACTGTATCAATCGTACCTCGTCCAGGAGCGCAAACGGCTCAATCCTGCAGTGAAACAAACCGGCCGCGAAACCATTCCCGGCATGGTAATACTCGGCATCCTCGCCGCCATCGTGATGGTCTGCGGAGCAGCAGTGCTCAACACCCGTAATATCGAAGTCACCAAAGCCACGGATATGGCGGTAGCCCTCGAACCCATCTTCGGGAACTTCGCCTCCGCCCTCTTCCTGTCCGGCCTCTTCGGCGCCTCGTTTTCTTCCGTTATCGGCAACGCCGCCCTCGGCGGCACCCTCCTCGGCGACGCGCTCGGTTACGGCGGTACCCTGCAATCCGGAATGGTCCGCTTCTTCATCGGCATTATCATGGTCATCGGCGCCGTTGTAGCGATCTCATTCGGGAAGCTGCCGCTGGAACTGATCGTACTGGCGCAGGCCGTTACCATCTTCGTCGTCCCTTTCATCGGCGTGGCGCTGTACCTGATCGCCAACGACGAAAAAATCATGGGACCGATGAAGAACCCGCCCTTCATTAAAATCGTGGGCGCCATCGGGCTCGTTATCATGGCTTTGCTGATGATCAGCAACATCAAAACTTTATTCTTTTCCTGACAATTGCAAACAATACGACATGGACACAATATTCTCGACCGTTGAAGAACTGCTGAAGCCTTCCGAAGCACTGATAGCAGACATGGCAAGCCTCGAAGGCGACATCCTCATCCTCGGCGTGGGCGGCAAGATCGGCCCCAGCCTCGCCAAGCTCGCCAAACAAGCCGTAGACGCTTCCGGCGTTCCGCGCCGCGTTATCGGGGTGAGCCGTCTTTCCGAACCCGGCCTCCGCGAAGAACTGGAAGCCGCCGGCGTGGAAGCCATCGCCGCCGACCTCCTCAACGAAGCCGACCTCGCCTCCCTCCCGGATGCGAAGAACGTGCTCTACCTCGCCGGCACCAAATTCGGCACCACCGGCAAAGAAGCCTTCACCTGGGCCATGAACGCCTACCTCCCCGGCCGCGTGGCGGAGAAATACCGCAACTCCAAAATCGTGGTGTATTCCACCGGTAACGTGTACCCCCTGGTGCCCGTGTTCTCCGGCGGCGCGGACGAATCCACGCCCACCGGCCCCATCGGCGAGTATGCCCAGTCCTCCCTCGGCCGCGAGCGCATCTTTGAGCACTTCTCCCAACAGTACGGCACTGAACTGCTCATCTACCGCCTGAACTACGCCAACGATCTCCGTTACGGCGTGCTTCTGGAAATCTGCAAATCCGTGGTGAACGAATCCCCGATCGACCTGCGCATGGGCCACGTGAACGTGATCTGGCAGGGCGACGCGAACGAGTATGCGCTCCGCTCCTTCCTGCACACTTCCAATCCCGCCAAATATCTCAACATCACCGGCCCTGAAACGGCCTCCGTTCGCTGGATCGCGGAAGAATTCGGCAAGCTCGCCGGCAAAACGCCGCAGTTCGTAAACCAGGAATCCGACACCGCATTGCTCAGCAACGCCGGCGAAAGCTTCCGCCTTTTCGGCTATCCCAAAGTCACCCTGCGCGATATGATCCGCATGACGCTCGAGTGGTTCCAGGGAGGCGGCGCCACCATCAAAAAGCCCACCCATTTCCAAACCCGGACCGGTAAATTCTAATCCAAATTTCGTTTACACATCATATGGACGCATCCATCAAATCATTACTGTATAGCGGCACCGTGATCCCCGCGCACCCGCTGGTGCTCACGGCCGGCCGGCAGCTCGACGAAGCCCGCCAGCGCAGGCTCACGCGTTACTACATCGCATCCGGCGCAGGCGGCGTGGCCGTAGGCGTGCACACCACCCAATTCGAGATCCGCTGGCCCGAATTCAACCTCTACGAACGCGTGCTCCGCCTCGCGGCAGAGGAAATCGACAAAGCCGGCCTCAACCGCCCGTTCATCCGCGTGGCCGGAATCGCCGGGCCTACCGGACAGGCCGTGAACGAAGCCCGCATCGCCAGGGACCTCGGCTATCATATCGGGCTCGTGAGCATGGGCGGATTGAAAGATTATTCCGAAGACCAGCTCGTGCAGCACGTAGCAGCCGTAGCGGAAGTGATCCCCGTTTTCGGTTTTTATCTGCAACCTTCTGTAGGAGGTCGTATATTGAGCTACGATTGCTGGCGGAGGTTGGCCGACATCCCCAACCTGCTCGCCATCAAAACGGCTCCCTTCAACCGGTACCAGACCCTCGACGTGTTCCGCGCCGTTTGCCACTCGGAGCGCTGCGACGAAATCGCGATGTACACCGGGAACGACGATAACATCGTGGCCGACCTGCTCACTGTCTACAAAATCCCGGTAAACGGGAAGATCGTAGAAAAACGCTTCGCGGGTGGATTATTGGGCCACTGGTCGGTTT
>NZ_CALNBI010000058.1 GCF_937874145.1 uncultured Chitinophaga sp. | reverse complement strand
GTCGTGATCCCCCTGCTCCACGGCAGCGGCACCCGCCTCAAATGCCTGGAAGCCATGGCCCTCAACACGCCCATCATCGCCACGCCGCGAGGCGTGGAAGGCGTTTTAAGCCATCATTTCATCCTGGCGGACACGGCCGAAGAGTTCCGGGAAGCATTACTGCGGTTCGAAGGGTCGCCCCAGCGGGGAGAAGCCCTGCGGGCTGATTTCATGAAGGAATACAGCGCGTCGGTGAACCGCCGCCGCCTGGAAGCAGCCATTCATTTCGCACGTCATGATCAATAAAATAAAAATAGCGCTCTACGCCCTGCTCAGCACGGTCAACGTCAACCTCATCGGTTCTTTGAGGCTGAGCGAGATCCTGCTGCTCGGACTTGCGCCAACCGCCATCAAAAAAGACGATTTCTCCAGGTATCCCTATCTGCGCAAAATCATCCTGTCGCTGGCGCTCCTGCTCTTCTTCCAGGTCCTGACCGATATGGTGGTAGGCACCACGCCACAGAATTACTTCCGCGGTTGGGCGTCCATCGTCATGTCCATGCTGTCGTTCCTCGTGCTGTTCAAACTGTTCAACAGTTACGAAGGTATCATGGTATACCTCTTCTTCATCATGATTAAAAATATCTTTTATACGGACGACATCGTGACGTCCGATATGAGTTATTTCAAGTTCAAGATGGTGCCTATCCTGTCGTCCGCCGTATATCTCCTCAGCGCGTATTTCTACCGCCGGGGGAATGTCAAGGCGGTGATGGCAGTGCTTTTCGGGTATTCGATCACCTGCGTTTCGTTCGACAGCCGGTCAACGGCCGTCGTTTTTTTCCTGTCTGCCATTATCATCTATTTTTTCAATTCGGGGTTAAAATTGACGAAAGCCAAGATCATCGCTTTCTCCGTCATCGCCCTGATCATATTCCAGGTCACCTACATCTTCTACGTGGACGCGGTCAAAGCCGGCGAATTCGGCGGCGACCACGCCCGTGGACAAATCGAGCGGCTCGATAATCCCTACAACCCGCTGGAGCTGCTGATGACCGGCCGCGGCGAAACCTTCGCGGCCGTTACCGCCATCGGCGATGCGCCCGTGTTCGGGCATGGCTCCTGGGCAAAAGACCATACGCTGAAATACTACCAGATCCTCCTCATGTTCCATGACGAGGATTTCAATATTGAGAAAGCCTATTCCAAGGAACAGCTTATTCCCAGCCACTCGATCCTCATGGGTGCGTGGATCAACTGCGGGATCGGCGGGTTTTTCTCGGTGTTGCTGGTGTTTTTCTTTTTGATGAAGATGGGATTATACCTTATTAAAAACGGGCAGTCGCTGGCGCTATATCCCGTGATTGTGCTGATGACGATCGGCCTGGTCTGGACGTTCGCGTTTTCGCCGTTCCAGCACCTGCGCTTCAGCGTTCCGGCCACGGGAGCCATCATCATGAGTGCGTATTACGATTTCGTGTACGCCGAAGAACCGGATTTTTCTGAACTCCTTTATACCAGTTAGACGAATGGAATACATTTATTATAAAGACGCAAAGGGTAATTTCGGCGACGATCTCAACGCCTGGCTGTGGCCGCAGTTTTTCGGTCCGCACGACCCCTCGTCCCCCAACGCTTTCGTGGGCATAGGGTCCATCCTCTGCCACGATTCCCCGCTTTTCCGCCACCTGGATAACCGGCGCAAGATCGTGTTCGGCACCGGCGTACGGCCGGCGTACCGCTCTTTTGCTTTCGATGAAAACTGGGACGTCCGTTTCCTGCGGGGGCCGCTTTCCGCCGGTTACTTCGGCCATGAGCACTCCTTCATCGCGGATGCAGCCTATGCGCTGGGGCTTTCCGCCGATTACGAGCGCATCGCGGCCACGCCCAAGAAATATAAGGTGAGCGTTATCCCCTACTTCCGGTCGCTGCCGTTTTTCGATTGGAAAAAGGTTTGTGACGAACTGGGATATCATTTCATTTCCCCCACCGCCGAAAACGGCATCGTCCACACCCTCGAGGAAATCGCCGCTTCCGAAACGGTGATCGCCGAAGCGATGCACGGCGCCATCATCGCCGATATCCTCCGCGTGCCCTGGAGCCGCTTCGTGCTCAGTACGCCTTTCACGGAAGGCAGCGGCGTGTCGGAGTTCAAATGGATGGACTGGCTGTTTTCCATCGGCCAAACCGGTACGGATACGGCGCATATCAAACTATACCGCAAATCATTCCTGCATGGCTGGCTGAAAAAAGCGTCAGGGAATATCCTCAATACGGAATTCCTCGTGAAAAGTGCCGTGCGGCAGGATCTCATGAAGCAGCTGGCGGGCATCCGCAATTTCAGCCTGTCTTCCGATAAGACCATCGAAGATATCAACAACCGATTTTTTGAAGAAATCGCCGCCCTCAAAGCGGAATTAAACACCGTTCACCATGGCGACAGAACCGTTATTTGAAGAAAAAACCGACGCGCGCACCGGGAAGGTGAAGATGTACCGCGATAATCCGCTGTATTTCCTGCGGCGCTCCAACATCTCGCTGAAGAAAAGCATCCTGCTGTACCTCTATTACAGCGTGGCCGTGTGGCTGCCCGATCCGCCGCGGCCCATCGGCGGGCTCTGCCTGTCGTTCCGCACCTGGCTGGCTTCGCGGATTTTCCTGAAAGCGGGGAAAAATATCAAAGTGGGCAGAAACACCCGCTTCGGCAGCGGCATTAATGTGCAGATCGGTGATTTTTCAGGATTGAATACCGGCGGATGGATCGGAAACGATACGATCATCGGCAACGACGTGATGTTCGGGCCGGAAGTGGTGATCCTCTCCGGCAGCCACAACTTCGAACGGACGGACATTCCCATGCGCGAGCAGGGCGCCACGCACCGCAAACCGGTCGTGATCGGCGACGACGTCTGGATTGGGACCCGCGTCATCATCTTGCCCGGCATCAATATCGGCTCGCACAGCATTATCGGCGCGGGTTCGGTGGTAACGAAAGACGTTCCCGAATACGCCATCGTGGCCGGCAACCCGGCCGTCATCAAAAAATTCAGAAAATGACCGAAAAACTCATTTCCGTTGTGGTGCCTGTCTACAACGGCGAAAAATATATCACGGACACGCTCGATAGCCTGCTTCGCCAAACCTGGCGCGGATTTGAGCTGATCGTGGTGGACGGCGGTTCTACCGACCGCACCGTGCAGCTGGTGAAGGAGCATCCGCAAACGGTGGATGTGCTCATCTCCGAAAAGGACGAAGGCATGTACGACGCGCTCCGCAAAGGCATGGAAGCCGCTACGGGCAAGTATCTCTGCTACATCAACTCCGACGACCGGCTGCTGCCGCACGCCCTGGAGATGGTGGTCCGCAAGTTCGAACACGGGCAATACGATCTCGTGTTCGGTGACCATAACTTCATTTCCGAAACTGGCGACATCGCCTATTCCTACAAAGGCATCAACCTCGGCTGGAAGGCGATCAGCTACCTGCAGCGGGTGCCGTTTGCGCAGCAGAGCGCCTTCTGGACGCGCGAAGCGTACCGGAAAGCCGGCGGGTTCGATAAATCGATGAAGTATTCCGCCGATTCCAAATTCCTCCTCACGCTTTGCCTCGACCCGCTCACCCGGAAAGGGTATATCCCGGCCACGCTCGGCGAGTACCGCATGCATGGGGAATCGTTTTCGGTGTCGGTAACGGATAAGATGATCGCGGAACATGCCCGGATGGCGAACGATCTTCCCCTGAAACATGACAAGCTGCGGAAGTATTTCTATGAAATGATCACCAAAGTGGTGAACGCCCGCGGTATTTATAAAAAGATGACCTACAAAGGCACGAAATTCTAAAGGACTGACATGAACATTTTGTTTATCGTACCAAGTTACAAACCCGCTTATATCTATGGCGGTCCCATTGTGTCGGTGGCGCGGCTGGCCGAAAGCCTCGTGCAGATCGGGCACACGGTGACCGTATACACGACCACCGCCAACGGTCCCGACGAGCTGGACATGCCGCTGGACAAACCCGTGATGATGGATGGGGTGCGCGTGCAGTTTTTCCGCCGCATCACCAAAGACCATACGCATATTTCGCCCGCGCTGTGGAAATCGGTGTGGCATACGGTGAAGGAATATGATGCCGTACACATCCATTCCTGGTGGAACTTCCTGATTATGGGGGTATCGCTTATCTGCACGATGAAAGGTGTGAAACCCGTACTCAGCCCGCGCGGGATGTTGTGCGATTACGTTTTTACGAATAAGAACCAGCTCAAAAAGAAGTTGCTGCATCATACGGTTGGCAAGCACCTGCTGTCGAGAACCTTCCTGCACGTAACCTCCGAGGTGGAATGGAACGACTGCCTGAAGCTCGACAACAACTGGCGTGGCGGGCTGATCCACAATATCGTGGACCTGCCGCATATGCCGGAGCGCGTGCATGAACAGAACGGCGCATTTACCATCGGCTTCCTTTCCCGTGTGGACCCCAAAAAGGGCCTGGACATCCTCATCAAAGCATTAGCGGGTGTGGATTTTCCTTTTGTGCTGAAGATCGCGGGCTCGGGCGACGAGGCGTATATGGCCGAATTGCGCGGACTGATAGCGGCCGAAGGGCTGGAAGGGCGCGTGGAATGGGCGGGATGGAAGAAAGGCGGGGAGAAATTCGAGTTCCTGGCGGATGTGGACCTCTTCGCATTAACGTCCCACAACGAGAATTTCGCGGTGTCGGTGATCGAGTCGCTGTCGGTGGGCACGCCTGTGCTGGTGAGCGAACATGTGGGGCTGTCGCGCTACGTGAAAGAGAAGAACCTGGGCTGGGTGACCACCCTCGGGATCAGCGAAGTGCGCAACCGCCTCACCGAAGCTTTCCGCGCGAAGCAGGAGCGCCAGCGCATCCGGGAGGAAGCGGTGCCGATCATCCGCGCGGATTTTAACGAAGAAAAACTGGCCGCCGATTACGCGGAGATGTATCGGAACGTGAGCAATTTCCCTTTAAAAAGAACAGCTGTATGAATCTCGCCGTCATCATATTGACCTATAACGAATCTCTTCACCTCGCCAGGTGCCTGGAAAGCGTCCGGCAGGTGGCATCGGAAATCCATATTGTGGATTGCTTTTCTACCGACGATACACTGGCCATCGCGGAGCGCTACGGGGCAAAGGTGCACCAGCGGAAATGGAAGAGCTACGCCGATCAGTTCCAGTGGGGGATGGATCAGTGCGGTATTGCCACGCCCTGGGTCATGCGGATGGATGCCGACGAATACCTGGAGCCCGCGCTGGTGCAGGAAATCAATCAACAGCTGCAATCTTTCCCTGAAAATGTGACAGGGTTGTACATCCGCCGGAAAGTGCTGTTCAAGGAAAAATGGATCCGCTACGGCGGTTTCTATCCCCACACACTGCTCCGCATCTGGCGCAACGGCAAAGCCAGCGTAGAACAACGCTGGATGGACGAACATATCGTGGTGAACAGCGGGGAAACCCGGATGCTGAAGGAACACCTCGTCGACCACAACCTGAATTCCATCCACTGGTGGGTGAACAAGCATAATAATTACGCCATCCGGGAGATGATCGACCTGTTGAATATCAAATACCGCTTTATGGAGCTGGACCAGCGCCTGCTGGGGTCCACCAATGGGCAGGCCCGCCGCAAGCGCATCCTAAAGGAAAAGGTCTATTCCGCCATCCCGCCCGGCGGCCGCGCCCTACTGTATTTCTGTTACCGCTATTTCCTGCGGTTCGGATTCCTGGACGGGTACCGCGGGTTTATTTTCCACTTCATGCAGGGGTATTGGTACCGGCTGCTGGTGGATGTGAACGTGAAGGAATTTGAAGCCAAGCTGGCGGGCGACACCAGCGCGGCGAAACTGAAAGAAATTTTGAAAAATGATTACAACATCGCGATCTGAGCTGCTGCAAACCGACTTGTCGAAATTCTCGACCGGCAATTACGTAGCCGGGCCGAAATGGAAAGTGCTGAGCTGGTATTTCGTGAACTACTGGATCTTCAACAGTTCGCTGCCCTGGCCCTACGGCCTGAAAGTGAAGCTGCTGCGGATGTTTGGTGCGAAGGTGGGCAATGGCCTGGTGATCAAAACGAAAGTCAGGATCAAAAATCCCTGGCGCCTTACGCTCGGCGACAACGTCTGGATCGGCGAGGATGTGTGGATCGATAACCTGGAAGATGTTTCGGTCGGCAGCAACGCCTGCATTTCGCAGGGCGCCCTGCTGCTGACGGGCAACCACGACTACACCGCCACCGACTTCCCTTACCGCCTCGGCCGCATCGATGTGGAAGAGGGCGCCTGGGGGGGAGCGAAATCGGTGGTTTGCCCGGGGGTGCGGCTGGGTTCGCACGCCATCCTGACGGTGAATTCCGTGGCTACCAGGAGCATCGCGCCCTGGGAGATTCATTCCGGTAACCCGGCGGCTTACGTCCGCGATCGCGTCATGAAAAAATAGAACACATGCCCAAGAGATTGTTGCTGATAGGAGGAAATTACGCGCCCGAGCCCACCGGCATCGGGAAGTTCAACGGCGAGATGATCGGCTGGCTGGTGAGCAACGGGTATGAATGCACCGTGATCACCACTTACCCGTATTATCCGCAGTGGAAAGTGCAGGAGCCCTACTCCCGCAAAGCCCGCTGGTTCCGGAAAGAAGTATCGCACGAAGGCCGGCTGAAAGTATACCGCTGCCCGCAATACGTTCCGGCCGATCCGAGCGGCAAAAAGCGTATGGTGATGGACGTCTCCTTTGCCATGGCGGCTTTCGCGCAGCTGATGCGCATCCTCCCTTCGAAAAAATATGATTACGTCATGAGCGTGGTGCCGAGTTTCCATCTCGGGCTGCTCGCCCTGCTTTACAAAAGGTTCCGGGGCGCCGAAGTGCTCTATCACATCCAGGACCTCCAGATCGACGCGGCCCGCGATCTCAACATGATCCGCAGCGGCGGTATGATCAGTGCCATGCTGAAGCTGGAAAAGTACATCCTCCGGAAATCCGACTGCGTGAGCAGCATTTCCGACGGGATGGTCCGCCAAATCAGCGGCAAGCTCGACCGCCGCATCGAACTGTTTCCCAATTGGGCCGACGTGGACAAGTTCCATCCGCTGCCGGGAAGAATGGCGCTGAAAGAAGCTTTCGGCTTCCAGCCGGATCATAAAGTAGTGTTGTATTCCGGCGCGATCGGTGAGAAACAGGGCCTGGAATCGATTCTGCTGGCGGCCGCTTCGCTGGAAGACCGTGAAGATGTGCAGTTCGTGATCTGCGGCTCCGGTCCGTACCGCGAAAAACTGCACGAGAAAGCCCTCGCGATGGGGTTGCGCCGCGTCCACTTCCTGCCGCTCCAGCCCATCGAGCAGTTCAACCGTTTCCTGAATATGGCCGACCTGCACCTGGTCATCCAGAAGTCCGGCGCCTCCGACCTGGTGATGCCCTCCAAACTCACGGCGATTTTGGCGGTGGGCGGGTTGTCGCTGGTGACCGCCAATCCCGGTTCCAGCCTGCACGACCTCGTTTCCGGCTACCAGCTGGGGATCGTGGTGCCGGCCGAAAACCAGGATGCCCTCAACGCGGGAATCCGCAACGCGGTGACGGGCGACCATGCCGGCATGCGCGGAAATGCGCGCTCGTATGCCGTGGAGTATTTGTCCATCGATAAAGTGATGGGCCGATTTGAAGCGAACGTTTTAAAAATTTAGTCATGCTGAACCGGTATCTGAAAATATTTCTCATCCAGATTTTCGTCCTGGATTTCATCTGCCTGAACGGCCTCTTTTTCCTCGCGGGCATGGGCCTGCGGCAATACGACCTGCAATCGCACCAGGGCGCAGATGCGTTCCTGCTGATGTCCAACATCGCGTGGGCGGTGGCGCTGTATACTTCGGGACTGCATTCCGTGAGCAGCCAGCTGTCGTACGAGCGTATGGCGCGGAAGACCGCGAAGTCGGTGCTGATGTATTTGCTCATTTTGCTGGGGTTTCTTTTTCTCTATCAACATCTGTACAGCCGCTTTTTCGTGCTGATGTATTGTTCGCTGTTCATCGCGGCGGTGGTCATCAACCGGTTGCTTTTTTACTGGATCACCGATCATATCCGCCGCAGGAAAGGGATTGAACGGAAAATGGTGATACTCGGGTATAATGAAATGTCGAAACGGCTGGCCGATAACCTGCTTTCTGAAAAAAGTAATTTGCGGTTTGAAGGATATTTCGAGGAATACAACAAAGTGCAGGAGCTGTCGTATTACCCGGTGATCGGGAACCTTCGGGATTGTGTGCCCTATGCGCGCGACAACAATATCCGCGAAATTTATTCCACGCTTTCTCCCGAACAGTTCCCGTATCTCTACACACTGGCGTACGAAGCGGAGCAGCATTTCATTCATTTCAGATTTGTTCCGGATTTTAAAATGTTCGTGAACCGGCAGATCCATGTGGATTATTTCAACAATATTCCCATCATCAGCCTGCGCTCCGAACCGCTCGACGATATCGCCAACCGCATCCGCAAACGCATCTTCGACCTGGTCTTCAGTTCGCTGGTCTGCGTTTTCCTGCTCAGTTGGCTCATTCCCCTGCTGGCGCTGCTGATCCGGCTGGAGTCGAAAGGACCGGTATTTTTCGTGCAACACCGCACCGGCCGCAATAACCGGACGTTCCGCTGCCTGAAGATGCGGAGCATGTACGTAAACAACGACGCCAATTCCAAGCAGGCCACGCGCAACGATAAGCGGTTCACCCGCATCGGCCGCATCCTCCGGAAAACGAACCTCGACGAGATGCCGCAGTTCTTCAACGTGCTGCTGGGGGATATGTCGGTGGTGGGCCCGCGCCCCCACATGCTGAAGCACACCGAAGAATATTCTTCGATCATCAAGCAGTATATGGTGCGGCACTTCCTTAAACCAGGGATCACCGGATGGGCGCAGGTAAACGGTTTCAGGGGCGAGATTACGGAAGATGCCCATCTGCGCAAGCGCGTGGAGCACGATATTTGGTACATGGAGAACTGGTCCGTTTACCTGGATCTTCGCATCATATTTTTAACCGTGGCGAACACATTGAAAGGAGAAAAGAATGCATTTTGACGTATTGAAACATGATATCCACTCCCATTTGCTCCCCGGGCTCGACGATGGCGTCCAGGATATGGAAACTGCGCTGGCCTTCATCCGCCAGCTGTCGGAGTTGGGATATACCCATCTCACCACCACGCCGCATATTATGTGCGGTGTGTACAACAACGGGGCGGACACGATTTTACCGAAGCTGGAGCAGGTCCGGGAGGAAGTGCTCCGGGCCGGCATTCCCATAGAACTGAACGCCGGCGCGGAATACCTGATGGATGATTACTTCGAATCGCTGCTGGAAGACCGTGAGCCCCTGCTGACCATCGCGGGAAATCACGTGCTGGTGGAATTTTCCTGGGTGGGATTGCCGGCCGGGTATAGAAATATTTTTTTCAACATGAAGATGGCGGGATATGAACCCATCCTCGCGCATCCCGAACGATACCATTACCTGCACAAAGATTTTGATGTGTACCGGGAAATTCACGCTACCGGCGTGCGTTTGCAGGCAAATCTCCTGTCTTTCACTGGGTATTACGGCAGCCGGGTACAGGCAGCAGCCGTGCAGATGGCGGAAGAAGGATTGCTGGATTTCACGGGAACGGATCTGCACCATCAGCGGCATTTGCAGGCGCTGACGCAATTCGATTTTCGGAAATTGTTAGGGAAGATGCTGGCTGCCAACAATTTAAGAAATGCTTTGTTATAAGGTTAAAGACGCAAGCACGATTTCTTTTCCGGAAAAATACTATTTTGTATAAGTCATGCGTAAAACCGCAGCGGCGGACCGTATCCATATTTCGAAACTGACTACAAAAAACCAAGGGGCTAACAATGAAATCTTCCACAGGAGTACGCGACCTCCCGGCCGATAAATGGTTAATCAACGATGTGTTTCATGAACTGCGGAGTATGCTGTCGGCGATTTTGAGCAGTGTGGAACTGATTGAGATGTACGCCGTTAAACCCGATTCCGGCGGCCGCATCAGCCGCCAGGCCGGTTCTATCAAATTGCAGGTGATGGAGCTGGAATTCCAGCTGCAGAACGTTAAAGTGATCCAGGACATGCTGAATGCTTCGCAGGTGATCCACCGCGGACATTTTAATATCGTGCACATGTTGGAGCAGTTGGTGGATGATGAGCGCTATGCCCACATCTTCCCAACCCGCGTTACTTTCGACATGAACGACGAGCGCGAAATGGCTTTTGCCGACGAACAATTTCTCCGGCAAACCGTACTGAACCTGGCCTGGTGCCTGAACCGGAATGCCGCGCCGGGCGCAGCGCCCGAGATCCGTTTCGCCTTGCAGGGCGATCGCTTCGAAATGACGGGCGTGTTGCCTTCTCCTGCCCGCGCAACGCTCGACCAGCGGATGTGCCGGCTCATCGGTTACCTGGCCGAGTTGCAGGGTGGCGGGTTTGAGCTGAATGAGCAGGAGGGCTCGCTGGCGGTGAAGATCCCCGTTTAATCCAATCGTTTATTAGTTTGAGTTTAATAGAGAGGCGCTCCCGGCTGGGGGGGCCTTTTTTTATTCGCCGTTTTCCTCCGAACGGATGAGGTGGCGTAGCGTTTCGTGCTGAAGGACGGCGTAGCGTTTGTCTTCCAGGGAAATCATGCCCTCTTTCGCCAGTTCCTGGAGCATGCGCCAGGCGGTTTCGTAAGTGGTGCCGGTGTAGGAGGCGACGTCTTGCCGGGATAGGGGGAAATTTATGAAACCGTTTTCCGTACCGAATTTGTTTTCGAGGTGCAGTAATGCGGATGCAATGCGCCCTTTGACGGACATGTGCGCGAGGTTGCGCATGCGGCGCTCGGAGTCGTGAAGCTCGCGGGCGTAGAACATCATCAGTTCGTACAGCACATGGGTATTTACCTGCAGGCTGTCCTGGAAAAA
>NZ_CALNBI010000057.1 GCF_937874145.1 uncultured Chitinophaga sp. | reverse complement strand
AGCGGGCGAGCTTCACGGGGCTGTAGCCGCCCACGCTCTTGTGGTGGTAGGAGCTGATCGCGTCTTCGAAGCGGGCGGTATTAAGTACGCGGTAGTAGGGATCGGGGTCTTTGCGGATCTCGGTGTCTACGGGCGATGGTGCGAAGATGGCGCTGTATTCGGTGGGCGTTACGTAATGCTCTTTGCCGAGGTAGCGGTTGGAGATCCATATCTGGTCGAGGGCTACGAGGCCGGCGAGGATGGCCAGTACCGGTGTTGCCGCCAGTTTGCCTTTCAGCCAGGCCCAGCCCAGTGCAAACGCCGCCACGATGAAGAAGAGGCTGCGGAAGGCGTCGATGCGCAGCAGCGAGGCGCGGTCGGCTTTCAGGGCGTTGACCAGCTGGTCGAGCATTTCCTGGTTGCCGCCCACGAACTGGCCGAAGAACTGGTATGCGAAATCGTCTTTATGCGTGAAGGCAAGCATCCCGAAAGAAGCGATCACGAGCAGCAGCGCGAGGCCGCCGGTTACGTAAAGCGCTTTCGTGAGGTTTTTCATGGCGAGCTTTTTGTCCTGCGCGTCGGTGATCAGCTGGTTGAGGCCCCAGCATGCGAAGAAGGGGACCAGCAACTGCGGGATCACGAGGGCCTGCGCCGGCGCGCGGAACTTATTGTAGTACGGTAAGTGGTCGAACAGGAAATAGTTGATGAAAGACAGGTTGCTGCCCCATGCCAGCACTACGCCGGTCACACAGGCCGCGATGATCCATCCCCGGTTGAAATCCTTTACGGTAAACAGCGCGAGTACGAAGAAGAACAGGATGACGGCGCCCCAGTACACGCCGCCGTCGGTCATAGGCTGGCCGCCCCAGTAGCGCGGCATCTGCTGCACGAGCTGATCGGCCTGCGCCTGCGGTACGCCCATATTCAGCAATTGCTTGTGCATTTCGCCGTTCCCGGGCAGCGGGCCTGTGGAAGGACCGCCGTACAGGTTGGGCGCTACGATGGTGAGCGTTTCCATGATGCCTTCGCTCCAGTTGAAAGCGTAGGATTTATCGAGGCCGCCTTTGGTTTTATCGCTTTCGGTACCGGCTTCGGGCGTGAGCTCGCTATGGCCGCCGCGCATGGTGTATTGCGCGAACTCGGTGGTGGTCCACAGGGTAACGGTGCTCGGTAATACAGACAGTATCCCGAAAACGATCAGCGTGCCCGTAGCTTTGGCGAAACGGGGAAGTTCTTTGTTACGGATGGCATGGATGAAGTAGGTAACGCCCAGGCACAGGCACACCAGCAGCATATAATACACCATCTGGTAGTGGCCGGAGGTGATCATGAGGCACAGTGTGATGCAGGTGATGATCCCGCCGATGAAGTATTTGCCGCGGTAGGCGAGGAGGATGCCCGCGAGCAGGGGCGCCATGTAGGCGATGGTGAACATTTTCGTATCGTGCCCCGCCGCAATGATCATGGCGTTATAGGAACCGAACCCGAAGGCGATGGCGCCCAGTACCGCTACCCACCAGCGGAAGTGCATCACGCACAGCAGGAAGTAAAACCCGATCATGGCCAGGAAATAAAAATTCACCGGCTTCGGCAAACCCAAAGTCAGGATCGTGTGCAGGTTGTACGTGTAGTTATCCTGCGCCATATAGATCTGGTAGGTGGGCATACCGCCGAACATGGCGTTGGTCCAGATGGGCTGGATGCCGGTACTGTCGTGGTAAGCGCGCGCTTCCTGCGACATACCCTTCCAGGAAACGTTATCCGTCTGCCGCAGTTCCATGTCGTTCAACACGGGGGAGCAGAACAGGAAAGCTAATCCCAGGAAGATCAGGATGGCATACACATGTTTCAGGAGGCCTTTTTGCCAGTTTTGTTGCATCGGGTTTTTCCGGTTTAGTTTTTAAAAGAATCCAAAATAACTGTATTTTATCCGAAATTTCAATATGAGGCTCGTCCGCTTTCTCATAAAATTGAGCTTTATCTGTAATATCTGCTTTTTGCTCGGTTACTTCGTCCGGATGATGGGAGATCCCGAGGCCTGGAGCTTCCTCACCAAACACGTCACCATCCTCGGCTGGCTCGTGGCTGCGCCGCTCAATATCCTCACGGTGCTCATCGCTGTTGTCATGCTGCTGTTGAAAAAGGTGCGGTTTGCAGACATCCATCCATATGTATTTGTGCTGAATGTGCTTATCTTGCTCATCCAACTCGCATCACCCATATGATTACCAATATCTTAAAAGACAAACCCACCCGGGTATTCATCATACTGGCCGGCATTTTCGTGGCCAACGCCCTCATCGCCGAGATCATCGGCGTCAAGATATTCTCCCTGGAAGCCACCTTCGGCATGAGCCCCGTCAATATCCTGATCTTCGGCGACGCCTATAGTTTCAATATGACCGCCGGCGTATTGCTCTGGCCCGTTGTGTTTATCATGACCGATATTATTAATGAGTATTTCGGGGTGAAGGGCGTCCGTTTTCTGTCGTACCTCACCGCCGCGCTCATCGCATTCGCCTTCATCATCTTTTATATCGCCATCCGCCTCGAGCCGGCCGCGTTTTTCGTAACCAGCAAGGTAGAAGCCGGTGTGCCGGATATGGATGTGGCCTACGGCCAGATCCTGGGCCAGGGTTCCATGATCATCATCGCTTCGCTTACGGCCTTCCTGCTGGGGCAGCTGGTGGATGTGTTCACGTTCCATAAGATCAAGAAAATGACCGGGGAGGGGAAAATCTGGCTCCGCGCTACCGGCTCTACGCTCGTTTCCCAGCTCATCGATTCGTTCGTCGTGCTGTTCTGCGCCTTCCACCTGTTCCCCATCATCACCGGGCAAAAAGGACAAGCCTGGCCGCTGGGGCTGGTCATCAGCGTCTGCATCATCAATTATATATATAAATTCACGGTCGCCATCGTGCTCACGCCGGTCATTTATTGGGTCCATGGTATCATTGAACGGTACCTGGGGCACGATCTGGCGGCGGAAATGAAGCGGGCGGCCATGAACCGTTAATCATACCACATCTCATGCCTCAGTTTACAGTCCGTGTGTACGGCATTTTGTTCAATGAAAAGAAACAGGTACTCGTGAGCGACGAGTACATCCGCGGCGGTTATTACACCAAATTCCCCGGCGGCGGCCTCGAATTCGGGGAAGGCACGCTGGAATGCATCGTCCGGGAATGGAAGGAAGAAGTGAACCAGGACGTGGAAGTGGTAGAACATATCTACACCACCGACTTCTTCCAGATCTCCGCTTTCGATGACGTGAACCAGATCATCTCCATATATTACCTGTTGAAAGCCACTTCTCCCTTCGTGGCGCCTTTGCTGGAAAAGCCGTTCGGGTTCGAGGTCCCGGAAGGTGCAACGCAGGTGGAAGGGGTGAGATGGGTGGATTGGGAAGACTTCTCCTCAGCGGCGGTTACCTTGCCGATCGACAAGGTGCTGGCGGATATCGTCAAAGCGAAATACTAGAACCACTTTTTCTTCATGAAATACCAGCTCATCACTACCGCGGTTACGATCGCGATGGTGACAGGTATGTAGAAGCTGAAGGGGGAATGTGCGTAGGGAATGTCTACGTTCATGCCGTAGATGCTGGCCACGAGAACGGGCAGGGTGAGAACGATCGTGATGGACGTGAGGCGTTTCATCACGAAGTTGAGGTTGTTGGAAATGATGCTGGCGAAGGCATCCATGGTGCTGGAGAGGATGTTGGTGTAGATATTGGCCATTTCCAGCGCCTGGGAAGTGTCTACGATCAGGTCGTTCAGGAATTCCTTTTCGTCTTCGTTGAGGCCGAGGAAATTGGTGCGTTCCAGTTTCATGAGCAGCAGTTCGTTGCTGCGCAGGGCGGTAACGAAGTATACGAGGGATTTCTGGATCCGCATGAGGTAGAGCAGTTCCTCGTTCCGGTTGGAGTCGTACAGCTTTTGTTCGAGCAGGTTGCGGCGCTGGTTGATTTCCTTGAGGTAATCGAGGAAGTTCATCACCACTTTCTCGAAAATCTTCAATACCATCATGTTCCGCTTTTCAGGATGGCGGTTATGGAAGGTGTTGAGGAATTTCTTGATGGCTGCGTTGTCGAAGGAATTGACGGTAACGATCTGGTTGTGGGTGAGGATGATTACGATGGGGATGGTAATGTAATAGGCGTCGCTTTCGTTGATGGAATTGTTTTCCGTTGGGGTTTTGATAACGATGAGCTTTACATTGTCTTCCAGCTCGAAGCGGCTTTTTTCGTCGATATCGAGGGAGTCCGTCAAAAAGTCCAGCGGGATATCGAGGTTTTCCGACAGTTGTTCGAATTCGGACTGCTTGAGCGGCGGGGTGATATTCACCCAGGCGCCATTGTCCGGCTCCTTGATTTCAACCGTACGGGCATCGATATTTATAAAGTACTGGATCATCCGGGCGCAAAGGTAATGGAATTAATGTACCAAAAGCCGGGGGGCTAAATTTTAATATTTCCTTCAAATACAGGCGTGGCGGGGCCGCAGAGCCAGATGTCCTCATACTGCTGCTCGCCGGTACGGAGGAAGCGGACTTCCAGGTGCCCGCCCAGGGTTTCGACCGGGATGGCGTATTCACCGGCTTCGCCGGGAGCGGCCGTAAGGGCGGCGGCGGTAACGCCCGTGCCGCAGGAATACGTTTCGTCTTCCACGCCGCGCTCATAAGTGCGCACGAAAATGCCTTTATCGATTTCCTGTACAAAGTTCACGTTGGTGCCCACGGCGGCAAAGCGGTCGTTGTAGCGGACGGCCCGGCCGTCTTCATACACATCCACTTCCTGGATGTCGGTCACAAATTGCACGTAGTGGGGAGAGCCGGTGTTGAGGTAGAAGAAGGAACCGCCGTTTTCGACCTGGTCCACATCTTTCATTTTCAGTTCCACCCAGCCGTTTTCCCGGAATTTGGCGTCATGCCCGCCGTCGGTCGCGATAAACCGCAGGGTTTCGCCGGGGATGCCCATGTGGCGGGCAAAAGCGGTAAGGCACCGGCCGCCGTTGCCGCACATGCTGCCTTCGCGGCCGTCGGCATTGTAATACTTCATCCGGAAGTCGTACCCGTCCTGGTTCTCGAGCATCATCAACCCGTCGGCACCGATGCCGAAGCGGCGGTCGCAGAGGTGTTCGATCTGTTCGGTGGTCAGCCCGGCGTAATCGCCGTTGCGGTTGTCGAGGATCACGAAATCGTTCCCGGTGCCCTGGTATTTATAGAAATGAATCTGCATGATGGTGCAAAGTTACACAATACTGGGATTGGATCAAGCGGCGATGATGGGCAGGGCCGTGGCGATGAGCTTTTCCACCGCGGCATTGCCGTCCGCACTGAATTCTCCCCGAACGCGGTTGGCCACGATGGCGCTGAGCGAGAGGCAGCGGTGCCCGAGAACGCGGCCCAGTCCGTAAATCCCCGATGTTTCCATCTCGAAATTCGTGATATGGCGGTTTTCGAAGCTAAAGGCGCCCAGCTGGCCGATCAGCTGGGGGTGGGAGAGGGCGCCCCTGAGCTGGCGGCCCTGGGGGGCGTAGAAGCCGGGGCAGGTAACGGTGATGCCTGTATGGAACCCTTCGCCGAAGCGCTCCAGCAATTCGGGTGCGGCTTCAAAAAGGTAAGGCCTGGCCGCGTGGGGCTGGAGGCGCACCTGCCCTCGGAAGGCTTCCAGTAGCTGGAGCTCTTCGGGCGTGTTGTGCCAGGTGTAATACGGCAGCAAATTGTCCAGCCCGATGGCATGCGACGAAGCCACGAACGCATCCACGGGGATATCTTCCTGCAGGGAACCAGAAGTGCCCAGCCGCACGATGCGCAGGCTCACGAGTTCCTCCTTTACCTGCCTGGTATTGAAATCAATGTTCACCAGGGCGTCCAGCTCGTTCAGCACGATGTCGATATTGTCGGTCCCGATGCCGGTCGACACCACGGAGATCCGGGTATTTCCCACAAATCCCGTATGCGTGACGAATTCGCGGTGCTGGTATGTACCTTCGATCCGGTCGAAGTGCTTGCTCACATTTTGCACCCGTTCGGGATCACCGACGGTGATAATCGTATGAGCGATTTCTTCGGGTCTTACATCCAGGTGGTAAACGGCCCCGCGGGCGTTGAGGATCAGTTCTGATGCGGCGATTCCTGTAGACATACGTCAGTATTTTTTTATCCGTAAAGAAATATCTTGTAATCAGATTTGGCAAATATCTAAAATTTGCTACTTTTGCAGTCCATCAAAAACGGATGGCACAAAAAAAGGTACCGTGGCCGAGTGGCTAGGCAGAGGTCTGCAAAACCT
>NZ_CALNBI010000056.1 GCF_937874145.1 uncultured Chitinophaga sp. | reverse complement strand
TGATAGGACTCGAACCTACATGCCTCGCGGCACCAGATCCTAAGTCTGGCGTGTCAGGATCAAATTGCCGCCGCATCAATACGATTAAAACAAAACGGGAACACTCTAAGAGCATTCCCGTTTTTCCAGTGCGGATGATAGGACTCGAACCTACATGCCTCGCGGCACCAGATCCTAAGTCTGGCGTGTCTACCAATTTCACCACATCCGCTTTTTCCGAGGCAGCAAAGGTATTCTTTTTTAGGAATTATAAAAATTATGGATATCGGAATGTGGGTGGATAGGATAATATAATTGATAATCAATTACTTGTATTGATAAAAGGAATAAGGTTTGATGCCGGCTGCCGCAATGGCAGGATTCCCCCGTCTGGTCCTCTTTTTGTATTTTTGATCTCAGCATGGATACAGTGACCGTTCAAAAATACAATCTCGACGAAGAACAGGAGAAAAAGGAGATCGTCCGCCATTACCGCGCTCTTTTACGTGCCCTGAAGCCCCGCCTCAAGAAAGGGGACCGGGAGCTGGTTCGCACCGCCTTTGAAATGGCGGCCGACGCGCACCGGGATATGCGCCGTAAATCCGGCGAGCCCTACATCCTCCACCCCCTTGCCGTAGCGCAGATCACCGTGGAAGAAATAGGCCTCGGCGTACGCTCCGCCATCTGCGCCCTCCTGCACGATACCGTGGAAGATACCGAAGTAACCCTCGAAGACGTGGAGCGCGAGTTCGGCAGCGAAATCGCCCATATCGTAGACGGCCTCACCAAAATATCGACCGTCATCGATTCCAATACCAGCACCATGCAGGCGGAGAATTTCAAGAAAATCCTCCTCACCCTGGCCGACGATCCCCGGGTTATCCTCATCAAACTGGCCGACAGGCTGCACAATATGCGCACCCTCGACTCCATGGCCCGTGAGAAACAACTCAAGATCGCCTCCGAAACGGTGTTTATTTACGCCCCCCTGGCTCACCGCCTCGGGTTGTATAATATCAAGTCCGAGCTCGAAGACCTCGCCATGAAGTACACCGAGCAGGACAACTACCGCGAGATCGCCCGCCGCCTGAAGGAAACCAAGCGCGAACGCACCCGCTATATCAACGAATTCATCAAGCCGATCAAGGAAGTGCTCCAGGAAGAGGGCTTCAACTTCGAAATCTACGGCCGCCCCAAATCAATCCATTCCATCTGGAACAAGATCAAAACCAAAGGCGTCCAGTTCGAAGAAGTATACGACCTCTTCGCCATCCGCATCATCCTGGACTCCGCTGCGGATAAGGAAAAAGCCGACTGCTGGAAGGTCTATTCCATCATCACCGACTTCTACCACCCCAGCCCCGAACGCACCCGCGATTGGCTCTCCAACCCGAAAGGCAACGGCTACGAAGCCCTGCACGTAACGGTAATGGGCCCTAACGGGAAGTGGGTGGAGGTGCAGATCCGCTCCAAGCGCATGAACGACTACGCCGAAAAAGGCGTAGCCGCCCACTGGCGCTACAAGGAAGGCAACTCCAACGTCCAGGAGTCCAAGTTCGAGCAGTGGTTCAGCCAGATCCGGGAAATCCTGAACAGCCCGGATACCAATACCCTCGACTTCCTGGCCGATTTCAAAAGCAACCTCTTCACGGAGGAAATCTACGTCTACACCCCCAAAGGGGACCTCAAAATATTACCGGCCAATTCCACGGCCCTCGATTTCGCGTATTCCATCCACTCCGCCGTGGGCAACAAGTGCATCGGCGCGAAGGTGAACTACAAACTGGTGCCCCTCAGCCATAAGCTCCGCAGCGGCGACCAGGTGGAAATCATCACGTCCAACAAGCAGAAGCCTTCGGAAGATTGGCTCAATATCGTGCTCACGGCCAAAGCCAAAAGCAAGATCAAGGACGCGCTGAAGGAAGAAAAGCGGAAAGTGGCCATGGACGGGAAAGAAGTGCTGTACCGCAAGCTGGATCACATGAAAGCAAGCCCCAGCCAGTACAATATCAACGAACTGGTGCAGTTCTACAAACAACCTTCGCCGCTGGACTTGTACTACCAGATCGCGGTGAAGAACATCGACCTGCGGGAGCTGAAGCAGTTCAATGTGCTGGGCGACAAGCTGGAGCCGCCCAAGCCCGTCAAGCCGGCGGAACCGGCTCCGGTCGAGGAGCACCACAAGGTGAAGGAGTCGAACAAGAAAGACGCCGAGCTG
This sequence comes from uncultured Chitinophaga sp., assembly GCF_937874145.1. Taxonomy (GTDB): domain Bacteria; phylum Bacteroidota; class Bacteroidia; order Chitinophagales; family Chitinophagaceae; genus Chitinophaga. The sequence goes on along the minus strand of NZ_CALNBI010000056.1, from coordinate 3,144 downwards.
ATCATTTTCGGGGAAAGCTCCGACAAGATTGCCTATAAACTGGCCAACTGTTGCCGTCCTATCCCGGGCGACGACGTGTTTGGCTTCGTAACGGCCAGCGAAGGGTTGAAGATCCACCGGACCAATTGTCCCAATGCCGCCCAGCTGCTGGCCAACTACGGCCACCGGGTGGTGAAGACGAAATGGGTGAAAAACCGGGAGATTTCGTTCCTGACGGGGTTGAAGATCGTGGGGATGGACGATGTGGGCGTGATCCACAAGATCACCAATATCATCTCCGGCGAGCTGAAGATCAATATCGCGGGGCTTACGATCGAGTCGAAGGAAGGGTTGTTTGAAGGGCTGATCAAGGTTTTCGTACATGATAAGGACGAACTGGAGGAGCTGGTGAACCGCCTGAAGGGGCTGGATGGCATCCAAAGCATCAACCGGCTGGAAGATTAATTTTATTTCTCCCGATTTTCACACAATCGCCTTATTTTTGCCACTTCTTTAAACCATAATTAACTTTTCAACAATGGTAGATGTTCTGCTGGGGCTGCAATGGGGCGATGAAGGCAAAGGCAAGATCGTAGATTACTTTGCCGGTAAATATGATATCATCGCACGCTTCCAGGGCGGCCCGAACGCGGGCCATACTTTGTATGTAAACGGCCAGAAAGTGGTGCTGCATACGATCCCCTCCGGCGTTTTTCACGGTAATACCCTCAACCTGATCGGTAACGGGGTGGTGCTCGACCCGGTGACTTTCCGTAAGGAATGCCAGAAAGTGGCGGATTTGGGCATAGATCTGTCTAAAAACCTTTTTATTGCGGAAAAAACGCATATCATCGTGCCTACCCACCGGGCGCTCGACAAGGCTTCCGAGCTGTCGAAAGGCCAGGAGAAGATCGGTTCTACCCTGAAAGGGATCGGGCCGGCTTACATGGATAAAACGGGGCGTAACGGTCTCCGCGTGGGCGATGTGCTCCGCAGCGATTTCCGCCAGCAGTACGAGAAGCTGAAGGCCAAACATCTGCAATTACTTGCCAATTATAATTTCGATGAAGACATCGCGGAATGGGAAAATGAATTCTGGGAAGCGGTGGAATTCCTCTCGAAAATGAATATCGTAAACGGGGAATACTGGCTGAACGGCTACCTGAAAGATGGTAAGAAAGTATTGGCCGAAGGCGCACAGGGCAGCATGCTCGACGTGGATTTCGGCACCTATCCGTTCGTGACTTCCTCCAACACCATCTCCGCAGGCGTTTGCACCGGCCTGGGTATCGCTCCCAAATGGATCACTGAAGTGATTGGGGTAACCAAGGCGTACTGCACCCGTGTGGGTGGCGGTCCCTTCCCGACCGAGCTGGAAAATGAAACCGGCGAACAGCTGCGCCAGGCAGGCCATGAATTTGGCGCCACTACCGGCCGCCCCCGCCGTTGCGGCTGGATCGACCTGGTAGCCCTGGACTACACCTGCATGCTCAGCGGCGTTACCCAGCTGGTAATGACCAAATCCGACGTGCTGGACGGGTTCGATACCGTTCACGCCTGCACCGCGTATAGCATTGACGGTCAGACCACCCGCGAAATGCCGTTCAACATCTGCGGGGCCAAAATCGAGCCCGTGCTGGAGAGCTTCCCCGGATGGTCGGAGCCCACTGCAAAAAGTGAACAATACGACGCATTACCTTTGGAAATGAAAAATTTCTTATCTTTTGTGGAAGACTACCTGAAAGTGCCTGTACAGTACGTTTCCAACGGGCCGGGTAGAGATCAGATTCTCGAAAAATAAAGACAAAAAGCTACGAAAAAAACAGTCAAAAAAAAATTTGGCGAAACAAAAAAACTGTTAAAACTTTACCCTTAGAATCTAATTGTAACGTACCATTATGAAATCAAAATCTGATAAAGAGAAAGAGACTAAAAAGACTACTTCGCCTAAGACTGACAAAGCCTCTGAAAAGAAAGCCAGCGCCAGGCCTAAGAAGGAAGTAGACGAGGATGAAGATGAGGATGAGGAGGAATCTCCCCTTAAGTCTGCTGCATCTAAAAAATCAGATAAGCTTGCGGCAAAATCGAAGAAAGACGACGATGATGACGATGATGACGACGATGACGAGGACGAAGCCCCGAAGAGAGGCCGCCCCGCCAAAGCCGGCACCCGTAAGAAAAGCGATGATGATGACGATGAGGAGGACGACGATGATGCTGACGACGACGATGATGCATGGGAAAAAGGTGAAGACGAGGACTACGATCCTGATTTCGAGGAATTCGACATGCCGAAGCCTAAAAACAAGCGCGGCCGCCCTTCCAAAAAAAGCTCCGATGACGACGACGACCTCGGGCTGGATGATGAATTCAAGGACATGGATCTGTTTAACGATCGCTTCGACGACGACGATGATGATTTCTAATTTGTAAACGTGCTATCATACAGTTTTCCTGTTAAAGATATAAGCGCAACGAAACTGCAAATGTTGAGCTGGGGCAACCGGTTCAACATTTGTTGTTTTTTGGATAGTAACAATTACAGCCTGGCCGGCTCCCGCGCTGAAGCCATCCTCGCCGCAGATGCTGTCGAAACCCTGGAGTCCCCCGCCGGGAACGCCTTCGGTAAACTGCGCCGCTTCCACGACGACAAGCCCGGATGGCTCTTCGGCCACCTTTCCTACGACCTCAAAAACGAAACGGAAAAGCTCAGCAGCCAGCACCCGGATGGCATCGGGTTCCCCGACCTGTCTTTTTTCCGCCCCCGTTACCTCCTCCGCCTCACCGCCACCACGCTCGATATCTCGGGCGAAGGCCTCAGTGAACAGGAAGCACAGGCCATCCATGCCGAACTGCTGTCGCAGCCGGCGATACCCACCGCGCCGCCGCTGCCCCTGGTATCCCAGGCCAGGCTTCAGCGGGCCGACTACCTGGAGGCCGTCCGCGCCCTGCAGGAGCATATCCGCAAAGGAGATTGCTACGAGGTGAACTTCTGCCGCGAGCAATACGCCCACGCCCGCCTGCAGGACCCCGCGTCCGTATTCCTCCGCCTTAACGCCCTGAGCCCCGCGCCCTTCGCCGCGCTCGAGGCGATGGCGGCCGATCCGCTCGCGTGACAGGGCCGGATCACAGGTCGAGGACCGGGTCCGTGGTGCTGAGTGCCTT
>NZ_CALNBI010000055.1 GCF_937874145.1 uncultured Chitinophaga sp. | reverse complement strand
CGGGCCTGCCACGGCGGCGCTTGCCAAATACACCGTCGCCATTAACGGCACTACTTTAACTGTTACCTGATGCGCTCCGGGCCGGTGTTCCCGGCCCCTTCTTCCGTCGGCAATCCAAACGAATTTGAGGGCCCGGATGAATGAAATCAACGCCGAAGGCCCGTTTGGGGCCAGAACTTTAGAGAAATCTAAAAGTTGAAATGCCTATATTTGCTTTCCTTTAAAAATTAAAAGTTACATCGTCTATGGGAAAGTACAAAGCCGGCGTATTATTCGGCGAAGAGCTGGAAGCGCTCTACAAGGATGCCAAGGATAGCGGATATGCCATGCCCGCGGTTAACGTGGTAGGCACCGATACCGTGAATGCCGTTCTGGAAACAGCCGCAAAGGTGAATTCTCCGGTAATCATCCAGTTTTCTAACGGTGGCGCGCAGTTTTATGCAGGGAAAGGGATGCCGAACGACAAGCTGCAGGCAAACATCTCCGGTGGTGTTTCCGGTGCAAAGCACGTACATGAAGTAGCCAAATACTACGGTGTTCCCGTAGTGCTCCATACCGACCATGCCGCCAAAAAATGGCTGCCCTGGATCGACGGCCTGCTGGATGCGGGTGAAAAGTTCATGAAAGAGAACGGCCAGCCGCTGTACAGCTCCCACATGCTCGACCTCTCCGAAGAGCCCCTGCACGAAAACATCGAAATCTCTAAAAAATACTTCCAGCGGATGAATAAACTGGGCATGTCCATCGAAATCGAACTGGGCGTGACCGGCGGCGAGGAAGACGGCGTGGACAATTCCGGCGTTGAAAATTCCCTCCTTTACACCCAGCCCGAAGACGTGGCCTACAGCTACGAGCAACTGATGGAAGTGGGTTCCCGCTTCACCGTGGCCGCCGCATTCGGCAACGTGCACGGCGTGTACAGCCCCGGTAACGTGGAACTGCGCCCCGAGATCCTGAAAAACAGCCAGGACTACATCGAAAAGAAATTCGGCACCGCGCCCAAGCCCGTTTACTACGTGTTCCACGGCGGTTCCGGCTCACCCAAGCACCAGATCGCGGAAGCGCTCGGCTACGGCGTTATCAAAATGAACCTTGATACCGACATGCAGTGGGCTTTCTGGGAAGGCGTGCTGAACTATTATAAAGATAAGGAAGGCTACCTCCAGGCGCAGCTCGGCAACCCCGAAGGCGAAGGAAAGCCCAACAAAAAGTACTACGACCCCCGCGTTTGGCTCCGCAAAGGCGAGGAATCCTTCGTGAAACGCCTCGAAGAGGCCTTCCAGGACCTCAACTGCATTAACCGTAACGCGTAATAACCAGGTTGTTATATATTTGTCAAAGCCCCCTGTTGAAAAACGGGGGGCTTTTTGATTGACGGAAAAATTTAATTTTATCGTATCTTGCATCACTAATCTTTAATCTAATTACTTAGTACACATTCTGTATGAGCTGGTTTAAGCGAATTAAACAGGGTATTTCCACCACTACCAGTGAGAAGAAAGAGGCGCCGGACGGTTTATGGCACAAATGCCCGAAATGTAAGAAGACGACCACCATGAAAGATCTGAAAGCGAATCTTTACGTTTGCGATAAGTGTAATTATCACAACCGTATCAATTCGCCCGAGTATTTCGAGATCATTTTTGATGATAATAATTTTGAAGAGCTCTTCACTAACATCTACCCGAAAGACTTTCTCGGCTTCAACGACCTGAAACCTTATGGCGACAGGCTGAAAGACGCCCAGAAAAAATCCGGCCTCTCCGACGCTATGCGCTCCGGGGTTGGAACTGTGAACGGGTACGGCCTCGTGGTGGCTTGCATGGACTTCAATTTTATCGGCGGCTCCATGGGCTCCGTAGTAGGCGAAAAGATCGCCCGCAGCATCGATTATTGCATCCAGCATAAACTCCCCCTGATGATCATCAGCAAATCGGGCGGCGCGCGTATGATGGAAAGTGCATTCTCTTTGATGCAGATGGCGAAAACTTCGGCCAAGCTCACCCAGCTGGCTGCAGCCCGCCTTCCCTACATTTCCCTGATGACGGACCCCACTACCGGCGGCGTTACCGCGTCGTACGCCATGCTGGGAGACATCAACACCGCCGAGCCCGGCGCCCTCATCGGCTTCGCCGGCCCGCGCGTGATCAAGGAAACCATTAAAAAGGACCTGCCGGAAGGATTCCAGAGCGCTGAATTCCTCCTGGATCACGGGTTCCTCGATTTTATCACCGATCGTAAAGAACTGAAGAACAAATTGGGGACATTGCTCCAGCTGTTCAAAAACTAACGATATTCCCCGGCCGGTTGCCCCTCGCAACCGGCCCATTTTTAACCCTCACATGGCAGAATTAAAGAACAGATCGGCTTATTTCGAATATGCGATAGAAGATAAATACATCGCCGGACTGGTGCTGACCGGAACCGAGATCAAATCCATCCGCGGCGGTAAAGTGAGTTTCAACGACAGCTTCTGCTATTTCTCCAAAGGCGAATTATACGTCAAAAGCCTGCACATCGCCGAGTATAAATTCGGTACGTACGCCAATCACGATCCCCTCCGCGAACGCAAACTGCTCCTCCAGAGAAAAGAACTGCGCAAGCTGGAAAAGAAAATACAGGAACGCGGGTACACCATCGTTCCCCTCCGAATGTTCATCACAGAAAAAGGGCTCGCCAAAATGGAAATAGGCCTCGGGAAAGGCAAAAAACTGCACGACAAACGCGACTCCATCAAAGCGCGGGAAGTTGACCGTGAGTTACGCCGCAATTTCAAAGTCTGACCCCAGCCCTGCAATCTGGCGCGCCATTTGCCTGCATATCTTCGTAAACACAGCTATATGTTGAAGTTTCTTCGCTACCTATCCGTATGCCTGCCCGCCGTCATCCTCTTTGCCTGCAAATCCGGCGAAAAACTGTACAACCAGGGGCGCTATTATGACGCCGTCGAATCGTTCGTCAAGAAGTTACAGCGACGCCCGCAGGACGAAACTTCGCTCCGCCTCCTCCCGCTTGCTTACCAGGCCGCCATGGAACATTATGAAGGCCGCGCCAAGCAATCCCTCGCGTCGAACAATCCCCTGAAATGGGAAGAGGTGAAGAACGAATATCGCGCCATGCAATCGCTGTACAACGTGATCCGCAGCTCGCCTGCCGCCAGCGCCGTCGTGAAACCGAAAGATTACAGCTCCGCCATCGCCGCCTCGGGCGAGAATGCCGCTGAAGTCCGCTATAACCGGGGTATCGAGCTTATGGAACAGCGTACCAAGCAAGCCGCGCGGGACGCCTACGAGGAATTTGGCGCCGCACTCCGCCTCAGCCCCAATTTCCGGGACGCCGCCAGCCTCCGCGACCAGGCCTTCCAGCTGGGACTGGTACACGTGGTGGTCAGCGAGATCGACGTCCGCTCACCTTACTTCCAGTTTTCCGCCGATCAGTTCCGCGATGCGCTGGTCCGCAACCTGGAAGACCGCCGCATCAATACTTTCGTCAGGTTTTATGATGAAAGAAGGGTGCGCGGCGAGAAGGATTTTCATCCCGATCAGTACATGGAAATGCGATTTATGGATTTTATCGTCGGGCAAACATATGTAGACCGCTCGCAGCGCGAAGTGTCCCGGGTGATCCAGGTAAAAGGCAATAAGGCCGACAGCACCGGCAAATTTCCCATGGTCGACAT
>NZ_CALNBI010000054.1 GCF_937874145.1 uncultured Chitinophaga sp. | reverse complement strand
ATGAAGAAAATTTCATTTCAGGATTATCTGCCCTTTATCGTTTTGGCCGGACTTGCCGTAATTGGCATTTTTTTGCCGACCCCGACCACTTTTGCTGATGCCAGCAAATATAATTTCGCAGATGTCGCCTGGATCCTGGTAGCCACCTCCCTGGTATTTTTGATGACCCCCGGTTTGTCCTTCTTCTACGGAGGCATGGTGAACCGAAAGAATGTCATCTCTACCATGATGCAAAGCTTCATCGCCACCGGCCTGATCAGCATTATTTGGGTGGTGGTAGGCTTTAGCCTGGCATTCGGTGAATCCCAGAACGGTATCATCGGAGATCCTTCTACGTACTTTTTCTTTAAAGGCGTTCCTGACGGGCCGGCCTGGGGCACTATCCCCATGATGCTGTTCGCCCTGTTCCAGCTCAAGTTTGCCGTGATCACCCCGGCGCTGGTAGTAGGTGCGGTGGCGGAGCGTATCCGTTTTACCTCCTACGTCCTCTTCATGGTGATGTTCTCCCTCCTGGTATATGCGCCGATAGCACACTGGACCTGGCATTCTAATGGTATTCTCTACAAACTCGGCGTACTCGACTTTGCAGGCGGTACCGTAGTGCACATTTCTGCCGGTTGCGCAGCCCTCGCAGGCGCACTGGTGCTTCGCCGCCGTAAAGACCACATCGCCAAAAAAGAGCTGACCCCCGCCAACGTACCCTTCGTATTGCTGGGTACCGGTCTGCTCTGGTTCGGCTGGTTCGGTTTCAACGCAGGTTCTTCCCTCGGCGCCAACGCCCTGGCGGTTACCGCTTTCGCCGCTACCAATACCGCTACCGCCGCTGCAGGCCTTTCCTGGATCTTCTTCGATGTGATCCGTGGACGTAAACCCTCGGTACTCGGTTTCTGTATCGGCGCCGTGGTAGGTCTTGTAGCCATCACCCCCGCCGCCGGTTATGTAGGCGTTCCCCAATCCCTGTTCATCGGTTTTGTGGCGGCCATCGTTTCCAACCTTGTCGTACACTTCAAGAACAAATCTTCCATCGACGATACGCTGGACGTATTCCCCTGCCATGGCGTAGGCGGTATGACCGGCATGCTGCTGACAGGCGTTTTCGCCTCCCAGGCCGTGAACCCCGCTATCACGGAGAACGGCTGGGCGTACGGCAACTTCAGCCTCTTTTACAAACAAACCCTCGGACTGCTGCTGGTAGTAGGTTACAGCTTCGCCGTATCCTGGGCCATCTTCAAGTTCATCAACTATGTTCACCCGCTCCGCGTGTCTGACGAAGAAGAAGAACTGGGCCTGGACGTTACCCAGCACAACGAAATGTACCACCCCAACATGATGAGCATCAGCAGCAACGGCACGCTCACGGAAGAAGAAACCGGCATCCAGCACGGATAGTTTTATCAACCTTGATCTGATCGATCACCTCGCAATAGTTAGTCAATATTCTCTTGTTTGAAAAACCGGACGTTGTTCGTCGTCGTGGCCAGCAGGCCATGACGACGGGCGATCCGGGATAGTTTTGCCCCAATAGCATCGTGTAATTGAATCAGCACCCAAACAAAGCAGCGGAACCCTTTATCATTTTATTAACCAAAATTTTAAAATTCCAATAATGAGAAAAAGTTTATTCGCGCTCCTGGCTGTCTTTTCGGCTGTGCCTGCCCTCGCACAGGATTCTACACGCCTCCTTCCCGTTGGCTTCAAGCTGTCCGGCTCCGCCGATGTATATTATAAATACAACTTCAACAAGAACGTTACCGATAATAAGACCAGCTTCACCGGTTCCCACAATTCCTTCGAGCTGAACATGCTTTCCCTCAAACTGGAAAGTACTTTCAAGAACGTAGGCATGGTGGCGGATATCGGTTTCGGGAAGCGTGCGGAAGATTTTTCGTACAACGATGATAAAACAAGACTGGCGATCAAGCAGCTGTTTGTTGCCTTCGCGCCTACCGACTGGCTGAAGTTCTCCATGGGCTCGTACAGCACCCACGTGGGTTACGAGCTGGTGGATGCTTACGCCAACCGCAACTACAGCATGTCATATATGTTTTCCTATGGCCCTTTCTTCCACACCGGGGTAAAGGCGGATATGACGTTCGGCTCGCACAGCCTGATGGTAGGCGTGTTCAACCCGACCGACTTTAAATCCGCTACCTGGGGTGGGATCAAGTTCATCGGTGCGCAATATGGATTTGCCCCGGCGGAGGTTCCCTTCAAATTTTACCTGAATTACATTGGCGGCCGCGATACTTTCCAGACCCGGAACGATCAGCTGGATGCGGTGATCACTTATCAAATGACGCCCAAGTTCGGCCTGGGGTACAACGGTACCTACAGCATGTATAAGAATGGCATTAACACCAACTGGTACGGCTCGGCCCTTTACCTGAACTACGACCCCACCGAAAGCCTGGGGCTCACGCTGCGCGGGGAGTATTTCTCCGACAAGGATAACATCAAGGTTTACGGCGACAAAACCGAGTATCCCGAAGGCGGCAGCATCTTTGCGGTTACGCTTTCCGGCCAGTACAAGGTAGGAGGGTTCACGCTGATCCCCGAATTCAGGCTGGACCATGGCTCGAAGGATATTTTCACCAAGGCCGACGCGCCGAAGGCCAATTCCGCCAATGTGCTGCTGGCTGCGATCTACAAGTTTTAAGGGATCCTAATCACAGGCTCATATAACAAGGTTTAACCAAACCATTATGCTCAGGGGCCGGCTGTTTCAGCCGGCCCTGCTTTATTTCCGGCCCTTTGCGGCGGGAGCGAGAAAATTTCCCCGGGTTTACCGGGGTTTTTTATATCTTTTCTCCCCCAAAAACGGGCTATCAATTATGCTGCAACGTTCCACATTGAAATTCCTGAAAGACCTCAAACTCAACAATAACAAAGCCTGGTTCGATGAAAACAGGGCATCGTACCTCCAGGCCAAAGAGGATTTCGAAAGCCTGGTACAACAAATCATCGACGGTTTGGCCCGGATGGATGCCGGGATGGAAGGGCTGACGGTAAAGGAGTGTGTTTTCCGGATATATAAGGATGTGCGTTTCTCGAAAGACAAGACGCCGTACAAAGCCAATATGGGCGCTTCCTTTTCGAAAGGGGGAAAGAAGAGCCCTTTGGCAGGTTTTTATTTCCACCTGGAGCCCGGAGGGCATAGCTTTGCCGGTGGCGGCCTTTGGATGCCGGCGCCTCCCGCGCTTAAAAAAGTTCGTCAGGAAATAGATTATAACTTCGCGGACTTTCAGCGAATCGTTGGGGCGAAAGATTTTATCCGCCTGTTCGGAAAAGTAAATGGCGACTCGTTGAAAACCGCGCCACAGGGATATCATGAAGATAATCCCGCTATCGCATATCTGAAATTGAAAAGCTGGGTAGTGACTACTCATGTCAGCGACGAGGCGGCTACCCAACCAACGCTCGTTCGCGATGTGCTTCGCATCTTTTCGACGATGCAACCCTTCATCGGGTTTCTGAATGCCGCGCAGGACGAATAATCATCTTTCCCCGACCTGCTAGTTACCGGAGAAGTCCTTGTGGGGTACAAGCGCTTCCGGCAACTAGGCTGCTGCAACAAAATAGAGACAGTAAATCAATTCTTGTGTATCAAAAACTCAAATGGGCGCGATTTACGGTTCTTTAATAAATTCTCCTTGTCGATCCTCGTTTCCGCGAAGCGCTGATTATACACATTCGCCACTTCAATGATCGGAATAATTCCGTCCATTGTATCCTTTTGATCCACAATGTTCATGATGCGGGAAACCTGCGAGGAAAAGTTCGTGCTCCATTCTTCGGTAAACTTATGCATTAACAAAAGTTCACGATTTGCGTTGGTTTTCATAGGACTAAAAGGGTGTTTAAATTGATAGAATAGTTTTCATGGATAATACAGATAATGAATTTATTAGCATAGGATTGTAATGTCAAAGGTGAATTATATCCCCCACAAATCTATACTACTTCCGTGTAGTTTTTAATCCAAAGTGCATTAACAAAAAATGATGAAAGCAGGTACAGTAAACGCATTGCGCGTTTCGTTAATAGAGTCGACAGTATTCGTGTATGCCTCGTCGTAGTGTGACGGGGAAGTGAATTTAAATTAAAAAAATGCAAATTCCAAATGTTCAACCGTGTAAAGAGTTGAATATAAGTGACACATGGCAGCGTTATGCGTATAGATGAATGATAATGAATGAAAACCGATAAAATATTATTTTTTGTTAATGACTTGAACTGCAAGATGATAGCAGTCCGAACACAAAGAAGAACGGCGCGGTGTGTGCCGCGCCGTTGTGGATAACTATAGGAAAAGTCTTTCTTACAACCAGTTCTTTCCGCTCAGGTATTCCGCGATTTGTACAGCGTTTGTTGCCGCACCTTTACGCAGGTTGTCTGCCACGATCCAGAGGTTCAGTGTGTTCGCCTGTGTTTCGTCGCGGCGGATACGCCCTACAAATACTTCGTCTTTGTCGTGTGCATCTTTCGGCATGGGGTATTGCGCTTTCGAAGGATCATCCACTACGATCAGTCCCGGTGTTGCGGCGAGGATGCTGCGTACTTCGGACAGATCGAAGTCTTTATCGAACTCGATGTTCACGCTTTCGCTGTGGCCGCCCATTACAGGAATGCGCACGGTAGTAGCGGTAACTTTCACTTTCTCATCGCCCATGATCTTCACGGTTTCTTTCACCATTTTCATTTCTTCCTTGGTGTAACCGTTTTCCGTAAACACGTCGATCTGGGGGATCACGTTCAGGTCGATGGGATAAGCGTATGCTTTTTCTCCTTCAATACCCTGGCGCTCATTCATGAGCTGCGTCACGGCTTTTACGCCGGTGCCGGTTACGGATTGATAGGTGGATACAACTACGCGGTTGATGCCATATTTATCGTGGAGCGGTTTTAACACCAGCACCATTTGAATGGTCGAACAGTTAGGATTCGCGATGATTTTATCTTCCTGCGTGAGTGCGTCTGCATTTACTTCGGGCACCACCAGCTTTTTGCCGGGATCCATGCGCCAGGCGGAAGAGTTGTCGATCACGGTGATGCCTGCTTCCGCGAATTTGGGCGCCCATTCCAAAGAAGTGCTGCCGCCGGCGGAGAAAATGGCTACGTTCGGTTTCATGCCAATAGCCGTATCTGCGGTTACCACCTTGTACGGCTTACCCTTATACATCACTTCCTTGCCAACAGATTTTTCGGAAGCGACAGGGATCAGTTCCGTCACAGGGAAATTCCTCTCCGCGAGTACTTGCAACATTTTGGAGCCTACCAGTCCGGTGGCGCCTACTACGGCTACTTTCATGATTTTGATTAGGTTTAAAAATCGAGACCCAAAATTAATATATCAAACGACAATTTCGATATATTCCCGCCAGATTGTTGACCCATTAAAAAGTAATCGTATGCAAGTCATTGTTTGTGCCTGTGCGCTATTGTCTGCGCCCTGCGGCGATACCACGTATCCTTTGCCGCACGATGTCATTATCCACGAGATCATGACAGACCCTTCGCCTCCGGTTTCCCTGCCGGAGTACGAGTTCATCGAACTAAAGAACACGTCGCCCCGCACCGTGCACCTCGCGGGATGGAAGGTCCGCGGCAACGGCGGCTCCGCCACGCTCCCCGCTTTTGCGCTGGAGCCCGGCGGATATGTAGTGGTGTCTCCCCGCCGGGGAGCCCCCTTCTTCCAACCGGTCGTCGATGCCGGCAGTTTCTTCGCACTCCACAACGACGAAGACCTCCTCTCCCTGGAAGACCCCTCCGGCCGCGTGATCCACGCCGTAGCAGTAGAGATGCGCCGCTTCTCCGGGAGCTTTAAGTCTGCAGGCGGCTGGTCAATCGAAATGAAAGACCCCGCCTTTCCCTGCGCCGGCCCGGACAACTGGGCCTTCTCCAGCGACCCCTCCGGCGGAACGCCTGGCAGGCCTAATTC
>NZ_CALNBI010000053.1 GCF_937874145.1 uncultured Chitinophaga sp. | reverse complement strand
GCCCAGGAAGTTGCGGAGCATATGCAGGATGCGGCCGCCTTTCTGGTAAGTAATGGCGTCGAACATATCCTCCTGGCTGTGGTAATGGAAGCGCACCAGGTGATGGTCGCCGCGGTACTGGGCGGATTCCATGTAGTTATGCATGGAATTGTACCCGTGCTCGTCGGCCGCGTCTTTGCCGAACTTGTGCTCGAACCAGAGGTATTCGCTGTAATCGGCAAAAGACTCATTCATGGTGAGGTTGCTCCAGGACTCGCAGGTGGCGAGGTCGCCGAACCAGTGGTGGAACAGCTCATGCGCAATAACGGCTTCGCCGAGGCGCTCATCGTCGTCGAGCAATTCGCGGTCGGTCTTTTGCACGAAATCACCGAAAATGGAGGCGGTGGTGTTTTCCATGGCGCCGGAAACGTAGTCGCGTACTACGATCTGGCTGTATTTCACCCAGGGGTAATCGTAGCCGAGCGTTTTGGAGAAGAACGTCATCATTTCGGGCGTATTGCCAAAGATGGCTTTGGCGTGGGGGCCGTATTCCTTTTCCACGTAATAGTTAACTTCTTTGCCGCGCCAGCTGTCTTTCACCACGGCGAAGTCGCCCACGGCCATCATGAAGAGGTAGGGGGCGTGGGGGAGCTCCATGCGCCAGGTGTCGGTACGGGTGCCGTTGGCGTTGGGCTTCTGGCTGACCAGCTTGCCATTGGAGAGGGTGACGTACTTTTTGTCGACCGTCATGGAGATCTCCGAGGTGGTGCGCTGGTTGGTTTTGTCGATGGTGGGGAACCATACCGAGGAGGCTTCGGTTTCGCCCTGGGTCCAGATCTGGATGGGTTTTTTGGGATCTGTGCCGTCGGGGTTGATGAAATAGAGGCCTTTGGCGTCGGTGATGGCCGCGCTGCCTTCGGATTTCCATTCGTCGGGCTTGGCGGTATAATCTACAAATACAATATAGGAATCGTTGCTGCTGTATGTTTTGTTGAGTTTGACGCGGATCGCCTTCCCGTCGTATTCGTACTGCAGGGGCGTGGTGCGCGCGGATTTCAGCTGCCCGTCGGACGGGAATTTGGGCACGGTGGCGCCGGCGGTCTGAACGAGGGAAACGGTCCGGATGTCCATGCCTTTTGCGTCGAGCGTAAGGCTGTCGGTGGGATAAAAGTGGGGTTTGAGGGTGATCCACGCTTTGCCGATGAGCTGGCGTTTGGCGTAATCAAAGCGAACATCGAGCTTGGTGTGGATTACATTGTTGATTTTGGTGGGGGATGCCCGGTAAATGTTGAGTAGCGGATCTTCTTTGCTTTCCCCTGTTTGCGAGAAAACAGGCGAGCAGAAGCCCAGCATGGCGATTCCGGCAAGCAGGATAGCCGGAACTTTTGTAGATGGTAAATACATGCAAAACGATTTGTTCAAAAATAAGCGCCCTCCCGGAGGGCAGGGGTCAAATTTAAACAAATGGCCCAAAAACGACGCAAGCGGTTAAAATTGTTATTTTTGTACAGATAGGACATGATTTTTATATGATCAAAGCTACTGTGAACGGCCGCAAGCCGTATGAAATAAATCCTTCGGGCGCGAGCGGCGCTCCGGAGTGCGACGGGAAGCCCGTTGCCTGGAGCGCGGAACCCTTGCCTTCCGGCGGTTTCAGCATCCTGATGGACGGGAAGAGCTTCGTGGCCGAAGTGGTCGGGGCCGACCGGGCCGAAAAGACCGTTACCCTCCGGATCGGGCAATCGGTGTATGAAGTGGGGCTCGAGGGGCCGATGGACCGCCTCCTGGCATCCATGGGGCTCAGCGAGGCGGCTGCCCGGAAAGTGAACGACATCAAGGCGCCCATGCCCGGCATGGTGCTGAAAATACTCGTGGAACCGGGGCAGGCCATCCGGAAAGGGGACCCCGTCCTCATCCTGGAAGCCATGAAAATGGAGAACGTATTCAAGTCTGCGGCGGATGCCGTGGTGAAGGAAATCAGGGTTACCGAGCGGAAAGCCGTTGAAAAAGGCGAAGTGCTCATTGTGCTGGAATAATATTTGTATCAGACATTCATTATGCATTCAATCAAACTAAAACTGTTGTATCTGGCGTGCAGCCTGTTGATCGCCTCAGGCCTTGCTGCGCAGGATGCGTCGTATTTCGTATATATACAGCACGAGAAGCACCAGCCCTTTTACGTGAAGCTGGACGGCGGCAAGCTGCTGAGCTCCTCCGTGAAGGGGTATCTCATCCTTCCCAGGATGGAACCCGGCAAGTGGCCCGTGACGATCGGCTTCCCGAAAGGAGGAGCCCCTGAACAGCAATTCACCATCCGCCTCGCCGGCGGCCGCGATTATGGCTACCTGCTGAAGAATACGGGCGACCAGGACTGGGCCCTGTACGACCTGCAGACGTTCGCTTCCCTGAAGTCCTCCGGGGCCGGGGGCGCCCAGCCGGTGGAAAATCCGGAAGGGGAAGCCGTGGCTGTGACGCGTATTTCCAGTGAAAGCGCTACGGCGGAACAGAAAGAACTGATCAACAACGTTCAGGCTGACGTGGAAGCCGTTCTGGCAAAGAAGGCCGCAGAGAAACCAGCGGAAGAAAAGCCTGCCGGCGAACAGCCTGCGGAAGAGAAGCCCCTGGCGGAAGAAGCGCCCAAAGCCGAAATGCCTGCCGATACTACGCCGGCGGTGGCCAAAACCGGGAAAACAGAACCTAAAAAGAAAAATAGCTTCGCCGAATCGCTGGACCGGATCGTGACGGATGATCGCCCTGCCGATATGGATATCCCCAAACCCAAGCCCGCGGCGGTAACCGAGGCGCCTGTGGATTTGTCGCAACCTGCGGCTGAAACGCCGAAGCCCAAAAAGCGCAAGAAAGGCCAGCGCGAACCGCTGACGGAAGAAGAGAAAGCGTTGCTGAGCGATGTGCTGGAAGATGAGAAGCGTGCGGCGGCGGATGAAGCGCTGAAGGAAGCGGAAGCGGCGCCGGCTGCGGAAGAAACGCTGAAGGAAGCGGCTCCGGCTGAAGAGAAGGCGCCGGAAGAAAAGCCGAAGAAAGCGAAGAAAAAGAAGAAAGAAGGCCCCGAGCCCGAGTTCATCGACTTCGGTAACGCCCCGGCCACAACGCCCGCTGCTACGGCTCCGGCAGCCGTACCCGCAGTGGAAGTTATTCCTTCGGAGAAAGAAGAAGAGGCTGATGCGAAAGCGGCTAGGGAAGCCCGCCGCCAGCAACGCAAGGCGGAACGCGAGGCGGCCGATCGCGAAGCATTGGCGCGCGACAGCATCGCCAACGAAGGCTGGCATGAGAGTGCCGCTGAAGCGAAACCTAAAAAGGCGGAAGAGAAGAAGACCGACCTGAAAATGGTGAACAGCGACTGCCAGAAAGTGCTGGAAACGGATGCCTTCCGCAAGCTCCTGCGCACCATGAACAGCAGGAAAACGGATGAGGATATGGTGGACGCCTTCCGCAAAGGCACCCGAAATACCTGTGTGAGCACCGACCAGGTGAGAGCGCTTACGCAGCTGATTTCGGGAGATGAAAACCGTTATCAGCTCATGGATGCAGCTTATGCGCGGACGTATGATTCCGACAACTTCGCGAAGCTGGCGGACCTGCTGACCGACGACTATTACAAGAAGCGTTTCAATGCGATGTTGAAACGGTAACAGATAGAAGAGTATTTGGCGAATGGTGAATGGAGGTATCCGTTCACCATTTGTCGTTTTAAAAATCCCTACTTTCGCGCATCATGGCCAGGTATTTTATCGAAGTAGCTTATATGGGCGCCCGTTACAGCGGGTTCCAGGTGCAGGACAAAACGTTGACGGTGCAATCTGAGATCGACCGCGGGATCAGTGTGCTGATGCGGGAGCCGGTGGAAACGACGGGTTCCAGCCGTACGGATGCGGGGGTGCATGCGCGGCAGAACTTCCTGCATTTCGATTTGGAGAAGCCTTTGCATCCGCAGTTCGTGTATAAGATGAACGCGATCCTTCCGCCGGATATCGTGGTGAGGGGTGTGTACCCGGTGGCGGATGATTTGCACAGCCGGTTTGCGGCAACGGGGCGTTCTTACGAGTATACGTTATATACATCGAAGGATCCGTTTCTGCGGGACCGCGGGTATTTTTATCCGTACCGGCTGGATATGGGGCTGTTGCAGGAAGCGGCGGGGATACTGATGGAGTATGTGGATTTCAGTACGTTTTCGAAGCGGAACACGCAGGTGAAAACGTTTAACTGTACGATCCGGGAGTCGGTTTGGCGGGAAGAGGATGGGCGTATAGTCTATAACGTGAGTGCGAACCGTTTTCTGCGGGGGATGGTGCGTGGGATGGTGGGAACGATGTTGCGGGTAGGCCGGGAGCGGCTTTCGGTGGAAGGGTTCCGTGCGGCGATTGAGGGGAGGGACTGCACGCTGGCGGATTTTGCGGTGCCTCCGCAGGGGTTGAGTTTGATGCGCGTGCATTATCCGGAGGGAGTGCTGGGAAAAAGTTTGTAGCTGGAAACCCTTTGCTATGGCTGTTTCTGTGTTTTTCTCCCGAAAAGTGAGGAAAAACATTTGGAAAGAAAGAATAAAACCCGCTACCTTTGCGTCCCGTTAACGCGGAAAACAACGAGTTCTTTGTACGGCATCTTTACGGATCTATTCAGTTGAAAATCAGGCTGGATATGGCTTACAGGAAAGAGGAATAACATCTTCGGAACTGCATGAAAAAAAAGTAAAGAATAAATTTGGTTGAAAGGAAAAACTTTCGCTATCTTTGCGCCCCCAACAACAACGAAACAACACAGTTCTTTACATCGTTTTTTATAGTCCGCCGGATCGCTGAAAGGCAAGATGGCAAAGGTTTTCGGAAGAAAGCGGTCATCGAAAAAAGATGAAAAAATTCTTCGAAGAAATTTGGACGGAATGAAAAACATCTCTACCTTTGCACTCCCATCGAAACAGGGTGGTTCACGAAGAAAGTTCTTACGATTGCAAAAGTGAAAATGATACGGCTTTAAGGCCTGCAGGTTCGCAACCTGGATATCAGCAACAAGTAGTTAATGAT
>NZ_CALNBI010000052.1 GCF_937874145.1 uncultured Chitinophaga sp. | reverse complement strand
ATCTGCTTGCCGGAACCGCTGAGCGCGATGGGTGTGTTTTGTTTGAAAGGGCCTGCGGGATGGGAAGCCTTCGCGATGGCGATCTGCTCGTCGGCTGTATATGCCATGTAGAAGTTGCCTCTATGTTTGAAGACCTGCGGCGCCCAGAAGCCCCCGTTCCCGAAAGCATCGCCACGCTGCAACGCCAGCCTTCGCGAAGTATCCGCCGGCGCTTGCCAGGTTTGCAGGTCTTTGGAGGTGTATACGAGAAAGCCCTTGCTGCTGCTGGTGCCGTACAGATAATATTGCCCCTTGTCGGCGAAAATGGTAGGGTCGGCCAGGAAGATGGACGGCTGCTGTGCCGCGCAGGGCAAGGCCGTAGCCATCAGAGCCGCCAGCGCCGCGCTTGAAAGGATAGTGCTGAATGATACCATAACGCCTAAAATAGAAAAAATCACCCGCTTTCTATAGCGTAACGAAAAACCCCCGAAGCAGCATGCTCCGGGGGGATTTTCGCTTTTACTTTCCAATTGTATAGCCAAACTCAACCGGATGCCCACTGCATGAGCAACCCGCAAAGATAGCCGCCGTAATTGCCGAAAACATAACCCAGCACCGCCAGCAAAACGCCGACAGGCGCCAGCGCCGGGTGAAAGGCCGACGCGATCAGCGAAGCCTGCACCGCGCCGCCGAGATTCGCTTCGCCCGCCACCGCGAAAAAGAAGTAAGGCGCCTTGATCAGCCGGCCCACGATCAGCATGGCCAGGATATGGAACAGCAGCCAGATAAAGCCGACCAGCAACAGGCCGTAGTTCTCCGCCACGCTCGCAATATCCATCTGCATGCCCACCGCGGTGATGAAGAGGTACAGGAACACATTCCCCGTCCGTGAAGCGCCGGAACCCTCCAGCCTGCGCAGCGGCGTGAACGACAATGCCACCCCGATCGTGGTGCACAATATCACCACCCAAAAGAACCCCGACGTCAGGCTGAAACGCTCCAGCACCGGGTAATGCGCCTGGATGTAGGCCACCGTCGGCTCCGCTATGAAGTACGCCAGCCCGCATCCGCCGAAGGCGACCGCCAAAATCGACAACACATTGCCCAGGTTCGGAATCTTCGACGTCGCCAGCTGGTAGGCTTCTATCTTCTCCCGCACCTCGTCCACATCCTTGTCGTTGGCGCGGAAGAAACGGTTCAATTGCTTATTCCTCCCCACGCCGAACAGCAGGATCGCCAGCCACAGGTTGGCGATGATCGTGTCGAGGATCACCATGCTGGAGAAAAGCTTCGGGCTGGGCTTGAACACCTCGCTCAACGCCGCCAGGTTTGCGCTGCCGCCGATCCAGCTGCCCGAAACGCAGGCCAGTCCCCGCCAAACGGCGTCCGGCCCTTCGCCGCCCACCAATCCGGGTGCGAATTGTTTTACGATGAGGATCGTCAGCGGCCCGCCGATGATCACGCCCACGGCTCCGGCCAAAAACATGGCGCCCGCTTTCCTGCGCAGCTTCCACAATTCGCGGATATCCACGCTCAGCGTAAACAATACCAGGCCCGCCGGCAGCAGGAACTTCGAAATCAGCTCGTATACCCGCGAATTTTCGCCGTTGATGACGTTGGTGGTGTTCAGGATGCCGGGCACGAAATACATGACCAGCAGGGGCGGACAAAAGAAATAAAACTTCTTCAGCACCCGGTTCTGCGAATTCGAGGTGAGGTGCACGGCCGTTGTAATCAGCACCAGGATGGCGAAAACGACGATATCCTGCTGGATCAGCGGCTGGCGGACTGTTACTTCATTCATGATGTCTGGATCGCTTATTTTTTGCGCAGGCCCAGGCCCGGCGCATCTGATAAAATGATTTTCCCTTCTCTCAGTTCAGGATCGTGATACGGATTGTTGGCGATCAGCCAGCTGCTGTCCAGATCCACCCAGTCGCACAAAGGCGCGATGGCCGCGGCGCCCAGTATCCCGACAGACGATTCGCTCATGCAGCCGATCATCAGCTTCAACCCCAGCGAACGCGCCTTCTGCACCATCTTGTAACCTTCCAGCATGCCTGTGCATTTCGACATTTTGATATTGATGCCATGGTACACGCCTTTGGCGCTTTCCACATCCACGAGCCGCTGCACGGCCTCGTCGGCAACCACGGGAAGCGGGCTGTGCTCCGTAACCCAGGCGTTGTCGTCGCGCTGCGCCACGGGCATGGGTTGCTCGATGAAGGTGGTCCCCTGGTCCTTCAGCCAATGGATCATGTCGATGGCTTCCTGGCGGTCGGTCCAGCCCTGGTTGGCGTCTACACACAACGGCTGGCTGGACACGGAGCGGATCGCTTCGATGATCCCGCGGTCGTTTTCGCCGCCGAGCTTTATTTTCAGCAGCTTGAATTCCGTGGCTTCGCTTACTTTCTTGCGGATCACATCCGGCGTGTCCATCCCGATGGTGAACGAAGTCACCGGCATTGTGGCTGGATCGGCGCCGAAGAGCTGGTAGCAGGGCTTTCCGAGGATTTTACCGTAAAGGTCGTTCAGCGCTACGTCGATGCCCGCTTTGGCGGCCGTGAGGCCGGGGCGCTTCTTTTCCACGAAATCCATGATAGACTGGCGGTCGCTGATGTCGGAGATTTTCGCGAAATCCGGCGCCAGCGAAGCGTAGAAGGCGAGCACATCGTCGATGGTTTCGTCGAAGTAATAACCCGGACTGGCTTCCCCGGCGCCGGTATAGCCTTCATGTTCAATGGTTACATAAATCACGGATTGCGTCAGTAAAGTGTACCCGGAAATGGTGAACGGATATTTTTTCCTGAGCTCGAATGTTTCAAAACTGAGTTTCATGTTGTATATGATTTTCGAATGATTGTTTGGTTGGTTACCGCTGCCTGAAACCGGCGAGTTGGCGCGGCGATTGATTTTTCGAAACGGTTTTGTAGAAGTAGATGCGGTTGGCCCGTGGCAAGTGTACCGACAGCCGGGCTACCTGGTTTTTGTCGATATTGAAATCGTAAATCACCCTGAGCTTATGGTCAAATCCTTTATACCCGATATGCCGGCCGGTATTGAAAACTGGTTCCAGGATCACGGAATCGGAAGGCGCGCGGTGCATGATCAATCCTTTGGAATGTGGCTCCACATACATCGTCACATCGCAATCCTCGC
This sequence comes from uncultured Chitinophaga sp., assembly GCF_937874145.1. Classification (GTDB taxonomy): domain Bacteria; phylum Bacteroidota; class Bacteroidia; order Chitinophagales; family Chitinophagaceae; genus Chitinophaga. The sequence continues at coordinate 12,440 of NZ_CALNBI010000052.1, read as the reverse complement.
TGTGGTACGCGCCGGAGATGACTTTCAGCAGCGCCGGTGAAACGGATTGGACGGGAATTTTCCTGTAGGTGACAGGCTCCCCGCCGCGCGTAAGCGTTACGGATTCGCCGGTTCCCGAGAATTGATACAATGTTTTTTCCAGCAGGAATTTATTGCCCGGAAGCGCTTTCAACGGCGCGCGGTATTGCATGAGCCCGTTTTTACCGGCGAAGAACTGGAGGACGTCGGAACTGTCGGTCTCGTTCATGTAACTTCCGGTTTTCCCCGCCAGCATGGCTGGTTGTATGCGGATGGTATCCATGTCGGAGTATGTGAAAGGCTTTACAGCCTTGCGGTCGAAAAGAATGTGGTAGATGTCGTTGTTGAGTTCCACGGTGGAGATTTCCTGGTTGTTGCTCGTATAAGCGACCGCGAAATCCCCGGCAGGGTAGTAGGTGGTCAATGCACGGAAAGCGCCGAGGAAGCCGGAATGGCTGATCTGCTGAATGCCTTCAATGTTTTTAACGTACACGCCGCCGTTCGCATAATCGCAGGTGTCGCCGTTGTTGAGCACGTATCGCTCCAGCCGCATTTTTGTAAATGCGTCGTTGGGTGAGAAATGATGGTTGATGTAGCGCAGCCATTTGTGCAGGTCTTCCGCCGTGGTGATAAGGCCCGCCGCGCCGTAGTTCTCGTCAAGTACGGTGCCGGCTTCCCAGGTTTTGCCGTTGCGATAGTAGCCGGTGGCTTTGCCGGGCGCTACATACCGGAAATGCTTCCGGAAGTAGGAGCGGTCCATACCGGCGGGTGCGAGCAGGCTGTCCTGGACGAACTTCACAAACGGAACGCCCGTCAGTTTTTCCACGAGCGTCGCCGCCAGGTCGTATCCGGCGTTGGTGTAGGATAAGCGCTCACCAGGCGCGTAATTGAGGTTCGCCTGCCGGAAGATCATATCCAGGGCAAAAGCCTGGTTCATGAGCCGGTAACCGGTAGGCCAGGGCGTGAGGTAGGTCACGTTCCGCCAGTCTTTTAACCCGCTCGTATGCGTGAGCAGCTGCCGGATCGTAATGGTAGCGCCGTAATCCGGCAGCTCCGGGAAATATTTGCGCGCATCGTCTTCCAGCGACAATTTCCCCTGCCGCACCAGCAGCAGCAAAGCCGTTGCGGTGAATTGCTTCGAAACGGATGCCGCTTCGAAAAGCGTGGTATCGGTCACGGGCAAGGGTTGCTCCAGGTTGGCGACCCCGAACGATTTCCGGAAGATCACTTTTCCTTCCCGGCTCACGATCAACGTCCCCCCGGGCTCGTGCGCGCCGAATTCCGCCGTGAGCCGCGTGAGCCGGGCTACGATGCTGTCGGTCTGCTGGGCTTGTGCTACCGCTCCGGTGAGAAGGGCGGCCAGCAGGCATCCTGTCCGGAAGATGGGCATCCTCCGGCGCTTGCTTGTAATTGCGTTCATATCTTTTATTTGACAGGTTTCAGGTCCAGGTCGTGAAAGTCGAGGCTGACGTCGGTCAGCGGCGATACGGCTTTCATTTTCGCCGCTACGATTTTTCCTGCGGCGTCCAGTGTAAATGTGATAAAAGCGTCGCCGCGCACTTCGCGATGGTCCCACCGCACGATGAAAGTCTCATACTGCCAGTGCTCCATTTGGCCGTAGAACACGGGCGTATGCTGTGCTTTCATGTACAGTTTGCCATCTTTCAGCGTCACCGTAATATCCCCGTACCAGGGATCACGATAAATGCCGGCGTATTGTGCGATCGGAAGCGCCGGGCGCGAGGTGCTGTCCCGCTTGCCCAGCGATTGCCCTTCCAGCGCCGCAAACCGCGCGAACTTCGCGTCTTCCTGTATCCGGTAGCCCCGTATCCAGTTGGTTGGCGGTTTTTTCAGGTAGTAATCCGCCAGGTGTTGCAGGATCGCGTTATACGCGTTGCCGGATTCCTGGTTCGTGAGCACCGTAATGCCCAGGCCATGCTCCGGGAACAGCATCACGCAGGAAACGAATCCGTCGAGTTTGCCGCCATGTGTTACCACTTTGGTGCCGCGGTTCAGGTACACCCTGAACCCCAGCGCATAACTGTTCATCTCCGTTCGGGAAGGCCCGATCCACGCGGGTACGGATACTTCCGGCATGGGATTCACGCCCTGCCATAGCAGCGCCGCCGTTTTAGGACGGAACAACGTCTTCCCCGAATCCAGTTGTACCAGCATCCATTTCGCCATATCCGCCGCATTCGACACGATGCCGCCCGCGGGGTTGGATTTATCGCTCATGCCTTCTTCGAAAAACGTTTCCAGCACACTGATGCGGCCTTTGCTGTCGGGGATATGCGGCATCGCACCGTTTGCCTGCCCCTGGAACCGGGAGAACCGCTCCAGCGTGCCGTGCATCCCGGCAGGATCGAGGATTTCACGGCGAATGAAATCTTCCCACGACATTCCGCTTACTGCTTCGATCACTTCCCCGGCCGCCAGGTACAGCACATTGTCGTATGCATACGCCGAACGGAAGCTGGTGGCCAGCGGCAGAAAGCGGATCCTCTCCACGATCTCGCGCCGCGTGAAATCGCTCACGGGAAATTGCATGAGATCCCCGGCATAGGGCGCCAGGCCGCTGTTGTGCACCAGCAGGTCCCGGATGGTGATCTCCCGCGTTACAAATGGGTCCGACATCCGGAACCATGGCAAATGGTCGATCACGCGGTCGTTCCATTGCAACTTGCCCCGCTCCGCCAGGATCCCCAGCGCGGTGGCCGTAAATGCTTTTGTATTCGATGCGATGGGGAAGAGGGTTTGCGCATCCACCTTCCCGCTTTCGCCCATTTTCCGCACGCCATATCCCTTCGAAAGCAGTACCTGCCCATCTTTCACCACCGCGATGCTGAGGCCGGGTACGTGAAAGGAATCGAGGACCTGCCCGATGTAGGCGTCCAGCCCCGGCGGCAGCGGCGTTGGCTTCCGCTGGCCGAACCCGGTGGCATAGACGGCTATCAGGAGGGACAAAAGGAGGGCTTTCCGGCTGCTCCCGCAACCGGTAACGTCAATCTTTTTGTACATCATTCCGTTACATTTAGATCATTGGTATTTGGGTGATCAGAACAGGTCGATCGCCGGCCAGGCCGTGGCGCTGCTGTTCACCGCCGGCCAGATTAAACGGTCCAGCGCCGTATTGAAGGCCGTGGTGTTGTTGCGCGTGTTCAGGAATATCGCCCAGCTGTAACCATGGTACGTGCGCACCATCCAGGTGCGGGTGCCGGACAGCGAGCCGCCATGGTACCAGTTCCCGTTTGTGCTGATGCGGATACCGAATGCATAATTGGATATGGTGGATTTGGTGCTGAGCGCCGTGGTGGTGGCGGCCGCCAGGAGGTCCGGCACCGTCGTGAACCCGTCATTGTGCACCATCACGCGCATATAATCGATCGGGCTGCCGATCCAGGCGCCCGCCGCGCCCAGCCGCGTAAACGCGTTGCTGTTATAGCCGTAAGGCAGGTTCCCGTTCTGGCCGTAGTAGCGGACTTCGTTGGGTTTCCGGCCCGCGTAGGTAGACGCGCCGATCTGCATGTTGGTGACGCCGGAGGGCCCCAGCACGTTTTGCTGGATGAAGGTCACGTAATTCTGCCCCGTGATTTTCTCGATGATCCTTCCCATGATCATGAACCCGAGGTTGGAATAATCGGTTACAGTGCCGGGGGCGTTGGCCAGGGGACGGTTATTGATGGCCCAGCCGATGAGCTGGTCGATGTTATAGGAGGATTGCGCGAATGCGGGATCGCTGGAAGAATTGCCCCATCCGCCGCCTTCGTGGCGCAGCAGTTGCTCCACGGTCATATCCTGGACGTAGGCGGGATAAGGCTTGGTACCCAATACGGTATCGAGCAGCGCACCCGCGCCGAAGATCTTATCGGTCAGTTCCAGCGAGTCGTCTTCCACGAGCTTCATCACGCCGAGCGTGGTCACGAACTTACTGAGGCTGGCGATGCGGAACAGGCTGGAGGTATCTACCATGTCCATGGTCGTGGAATCGGCGATGCCATAGCCTTTCGCATACACGAGCTTGCCGTCTTTCACCACGGCGATAGACGCGCCGGGCACCTGGTACAGTGCCATGAAGCTGGCGATCTGCGTGTCGATCACCGGCATGTCGGGCATGATGGTGGTGACGGACGATTGCGTGTCGGGCTTCAGTTCCGGCGAAGGCGGCGCAACCAGGTCTTTCTTGGAACAGGCCGCCAGGAACAGCATGGCGGATATCAGGCCGAGGGCGCAGTATTGTATGAAGCGTTGGGAATTGTTGATGTGCATAACATTGATTTTTTCAGGACGAATGTTTGACTTTTCCCGGCAGATTAGCGCCAGCCGGGATTTTGAACCATGTTGGGATTGGCGTTCATTTCATCATAAGGAATAGGCATGATGAAACGGTTGTTGGGATATTTGTAAGTGGTCTGCGCATCCGACTGGATGTTGATCACGTCTTTCCCTTTCCGGTTGAGGTCGAACAGCCGGTTCCCTTCGAAGGCCAGCTCTTTACGGCGTTCGAGGATGATCCGGTCGATCAGCGCTTCGCCGCTCAAATCCACATCCGCCGCGGCGGCGTCAGCACGTTTAACGATCACGTTCAGGTCCGCCAGCGCACCCGCGCGTTTGGAAGCATCCGTGAGCGCCAGCTCCGCGCGCGCTTCGGCGCGGATGAGGTACATTTCCGCTTTGCGCAGCACTTTCGGGTTATCGTCCTTCGTTCCCACACCATTCGGATACTTCCCGATGAAATACGCCTGTGGCTCCGCATTGACGCGCGCGCCCGGTGTTACAAGCCCGCGGCGCACGTCGGTGGCAGTGTAAGTATCGTACAGGTCCTTCGACGCCAGCAGATCGCCATACCCAGCCTGTTCGGTCATATACCCGATCCCGTCGGAACCCGAGTTGCTGTTGGGCGTATTGCCGATCTCCAGCAACGATTCCGCAGAAAATTTCGCGCTCCAGCTGGCAACATACCCCGAAGCGGGGAGGAGGGTGTACAACGTATTGTCGATCACCTTGGTGGCGTACGTTTCGGCATTGGCCCAGTCTTCCTGGTAGAGATACACCTTGGCCAAAAGCCCCTGCACTGCGGCCAGCGTGAACCGGCCGTTGCTCTTCGCGTTGGTCATCAGCGATTCTGCCTGCTTCAGATCGGATACGATCTGCGCATAGCTTGCCGCCACATTCTCGCGGTTGGGGTAGATGATCTGGTTAGACGGCTGCGTATACACCGGTATCCCCAAATGCGCCGCGCCCGCCGAGAAATTGTAAGGCTGCGCAAACAGGCGCACCATGTCAAACATGGCCAAAGCCCGGCACGCATACAGCTCGCCGGTCACCTGGTTGGCCTTCGGCTGGTCGGTGCCCGAAAAGGTGATTTTTTGCGCGGAAGCCAACGCCAGGTTAGCGTTCACAATCACCTGGTTCATCAGTTGCCACGCACCGGTGAGATAAGAATCCCCGTTGCCCACGGCGAAGCGGTCCTGGTTGAGGTACCGCCCGAAATTGCGGATGCTGATGAAGCAGTTGTCGCCCATCAGCTCGGGCACCAAAATGAACGTACGGTTATAGTAATTCGCCTGCTTGAAGCGGCTATACACGCCGGTGGAAGCCGTGGTGAGCGATTCGAGGTCTTTGATCTGGTCGAAATCGATGGCCTGGGGGTTCTTCAGCTCCAGGAAGGATTTTCCGCAACCCGCCGTCATCAGCGTTGCGCCCGCGGCGAGGATGAGTGTAAAGGATGCAAGACTGCGCATGATCCTGACTTTTATCGTTTGCATACTCATGCATTAAAAGATTAAAGGGAAAGATTAACGCCGATAGCGAATTGCCGCGATATAGGCAGGTTCTGGTCCAGCACGCCACTGATATCCGTTTCAGGGTCATACGGCAGATACGGGTCGCGGACATACGTGTAAAGGTTGTTGCCCCGCACATATACAGACGCGCCCCTCACCACCTGTTTCAGCTGCCCCCGCACCGGTATCTGGTACGACAGCGTTACCTCGCGCAGGCGGATGTAGCTGCCGTCGTACAGGAACCGGGTCGAAGACTGGTTCGAGAGCCCCGACTGGCTGCCGCGGTAAGCCATCTTCGGATATTTCGCGTTGTCGCCGGGCTGTTTCCAGTGGTGGTCGTAGGTCATCCTGCTGATCTGGCCGGTTTCGGTAAGCCCGGCGGAACCGTCTGATTGCGTATATGCGCCCCAGCTGTCGTAAATGTGGTTGCCCCAGTTGAAGTAAATGAGGGTCGACAGCGATACGCCTTTGAAGGAGAAGGTATTCGTCAGCCCGCCGAAAACCGACGCCAGCGCGCTCTTGCCGGTTTGTTTGTAAGGTGCGGCCTGGTTGTAGACGTTGGTGGTTTTGGATTCGGTTTTGTCGGTATACCACAGCGCGTCTCCCGTCTGGGGATCCACGCCGGCATAACCGCGGAGGTAGAACTGGTAGAAGTCGCCGCCGATCTCCCGGAGGAAGACCCCTGTCACTACGCTGGAATCCTGGTAAGCGAGGATCTTGTTCTTCTGTGTGGAGATGTTAAAGTTGATATTCCAGTCAAAACCACCCGCAGCTTTCGCTTTAACGGCCTGGCCGTTGAGCGTGAGCTCCCAGCCTTCGTTCTTCATCCCACCCACGTTGTAATTGAGCTTGGTCACGCCGTTTTCCATCGGCACGGGCATGTCCTGGAACAGGTTGCTGGTGCGGCGGGTGTACCAGTCGATGCTACCGGTCAGCCTGCCTTTCAGGAATTCGAATTCAAGCCCGATGTCGAGCGGACGGTTCTCTTCCCAGGTCAGTGTGCCGCTTTCGATCTGCCCGAGGATGAAGCCCGGCAGGTTCATGTAGTTGTTGCCGCCGGAAAGGAAGCCCTGCGCGCCGTAATAATCGCCCAGTTGGCTGCCGCTCAAACCATAGCTGGCCCTGAGTTTCAGCCTGTCGATCCACGAAGCGTTCATCATGAAATTTTCCTTGTCGATGTTCCAGGCGGCGCCAGCCGACCAGAAATTGGCCCAGCGGCGGAGGCTACCGAAGCGCGAAGATCCGTCGCGGCGGCCGGTCAGGTTGATATAATATTTCTGGTCGTAATTGAAGCTGGTATTTACGAAGTAGGAGGCGATGGAAGCTGCCGCGCGGTAGCTCCAGGCCACGAAAGGCTCGGATGCGTTCTGCAGCGTGTAAAGGTCCTGCGCCGCGAAGTTGTTCGCCTGCGTGCTCACGCGCTTCAGGTTGCGGCGGGCGCCTTCCTGGCCGAGGGTGGCGTTAACGCCCAGGCTGCCGAACTGCCGGTTGAATTTCAGGAGGTTCGATGCCGTCCAGTTGGCCCACAGTGTAGAATATTCCGCGCCCCTGCCGTTGGAGCCGCGGCCGTCGCTCCAGAGCGGGCTCCAGTAACGGTAATCGTCGGAATAATGGATGTCGATGCCCAGCTTGGATTCTGCGGATAAATAATCCGTCAGCTGCAATTGAGCGCCCACGTTGCCGATGGCCTGGTAGATATTGGTTTCGTATTTGTTTTCGTTACGGACGATTTCAGGATTGTATACCAGGTTGGGATTGTACGCCCCGGTTTCCGTATACGGCGCCAGCCAGGGCACGAGGCGGTAAAGGCTGCGGATGGGGTTTTGGCCTGTTCCCGCCGCCGGTACGGTGCTCAGCCGCTGCCCGGTGAAGTTCATGGTGCTGTTGAAGCTGAGCCGTTTGCTGGCTTTGTGGTTGAGGTTGATGCGCGCGGTCTTGCGGTCGAACCACTGCCCGCGGGTTACCGCGTCTTGTTTATAATAGCCTCCGGAGAGGAAGAATTTCGTTTTGTCGTTCCCGCCGGAGGCCGACAGGTTGTATTGCTGGTATTGGCCGGTTTGCGTGATCACGTCCATCCAGTCGGTATTCACATCCGGGTTCAAGCCCTGGGTGATGAGGAACGCCTTCGCTGCTTCGGGCGTGGTGATGCCGTTGGTCTGCCGGTTCAGGACGCCTTCGGTCATCAGTTCCGTCATTTCCGCCGTGCTCAGCGGTTTGTTGCGTTTGGAAGTGGCCATCTGGTTGATGCCGTAGTTGGCGGAAGCGGAGATGTTCGTACGGCCCGCCGCGCCTTTCTTGGTCGTAATGAGGATGACGCCGTTCGCGCCCTGCGATCCGTAGATCGAAGCGGCGGAGGCGTCTTTCAGCACCGTGATGGATTCAATATCGTTCGGGTTGATACCGGCGCCGGAGTTGGAGGAAGTGGCCAGCGTGGTGATCTCCTGCGTGAGCATGGGCACCCCGTCCACCACATACAGCGGCGTATTAATGCCGCTGAACGAGCTGATGCCCCGGAGCCTCACCGTTGGCGCGGCGCCCGGCTGGCCGGTGGATTCCATCACCTGCATCCCCGCTACGTTTCCCTGCAGCGACTGCTGGAACGAAGGACGGGAACGGTCTTCCAGCTGCTCGCTCTTCACCGTAACGGCGGAACCGGTGTAGGAAGCGCGGCTCTGGGTGCCGTAGGGCACCACCAGCACCTCATCCATCTGCCGGGCAGACGGCTTCATGATGATGGCCAGGTAGCCTTCGTTGGTCCGGGAAGCGGAAACGTCGGTACTACTCAGTTGCACCGAGCCGTCGTTGTTGAAATGCGCTTTCAGCTCCTGGGTGGCATATCCCACGAAAGTGATCACCAGCACCGATCCCTGGCGGACGTCCGCCAGCTGGAACCTGCCCTGCTCGTTGGATTGCGTGCCCCTCGAGGTCCCTTTCACAAATATACTCGCGCCCCACACCGGTTCCCCGGCCTGGGTGAGCAATCTTCCCGTAATATCCCCTTTCACAGAATCGGCGGCCGCACCCTGGCGGAAGGAGGCGTTGGCTTTGCGTGACAGAATGATCGTGCGGTTGACGATTTTGTACGTGACGGGCTGGTTGTTCAGGCAGATCTGCAATACATCTTCCAGCGGCCGGTCGTGTACCTGCACGGTCACGCGCTGCGCCGCCTGGATGTCGCTGTCGAAATACACGAAATTGTATCCCGTCTGCTTTTTAATCGCCCGGAAAACCCGGGAAATCGGAGCGTCTTTCTCGTTAATGGTGAGCTTCTGTGTGTAACCCTTGGCACTAGCGGCAAGACACCCGATCAGCATGAAGATCGAGGAAAGTTTCATGGCTCGGATCACCTTGGTTTTTAAAGTCTCATGAAAAATGATGACGCGCGGATGCATACTGCGCGGTTTCCTGGCTGGCAAGTCTTTGGTTAAAGTCATATCTTTGCCGGGTCCCGGTTTCCCCGGGACAGGTTTGGGTGAATAAATAAAACAGTCAAGCGAGATTGTAATTTCGGCGCCCGAATTCCGGCCGTCGCGTCTGACCACGCGACGGCTTTCTTTTTGGAAAGCCTTTTTACTTGTGTTTTGCTGGCAGGTACACCAGATTTTGGTTGCGTTGCATATTCATATTATTTAGGTATGACGATAACTTTGCGGCCTTCTATTTCGAAAGACACGCGGCCGGTAAGTTCCAGCATCTGGAACAGTTCGGAAGCATTCACGCTCCGCGACACGTCGCCCGACAGGGTGCCGGTCACCTTGCCGCGGTATTCCACCTCCAGGTCGTACCACCGTGCGGCCTGGCGCATGACGGTTTCGATGTCGGTGCCCGTGAAATAAAAATCCCCTTTCTTCCAGGCCATAACCTGGTCCAGGTCGGGCCGGGTAGTGGTGATATTGCCCGCCGGCGTAACGGATGCCTGTTCGCCGGGTTGCAGGGGATGGGTGTTGCCGGAAAGTTGGAGCTGCACGGCTCCTTCCAGTAAAGTGATATTCGTGACAGATTCTTCGGTGTATGCGTTGATGTTGAAATGCGTGCCCAGCACTTCGGTCTGCGTGCCGCGGGCGGTAACCACGAACCGTTGGCCGGCCTTCTTCGCCACTTCAAAATACCCTTCGCCTTTCAGTTCCACGTTGCGTTGCCTGCCGTGGAACGCGACGGGGTAGGTGAGGGAAGAGCCGGCATTGAGCCAGACGCGCGTGCCGTCAGACAGTGTAATGCTGACTACCTGGCTGCCCCGGGGATTGTTGAGGGTATTGAAAACGGGTGTGGCGCTTTCGCCCGTGCTGCCGTTATAGGCGATTTCTCCGCCGTCGAGTTTCACGAGCCGGGTGTTGGATTGCGTGGCCATGGTGCCGTTGGCGAGGCTGTCGAGCACCAGTTGGGATCCGTCGCCCAGGGTGATGGTGGCGCGGGTGGAGCGGGGGGCTTTTACATCCTGCGCTATGGTGGTGGGTGTTGTAGCCGGCGCGGGCGGGTTTCGTTGGTTGAAAAGGAAAAAGGTGGCGGCTCCGCCGATGAGGAGGATGGCCGCGGCGGCGCGCCAGGAACGGCGGCGCCAGGGGACAATGCGTGCCCTGGTGCTGATGCCCGCTTTGTTGCGGATGCGCTCCAGCAGTCGGGCTTCATGCGCTTCTTCGCCGGAAACGAAGCTGGCCGGGATGTGCACGGGATCTTCCATGCCGGTGTTGTACCAGTCCTCCAGTTGCGCCCGCTCGGCATCCGTGATAGTTCCTTCCATCAGTTTGCGGATCAGTTGCTGGTAATAGGCGAGGTCTTCCCTTTGTTGGCCGGGCATAATGCATGCGTTTTCCTATAAGTAGGATAAAAAGAGGCTTCCCCCTACGCGGGTTGAAAAAAAATTAAATGATCCCGCCGAGGGAGAAAATGGAGCGGAGGGCGGAATGGAGATGCTTCAGCGCCTTGGTGATCTGGTTTTCCACCGTTTTCTCGGAGATGCCAAGGGTTTGGGCGATTTCTTTGTGGGAGAGGCCTTCGTTGCGGCTCAGTTCATATACGAGGCGGCAGCGTTCGGGCAGTTGCGCGGTGGCCTGGAGGATCTGGGCCTTAAGGGCGTTATAATCGCATTCGGGTTCCTGCCACCCGCCGGTGGCGGCCTGCTGCTGAAAGTCGCGCTGGCGCTGCTGTTTGTCGTAGTAAGCGAACACCTGGAATTTGACGGCGCCGGCCAGGTACTGCTTCAGGGTGCTGCGGATGCTGATATCTGCACGGCGCTTCCAGAGATCGGCGAAAATATCCTGCACGATCTCTTCCGCGTCAGCCAGCATGCCCGTCTTATTGGCCGCTACCGAAAACAACAGCTTCCAGTAACGCCGGTACACCTCGGTAAACGCCGCTTCATCCCCTTCCTGCAGGAGGGAAAACAACTGCTCGTCTGTATATGCATGCAAAAGCGTCAAAGCAAAATATAGTTGGTAAGCGTTACGATCTGGTTGATGGAATAGCCTGATGCTGCGAAAAGATACTTAATTATCCACGGTTTTGAAACAATTGCGTGATTTTTTCCGTGCGCCCGCTGCAGGATATACGATGACATTCCCCTGACCAACCCCGGAAACCCGGAAAGTTTACCGGGTTTAAAAAATGCTACAATGTTGCAAATAATTTGTACCTTAGTTGCCGGATGCGGGTCAAACCGTTACCAGTACTGTATTTATCATCGTTTTTAAAAAATGTTAAAATTTTCCCGATTTCGTAAACGGCGCGGTTTATTGTTGACTAATTTTGCATTTGAAATTTGTTACGGGAGCTATCGAGATCGAGTATACGTTATTTATATCCCTTTCATCCAACCGCGCTCCGCCCAACGACATGAGAAAATAAACAGCGATAATATATGATCAGGGGAACCATCAGCCGGATTTGCTTACTGGCCATCGCGCTCGCCGCCACCCAGGCTGCCGCAGCACAACAGATCCAGGAACCAGGCGTAAAATCAAAAACCAGCTTTGCCATCGTGGTCGACGAGCCCACGTTCAAAAAAGCCCAGAAAGAAATCGAAGCATACCGTACCGCGGTGGAGCAATCCGGCCTCGGCACCTATATCATTTACGAAAACTGGAAAAACCCGGAACAGATCCGGAAAGTACTGAAAGACCTCCACGCCCGCCCGCAGAAACTGGAAGGCGCCGTACTCGTGGGCAATATTCCCATCCCGATGGTCCGTGATGCCCAATACCTCACCTCCACCTTCAAAATGAACCAGAAAATCAACTGGCAGCGGTCTTCCGTACCGTCGGACCGCTTCTACGACGATTTCCATATGGCGTTCGATTTCATCAAACAGGACAGCGCGCAGAAAAATTACTTCTACTACAGCATCAATCCTGATGCCGCGCAGCAGATCAACATGAGCATCTACACTGCCCGCATCAAACCGCCGGTGATCAAAGGCCGCGAGTCCGCCGATCTCATTAGGGAATACCTCGTGAAAGTGGTGGAAGAGAAGAAGAAGAAGAATCCTGTCAACGATATTTTCATCTCCACCGCCCACGGCTACAATTCAGAATCGGTGAATTCGTACGCCGGCGAGCAGATGCAGATCAGGAAGAGAGTTGGGCCGTCCGTAGATCGACCGCTGCCACGCGCGCCATCATGACCAGCCGGGCCCCGATGCGG
>NZ_CALNBI010000051.1 GCF_937874145.1 uncultured Chitinophaga sp. | reverse complement strand
CTCGGGGCTTTTGCAATACCTGTATGACGAGATTCCGCAAGCCGCAGCGTGTGGCGTGGTGCTGCCGCCCGACGGGGAAGGGCTCGTGCAGCTGGAAGAAGTGACGGCGCCGTATTTTATCAGTCACGCCCCGGTGGGATTGTACGCTACGGCCGGTCCTTCACGGAATGGTGTTTTCATTGCTTCGTGGCAGGATGAAGAAGCCACCAACCGCGTCACGTTCGACGGGCTGCTGGATACCGACGGCCGCCACAAGCCCGATTGGCACCGGTTGTACGCGATCTGGAAAGGCGGCAGGGTTAAGGATTCCATCCCGCAGGTCAGCATCCTCCGGCCCGCCATGGCTGCCCGGGAAGGCAAAACCCTCGAGTACCGCGCGCTGCTGCGGGAAAACGGGAACTGGCAATATGCGGGGGATGGAGAGATTGCGTTTGAATGGAGCCTCGTGCGGTTAGACCGGCAGGGCAAAACCATCCGGCGAAGCAAGCTGGGAACGGGTGCGGTGATCCGTGTGGAAATCCCTTTCAACCCGGCGTCGTACAGGCTGCAGGTGTCCGCGGCCAGGGGCGGGGAAGTGTCGGTGGCGATGTCGACGCTCAATACGCCATTGTAAATTCAGTTCAGGCGCACCAGGGGATGGTTAATTCACTTTCCGTCGAGCCGGGTAACGTGTGCCGCAATGGCTATCCATTGGCCATCGCGCTTTTCATAAACGTCCATATAGTTATTTCTGACGGTGGTTTCTTTCCCGTTTTGCATCATGGTGAATTCCACTACGGCCACCACGATGCCGATATTCCCTTTCACGGTGATCTCCACGTTGTCGATCGTGGCGGAGGTAATGGGCGAGGCGGGTTTCGCTACGTTTTTAATGAGGTCTCTTTTACCGAAGCGCGCACCGGCGGCGTTGATCATTACGAGGTCATCGGCCACGATGCGATGAATGGCAGCGGTATCTTTTTCCGGATACGCCTGGATCCAATCGGCATTATGGTTGCGGAGGGCCTTATGGTCGGCGTCCTGCGCACTGGCGGACAATACGCTCAACAGGGAAATGGCTGCGAGGAGGATGGGGATCTGCATAACGGGGGATTTAACAGTTTTTACTACCTGAATTTACGAAATTCCCCTGCACCCCGGGCGCATTTTTCTTGATAAATAAATGATATTAAACATTGATTATCAATTAATTATTCAGTTTAATATAATTAGTTGACAAAAGCAACTATATTTTGTAGATTTGATTCACCATGCAAGCAGCCATTTCTTTCCGCACCGCCGCTTCGGCGGAGCAGTACGAAGCCGCCCGCGGTATCTTCCGCGCATATGCCCGTTCGCTGGATTTCGATTTGCAATTCCAGGGATTCGAAGCGGAACTGGAACATATCCGCGAGCAGTACGGCGCCCCGGAAGGCGCGCTCATCCTCGCTTACAACGGTAACAGGGCAGTGGGTTGCATCGCGGTGCGGAAATTCGCTGAAGGGGAATCGGAACTGAAAAGGATGTTCGTGCTCCCGGAGTTCCGTGGCCACCGGCTCGGCGAAACCCTCCTCCAGCAAGCCATCCAGGCCGCCAAAGCGCTCGGTTACCGCAAGCTCAAGCTGGACACCCTGCCCAACATGACCTCCGCCATCAAACTCTACGAAGCATATGGCTTCAGAAAAATCGCGCCTTACAGGTTCAATCCCATGCAAGGCGCGATCTATATGGAAGCGGATTTGTAAACCGCTTACTTCGTTTCTACAATTATTTCCCCTCCCTGCTGGAACAAACTGTGCGGCACAAACCATCCCTGCTGGGGCTTCCCGTTCACACGAACGCCCGTCAGGTCGCGGCTTTTACCCTGCCTGCGGATCGTCAGCCATTTGCCGTTTTCCGATTTCCAGCGTACCTCATCGAACAAGGGTACGGTAGCCAGGTATTCCGGATCGGTGGCGGAAAAAGTGTATAGTCCTGCCGCGCAGAATACATACCAGGCCGACATTTCCCCCGCATCATCCATTCCGCACAGCGCATTGCCGAACTCACCGATACCGTACAGGTGATTCAGGATCGTATCGATGACTTTTTGCGACTTCTCCGGCTTATTGATGAAGTAATAGGAGAACGGCGCCTCATGATCCGGCTGGTTGCCATGGCAATACTGCCCGATCATCGATTCCACGTTCCGCGCGATGTGATTCGGGTTCCAGGGAACGGTGAACAGGGAGTCCAGCTTGGATTCGAAGCCCGCCGGGCCGCCGTACAATTCTATCAATCCGGGCATGTCGTGCGGGGCGTAGAACGAAACCTGCCAGGCGTTGGCTTCGCGGTACATGTATTCGTAATAAGGGTATTGCGGGTCGAAGGGCGTGATCCAGTCGCCGTTTGCCAGCCTGCCGCGCATGAACCGCGTGGAAGGATCGAACATGTTGCGGTAGTTCTGCGAGCGCTGCATGAGCGCCCGGTAATTGGCCGAATCGCCCAGTGCGCGGGCCAGTTGGGCAAGGGAGTAATCGTCGTACGCATATTCCAGCGTCTTGGAAACACCGGCTTTGGCCTTGGTTTCCACATGCGGCTTGTCGATATGCGGATCGGAAATAAACCCTTTCTCGATGTATTCTTTCACATGCGGACGGGCGCCTGGTTCCATGTTCGCGTTTTTCAGCAGGATTTCATACGTCCCCTTCACATCGAAATCCCTGATGCCGCGCAGGTAAGCCCCCGCGATGGTGGAAGCGCCGTGATCGCCGTGGAAGAAGGTGGGGATGAACCCGCGCTTGTCGCCCACGTCTTTCATCGACCTGATCACATCCAGCGCTACATCGGGCGCCAGCAATGCGAGCAATACATCTTTATTGCGATAAGTATCCCAGAGCGAGGGTTCCGTGTAATACCGGAAGCCTTTATTGTCTTTCTGTCTTTTGGCGTCGGTGAAATCGCCGTTCACATCGCTGCGCAGGGCGGGCCAGAGGAAGGAGCGGTAAAGGCTGGAATAGAAAAGGCTGCGTTGCTTTTCGGTCCCGCCTTTCACTTCCACTTTCGACAACAGCTTTTCCCATTCCGCTTTGGCGGCGGCGCGGATGGCGGCGAAAGATTTATTGCCGATTTCTTTATCGAGGTTCTGTTTGGCGTTTTCGATGCTCACGAACGAAAGCCCGATTTTCATGTCTACGGGTTTGCTGCCGTCTTCCAGCCACACCATCGCGTTGCCGGAGCGCTTGCCTTCTTCCGTTTTATCGAGTTTTTTGATGTTCGTGTTGAGAACAGCGTAAAAATAGATACGCTCGCCGGTTTGCTGGTACCCTTGCAGCAAGTTCTTCCCCGTCTGTTCTATTTTCCAGTCGCTCACGCGGTTGTTGGATTTGGCGAGGTCGAACAGGATGCGGCGGTTGGCGCGGTCCTGGTAATTGTATTGATGGAAGCCAGCGCGGAGGGTGGAAGTCAGCTTGACGTCCACGTTATAATCGCTGAGGAACACCTGGTAGAATCCCGGTTCGGCGGATTCGCGCTGGTGGGAATAGCGCGACCCTGTGGCCGGCGCGCTGCCGGAAACGGGCAGCACGGGGATATTGCAGAGGTTCCAGTGGCCTTTGTTGGTGTGGGTGAAAGAAAGGATGACGGAATCCTCATATTCGTATCCCGCGCCGGAGCCGTATTCGGTCATCGGGCTGAGTTGCACCATGGCATTGGGCAGCGAGCTGCCGGGAAAGGTGAGCCCCGCCCAGGAGCGCCAGCCTTCCGGCAGGTGGTAGCCTACGATGGCGGAGTCGGTCAGCGGTTCGGTGCCGAGAAAAGTGTTGACATACTTCGTGAAATTCCCGGCGGATTGTCCATAGCCTTCATTTGCCTGCATCATCAGCATGCCGGCAAGGCAAATCATGAGCCTTTTCATCATCATAACGTTTGCTAAATCGATTCAGTAAATCGGGTGAACGCACAATATAGGCATCGTCATTTGGAAAATCCTCCCAAAAATGGATCAACGGTAAAGGAGCCGGCGGAAAAAGAGGTGAAGATAGTACCGGGCGGGTTCAAATTAATACCAGCTGTTTACCCCGATACGAACTTTTTGGTGAAGCGGGACCGGGAAAACGGCAGTATTCCGGATCGGATCAAAGATTTTCCCTTTTTGACATACTGCCAGGCATCCGCAGCCCGAACTTTGCCAGCCGAAACAAGAACCAATCAAATGTTCAAGCTTATCAGACTATTCATTATTCCGCTTGTATGTAGCTTCCTCACCACGGCAGCCGTGGCGCAATCCACCTCCGCCGTTTCCGGCCAGGTGAAATCGGCCACCGGCCAGCCGCTGTCCGACGCGGCGGTGACCATCCAGGGCACCAACGCCGGTGCATATACCAAAAACGACGGGCGCTTCCGCATCGGGAGCCTCAGACCCGGCAAATATACCCTCATCGTCAGCATGCTCGGCTACACCCGGCAGGAGCAATCCATCCAGCTAGGCAACACCGAACTGAAGATAGATATCGTACTGGCGGAAGAAACCCAGACACGCGACGGCGTAACCGTTATCGCCAAAGGCCAGAGCCGCCAGCTGAAAGAAAGCGGCTTCGCGGTAAACGCCATCGATACCCGCCGCTTCGCCAATTCCTCCGCGGATATGAACACCATCCTCAACCGGACCACCGGTGTGAAGGTGCGGGAATCCGGCGGAGTAGGCTCCGACTTCCATTTCTCCATCAATGGCCTCTCCGGCCGGGCAGTCCGTTATTTCATCGACGGCATCCCCATGGAAGTAATGGGCAGCTCCATGACGCTCAACAACGTTCCCGTGAACCTCGCCGAAAGGGTGGAGATCTATAAAGGCGTATTGCCGGTATCGCTCGGGGCCGATGCACTGGGCGGAGCCGTGAACCTCGTCACCAACCAGAACATTAAAAATTACCTGGACGCCAGCTACAGCTTCGGTTCCTTCAACACCCACCGCGCCGCCGTTACCGGGCAGGTCACCGGGAAGAAAACAGGGATCGTGGGCCGGGTGAGCGCTTTCCTCAACTACTCCGACAACGATTACAAGATGAAAGCAATGGAGATCTACAATGATCAGAAAGGTGAGTTTGAACTGAGGGATGTCCGCCGCTTCCACGATCAATACCGCTCCTCCATGGTGCAGGGCGAAATCGGCGTGGCCAACAAGAAATGGGCCGACGTGTTCTTTATCGGCGCCGGCTATTCCAACACCGGCCGCGAAATCCAGACCGGCTCCAACCAGGATAAAGTGTACGGGGAAGCCCGGCAGGACGGCGACGCCCTCAACGCGACCCTCCGATATAAAAAGAACAACCTCTTCACCGAAGGGCTCGATTTCAATTTCTTCGCATCGCACACCCGTGATAAATACCTCGTAACCGACACCACTATGTATGGCTATTTCTGGGACGGGTCGCGCGTGGAGCTGAACCAGGCGGAAATCAACAAAATCAAGACGCTGACGCATGTTATCCGCCCCCGGAACTATGCCCGCGCCAATCTCAGCTACAACCTGAATGCGATGCATTCCTTCAACCTGAACTATACGTTCGACGAAACGCAGAACGAAACCTATAACGAACTGGTCACCGACAAAGACGATAACCCCGGCAAAATCGGCAAACAGATCGTAGGACTCAGTTATCAGCAGAACCTGTTCAACGGCCGGTGGACCAACACCTTCTTCGGCAAGTATTACGGAATGCAACTGAAGCAGGACTCTATCCTGACCGACGAAGGCAAAATGATCTCCGGCGATGATTCGAAGGGATTCTGGGGTTATGGCGTGGCCAGCCGTTACAAGATCATGCCCGACTTTGGTGTGAAAGCGTCCTTCGAAAAGGCCTACCGCCTGCCGGAAGTAAGCGAGATGTTCGGGAACGGGTACGACCAGATCGCCAATCCCAACCTCAAACCCGAATCCAGCAATAACCTGAACGTTGGCGCTTACTATGGTACCCAGCGCGGAGACCACCGCATCTACGCGGAAGGCGGCTGGTACCTGCGGAACGCAGTGGATTTCATCTACGCGAAAACGTTCCAGTCCAACTCCCAGGTGATCCGTTACGAAAATACTTCCAAAGTGAAAGTGCAGGGAGTGGAAGGAGAAGTGCAATACGATTACCGCAACCTCTTCCACCTGACCCTGAACGCTACATACCAGAATTCCGTGAATAATACCAGCAGGGGCGAAGGAAAAGACGAAACGGAAGAAGCATCCTTCGGCAGCAAGATCCCCAACATGCCCTGGCTCTTCGGGAACGCGCTGGCCAGCCTCGGCAAAAACGACCTGCTCGGCAAAAACACCCGGCTTCAGCTGAACTGGGATATGCAATATGTACACTGGTTCTACCTGACCTGGTCCGAATTCGGTACCGTGGCTTCCAACAAGCGCGTACCCAACCAGTACATCCAGAACCTCGGGTTAACGTACTCCCTGCAAAACGGCAAGTACAACATCACCGCCGAGTGCCGCAACTTCACCGACCAGCGCGCATACGACAACTACCGCCTGCAGAAGCCGGGCCGTGCGTTCTATGTTAAGCTCCGTTACTTCATTCACTAATTTCATTTTCCTTTAGATATGAATACATTATTTGCAAAATGGAGCCGTACCGCCGCCCTCGTTGCAGGGATGGCCACACTCGGCGCCTGTGTGAAATACGACGATAAGATCTCCGTAGGCCCGGGCAGCGGCTCCGAAAACTACGCCATCTGGATCCAGCTCGGTTCCTGGCCCAATACCTCCCAATACATGGTGGGTTCGGAAAACCTCCAGGGTGTTGTAACGCTGAAAAACAATGGCGTTGAAGTAACGGGTAATGCGGATTACGGTATTATCGCGCGGGATGGCTATTACTACTATCCCAGTACCAGCAGCAACAACCGCAGGCTGGTGAAGTATTCTTTCAAGGATAACCGGCTCAACACCGTGAAACAGGTGCCTTTTACTTACCAGTCCGGCGTTTCCACATATTGCTGGATAGACGAAAACACTTTCGTGCTCGTTGGTACCGACGGCGCCGGCCAGAAAGTGCTCTGCTCCGTTGTAAACGCCAGCGACCTGTCGGTGAAGAATTCCATACTTCCCGTTGGCGCGATCCCCGCGGGATACGCGTCCGTAGCCACGCGCAGCCTTAATTACGTGGATGGCAAATTGTTCCTCACCCTGGCGTACACCGCGCAGTGGCCCAATCCCGCTTATCCTAAAGCTGTAGTCGCCATTATCGACTTTGCCACGCAAACGCTGGTGAAGCAGGTTGAGGACGGCCGCTCCGTAGGTGCGGGTATTTCCAATATGTGGATGGAAGCGACTGTGGTGGATGACAACAGCGATTATTACATGCTGTCCTATCCCGGTTGGCTGTCTGCCACCATGAAATCCGCGCTGTACCGGATCAGGAAAGGGGCTACTGAATTCGACGCTTCGTATTTTGTAGACATAGAAAAGGAACTGGGCGGCGCCGGCGTTGCGCTGTACGGCATCGGTTCGGGCAAAGCGCTGATGAAATACAAAGCGCTCCCGGATGACGGCACTGACGCGGAACACATCATGGCGTACGCACTGGTGGACCTCCGCCAGGGAAAAATCATCCGCAAGCTCACGGAGCTGCCGCTCGACAAGGGCGAAATGCTCCAGACCATCACGGTGGACGGCAATACAGCCTACATCATGGTGAATGCGAAAAACAGTAAAGACTATATCTGGGTATACGATATCGAAAAAGATACGGTTACGCCCGGACTGGAAATCTCCGGCGGCTACGATTACCTGCTGCGGGTAGACAAACTGAAATAATCACGTTCCGGCAACGGAACACTGGCACTTTCCCGCACACCGGGAAAGTGTCGTTTTTATGTACGACGACTATGAAATCTGCATTATTGAAATTCAACGCCTGGTTCCATCTCTGGATTGGGATCGTCACCGGGCTCATTGTATTCATTGTTTCGATCACCGGTTGCATCCTGGTGTTTGAGTCGGATATCCGCGACTGGCTGTACCCGGAAAGGATGGCGGAAGCTCCTGCGCCCGGTGCGCAGCAACTGCCGCCTTCGATCCTGATACCCGCGGCGGAAGCTGTGATGCCGGGGTACCACGTGCACGGGATCCAGTATCACATTCCGGGGAAGGCCGCGGAAATTACTTTCCATTCCGATTCTGTGGTGTATGTAAATCCCTATACCGGCAAAGTGAATGGGATCAGGGAGAAGATTGATTTCTTTTCTTATATGGAAACCGGCCACGTCACCTTGTGGCTGCCGAAGAAAGTAGGGACCAAGATCGTGCTTTACGGTACCCTGATCTTCTTTTTCCTGCTGCTGACCGGCCTGGTATTGTGGTGGCCTAAAAAATGGAACCGCCATAATATCAAAAACGCTTTCAACATCAAATGGAAAGCGAAATTCAAACGGGTGAACTACGACCTGCATAACGTACTAGGCTTCTACACGCTGCCGGTTACCATTATCATGGCGTTTACCGGTATTTACATGGGCCTCGGCTGGGTGCAGAAACCGTTTTACTGGCTGACTTCCGGCGGAAAATCCATGCCTGCGTATTATGAAGCGCCTTCCGATACCGCGGCGGCCAACCCCTTGCCGATCTTAAAAGTGGCGGATGAAGTATGGCGCAGGTCGGTGAACGAGCTGTCTCACCCGAAAAGCGCCGCCGTGCTCATCGGCATCCCGGACGACGAGGACGAGAAAACAGCGGCGATCTATTGCTACACCAACATGGAAGGCGCATTTTACACCGGCCATTACTTCGACCAGTATACCGGCGAGAAGCTGCAAGCCAGCGGTGTGGACGCGGTACCTTTCCAGGATGCCCACTTCGGTGATCAATTCCGCCGGATGAACTATTCCCTGCATACGGGGCTGATCCTTGGACTGCCAACGAAAATCATTTATTTCATAGGCTCCCTCATCGCCGCCAGTTTGCCCATAACCGGGTTTTATATCTGGTGGGGGAAGAAGAAGAAACAGAAAAAGAAACCAGCGAAGCGGCCTCAACAAGCCGCCGCCTGATAAAAAAAGCCGTTGTCATTCTACGACAACGGCTTTTTTTATGGGATAATAGGTTTATTCCCCTCCCTTGTCCCGCACATCGTCGTTGCTGATCTTTTTCCTGGCTTTCTGCTCGAACATCGAACCGAATTCCCAGTTCAGCGTCAGCTTCAGCGAGCGGTCGTAATACCAGTTCAGCACGCTGGAACGGAAGGTGGGCGTGTTGATGATTTCCGTCTGGCTGAGGGTGTTGTTAAAGGGATTGATCGCGGAGAGCGTGATGGTCATCTTGGCATCCGGGATCTCTTTTTTGGCCGAGAAGCTGTAGAAGAACCAGGGCGTGGTGTGCCCCTGGAAAGTGATTTTCCGGGTGGAATATTCGCCGAAAGCGGAGAGGGTTACCGCGCCGGGGAGCTTGTACATGGTGTTCACATTGACGTCGGTCGCCCAGCCTTTGCTCGCTACAAACAGCGCACGGCTTTCGTAATCCAGGCGGTTGACGTTCAGGTTGCCGTTCATGTTCCATTTCGATGTCAGCTGGAAGCTGCTGCTGAGGTTCAGTCCATATTGGCGATTACCGGCCAGGTTCTGTTTTTGCGTGGTGGCGATGCCATTGGCGCCGGTAGTGGTAAGGTCGAAGATGGATTGATCGGTTTGTTTATAGAACGCAGCCAGGTTGAGGAACATCCCCGACGAAGGCGTGAGGCTGTACGATAGTTCGCCCTGGTGCATGATCTCGGGCAGCAGCGAAGGATTACCCACCACGATGTTGCTGGGATCGCTTGCGTCGGCATTGGGATTGAGGTCCCAGATATAAGGCCGGGTGAGCCTTTTGGTGTAGCTGAGGCTCAGGCTTTGGATGTCGTCGAGCTTTTTGGAAAGGGTGGCGGTGGGCACGAAGTTGAGGAGCGTGTTGCTGAACGCGTCTTTCCCGCCCCGGAATTTACCTTCCATATCCGTATGTTCGAGCCGCGCGCCGGCTTCGGCGTACCAGCCGCGTTTGAACTTCATTTTCATCAACACATACCCAGCCACTACGGTTTGCGAGTAGCTGAACTTGTCGGAGCGGTCGCTGAGGAATACAAGCTCCGCGGGCGGCGGCGTGTCGGTGAACCAAACGTCGTAGTTGTTATTGGCGTCGCGGAAGATGGATTTCAGGCCGCTTTCGAGCATAAATGCACCGTCGGCCGACAAGGGATGGCTGTAATCGGCCTGCAGCGTGTATTCTGTGTTACGGGTCTTGCTGGCGTTTTCTTCACGGGAGCGGAATTTGCCGTCGGCCGCGGATTGCAAGGTGTTGTAAGACGAGTTGCCGCCGGTCGGGGAAACCTGAGCCATGGCGGTGAACTCTTGCCCGGGGCGCTTCAGCTTGCGGGTGTATCCCAGCGAAATGTCCGCGCCGAGGAAGCGTTCTTTTTTGCGTGCGTCCTGCATGTAGGCGTCGGACAACTCGCCGCGGGGGAGGAGGATGCGGGTGGTTTGCCGGCTGCCGTCGGGCCAGGAACCGAGCCAGGCGTTGACGTTCAGGCTGAGCTCGCTGGCGGAATCGGGTGTGAAGCCAATGGTCAGCTCGCCGGAAGTGTGCGGCATCACGTTATTCTGCCGTTTTTCCTGGAAGAGGATGTGCGTGGGCGCGCCGTTTTCCAGCGAAGTGCGTTCGGTGAAGGCGGCGGATTTATCCTGCAGCCGGTGGAAGTGGCCGTGGAAGCTCATATTCCACTTGTCGCGGGACAAGGAAATGCGCGGGTTGATGGCCTGTTCCCAGTTGCTGGCGGCCACTTCGAGGGCGCCGCTGAAGCGCTTGCTGCCTTTCTTCGTGATGATGTTGATAACGCCTGCCGCGCCTTCAGCGTCGTATTTGGCGGAGGGTGCGGTAATGATTTCCACCGACTGTATGATGTCGGCCGGCATCATATTCAGCGCATCGGCCGCGGAGCGCGCCATCTGCCCGGAATACTTCCCGTCTACCAATATGCGGAGCGTGCCGCTGCCGCGCATTGACACATTCCCCTGCGGGTCTACATTGAGCGCCGGCGCCTTGCGGAGCACATCGGCCGCGGTGCCGCCTTTGTTGCTGATGTCGTTGCCCGCATTGTATACGAGCATGCCGGGTTTCTGTTCGATCAGCTGCTTTCGCGCCACCACCTGAACTTCGCCGAGCTGGCGGGAGCTGGTGGACAGGAACAGGGTATCCGCCATGGAAGGCGCGCCCTGCGTAGCATTGAGCGCCAGCTGCAGCGGGCGGTGGCCTACGGATGAAACGACCAGCCGGAAGTGCCCCCGGCCCGGAAGCTGGATGCTGAAAGTGCCGTTCTCTTTGGAATAAGCCGCGGCTAGGGGCGCATCTTTATCGTCCAGCACGCCGATGGTCACGTAGGGCATCACCTGCCGCGATGCGGAATCCGCGATCACAGCGCGGATCACTGGGCCGGAAGCGCCCGTCTGCCCGAAAGCAGCCGTACTGCCGGTAATCACCGAAGCGGAAAAAATAGTCAGGAATATTGCATGATAGTTAAGTCGCATGGTCCGTTCACATTGTTTTGGGCCGCTAAATTCGCGCTTAAAAGACGGGTAAGTTTATGCAAACGGGAGAAAGATTTGCGAAAACGGGAATATTCAGGCGGAAACTTGGCTATTTTTACACCGCATCAATATTGAGCTCCACTATTTAATATATATCCATGGACGTAACGAACTTCCCGCCGATCGGCGCACTGCTGGTGTCGAAGATGATTATGGAAGAAGGCGCAAAGCCCGGATTCCTGTACCGCGAGAAAAGAGCAGATGAAGAAGATAGCGGCTGGCGCATCTTCTCTGGACAGGAATCGGACGAATACGCCCAGGAGAACGACAACTTCGGACTGTACTCCGCCAGTGAGGTGCTGGCCATAGATCCATCCCTCGCAGCCCTCCTGCTGAAAGGCGTGGGCTCCGTGTACGAACGCGACGAGCAGGGCGAATGGATGAAAATAGTGGATTTCGAGATGGAAGATAATTACATCGAAACACATGCACTGACCAACACCTGGCAACTCGATATCAATCATCTTTTTGAAAGAAAGGTGGAAGAAGGCGGCGATCTGTTGTACACGACCGGCGATAAATCCCTCCGGCTCACGATCTGGAAAGACGACAGCAAATCCCGCCAGCAACTCTATACCGAAACCCTCCAGTCCATCGAACACCGCGAGGAAGACGAAGCCCCCACACTGGAATCATTCGAATTCTCCGACGATAATGCCGCCAAAACCGGGTATATGATCCTGGAATCGGACGGGGTGACGGAGTACCACGTGATTTACGGTTTTAATATTGCAGACGGTGAAGTGCTGATGTCGGTATTTTATTTCGACGATGCCGCCGACCGCGAATGGGCGCTGCAAACCTGGCAGGGCATCCGGGCGGTGAAGGCTTAATCAGTTCATCCGGCTTTACAAACATTTCATTCCCGGCAACCGACGGCGGGAGCGCCCCGGCATGCATTTGCGGCAGCGATGCCTTAATTTCGCGGGCAAACAGAACCCCGGCTCCCATGAGTACAACTTTCCGCGTAGGCACCTGGCCCGAGGGCGCCGCATCCCTGCCCCCCGATCCCGGATTGATGAAACAGTTCAAAAGGCAAGGCAATTTCAACGTGCATCTTCCCCTTCCCATCATGCGCGGCATGGTGCACCTAGCCACCTGCCTGATGGCGCCCCGGTTGTACAAAGGTTCTTTTCAACAGCATTATCACCGCATTTCGGTGCAAAACCGCCAGGTGGGTATTCGGATAGTCCGGCCCGCCGGGGAAAGTGTTTTGCCCGCCGTGTTGTATCTCCATGGCGGCGGCGGTTTGCTGACCGACAGCTCCAGCTACCTGCGCGTGCTGAAGAACATCGCTTCCACCGGCAATGTTGCCGTGGCGGGCCTGGATTACAGCCGGGCGCCGGAACATCCCTTCCCGGCGGGCCTCGACGACGCCGTTGCGGCCCTGCAATGGTTGCATGGCAACGCGGCCGGTTTACGTATCGATCCCAACAAAATATCCATAGCGGGCGACAGTGCCGGCGGCAATCTTGCTGCGGGCCTGGCGCTCCGCAACCGCGACGGGGCAAGGCTTTCCATCTACAGGCAGGTGTTGCTCAATCCCAGGGTAACGCATGCCCGGCACTTTCCGTCGATGGGGCAATTTTCCGAGGGCTATGGGTTGACGCGTGCCGCGATGCAATTCTTCGAATCCCGGTATTTCCGTTATCCCGCGGATGCGGCTAACGTATACGCATCTCCGCTGGATGCACCGGATCTTCGTGGACTGCCACCCACGCTGATCCTCACTTCCGAATACGATCCGCTGCGCGATGAAGGAGAAGCCTATGCAGCGGCGCTGCACCAGGCCGGTGTGCCGGCAGAGGCTGTCCGGTTTGCAGGGATGGCGCATACGTTGGTGGTGTTCGGCGCCACGAAATCCGCTGCGGCAAAGGCGTTGCAGCTGATCGGGAATGTAGTCCGGTAAGTGGCACGCTAATCTTCCAGTATTTCCACTATTCCGTCCGTACCGTTTATGCGGATCCGCTGGCCGTCTTTGATAAGCCTTGTGGCGCCGTCTACCGCTACCACTGCGGGCAAACCGTATTCGCGGGCAATCACGGCGCCATGGGTCATCAATCCGCCTACTTCTGTGACCAGGCCTTTGATGGTGACGAACATGGGCGTCCAGCTGGGATCGGTAAATGCGGTGACGAGGATGTCGCCGGGTTGGAGATCCGCGGATTCCATTTGCAGGATTACGCGCGCCCTGCCTTCAACGGTACCCGGTGAAACCGGCAGTCCCGCCAATGCGCCTGGTGGCAATTGATCGCGGTGGTAGGTTCCGTTCAGGATTTCACCATCGGAGGTGATGACCCGGGGCGGTGTTAATTTTTCATAGTGACGGTAGGATGCTTTTCTTTCACGGATGAGCGATGCATCCAGTTGTTGCGTGGCGATCACTTCATGAAGCTCCTCAAAACTGAGGAAGTACATATCCTCCTTGTCTTCCAATACGCCGGCTTGTACCAGCGTTTCCGCTTCCCGGAGCAGCGCTTGCTTGTAGATAAAATACCGGCTGATCATCGCATACTTGGGATACTCGCGGTAGCCGGTGTAACTGCGGAGCAGGTCGATCATGCGCTTTGTTTCCGCAGCTTTTGCTTCTCCTTCGGGTAATGCCCGCAGGCGCTCGAGCAGCGAGCGTTCCATTTCTTCGGAAGCCAGCTTTCCCTGTTCGAACTTCCGTTTGCTTTCGCCCGGCGAAGTATTGCGGATATTGGCGAGGAGCAGGGGGATGAGCGCGGAGGGATTTTCGGCCCAGCGGGTTTTGGTGATATCGATCTCGCCGGGGCAACGCATACCGTAACGGTCGAGGAATTCCCGGACCGCGCGGACAATCGATTCCCCGCCTTCGAAGGAAAGTAAATCCTCCGGGAAAGTACTGCCGCCAGGCTGTTGCAGATGCGCCAGTATAGCGGGGAATGGCCGGATCAGATCGGCCACGTCCAGCAACTCGAGCCCCATTTCGGCGGTCACATTGCCGGGGGCCGACAGCGATAACGTATCACCCGCGTGCTGTACGCCCAGCCATTCCGCCATCTTTTCGTTGAGCCAGTTATAAGTGCCCATGGCGGTCAGGATGACGGGCAGATTTTGCGGTTCGGTGAGCTCTTTTTGCAGTTGACTGCAGTTTTCTTTGATGAAATCCAGCAAGGCGGGGCCGGATTTCGTTTGAATGTCCTGCTTTAATTGCGCAAGGGCCTGCTGGCTTCGTTGGATCAGGCCGGGTACAATGTTGGGGTCGTTGCCGATGGGTGGCTGGAAGAAGGCCGGCGGGAGGCCTTTGGTAATGGGAGCGCTTCCTTCAGCCGGGATGAAATCGCCGCGGTTGATGATGGTGAGGAGGGCGTCTTTCATCAACAGGTCCGACTGGCCGAGGGTTTCCAGTATCTTTTGCCGGCTGGCGGGTGCGGCCAGCATGGGCGTCAGATCCACGAATAACCTGCCGCCGGCTGTACGCATGGCCGCCACGGTGGTTAACAGGTAAAAAGATAAGCCCAGCGGTAAAATGTCAAGCGCCTAATCCAATAAAATTGGAAAAATATTTGGCCTCAAAATCCAAAAAAGACACTAAAAAACTAACCCCAGATATTCAACTGGTAATAACTGGGCAGCCGTGATTGGCGGTCACTTTGCGGTCCTTAAAGGAGGCGATCAACCACCCCTCTTTCTGGGCGTATATAGCTGGTTCGTGCGCAGCAAAGCATAAACCAGCCGGACCAGTTTTCTTGCGGTTAAGACGAGTGCCCTCTTATGCTTATGAGTATGGGCTTCATCGTACTTGGCTTTATAGAAATCAGCATATTCCCGATCATGCAACCTAATCAGGTTGGCTGCCTCTACCAGGTAATAGCGCAAGTACTTGTTGCCGGAGCGGACACGTTTAATATCTTCGGCCTTCCACTCGCCGGACTGCTGTTCGTTCCACACCAGGCCGGAGAACTTGGCCAGTGCCTTGTGGTTTTTAAAACGCTTGACATCACCGACTTCCGCCAGAATGCCGGCGGAATAGACTGGGCCGATACCCTTGAGTGAA
>NZ_CALNBI010000050.1 GCF_937874145.1 uncultured Chitinophaga sp. | reverse complement strand
GCCCGATCCGCGGAGCACGATGCCCGATTTGCGGATG
Organism: uncultured Chitinophaga sp.; assembly: GCF_937874145.1. Classification (GTDB taxonomy): domain Bacteria; phylum Bacteroidota; class Bacteroidia; order Chitinophagales; family Chitinophagaceae; genus Chitinophaga. The sequence continues at coordinate 6,435 of NZ_CALNBI010000050.1, read as the reverse complement.
GTGATGCGTTTGGACTGGTCTTCGTCGGGGCAGATGAGGTACCTGCCGGCCGGGAAGAAGACGATCCCCCCGCCGGGGTTGGCTTCCGCGGCGCGGACGGCCAGTTGGATGGCGTCGTCGTCGTAACGGTCATCGTCCGGCAGCGCGCCGAAATCCTTCACGTTGAATACTTTTTTCGATTGCCCGTCTGGCAGTTCTTTTTCGGAGAAGTGGTACCCTGCCCAGGAGAAGTCTGGCAGCGTGGCGGTGCGGCCGGATGCGCGGGAGGCCACGAACTCTTTCCAGAGCGGGGATTCCTGCGCATGGGCTGCCATCCCGGCGCAGAGGTAAGCGGCAAGGGCGTAGCTGATTTTCATCGTGGAAAAAAATTTCCGTAATACTACCGGTTTTTACCGGCCCGTACTGATAGTATATTGCTTTACAGGTATCTTTCCTTCACTACTTCGGTGTGATGGATGGCATGGCCGATCATGATGAACCCCAATGCCCTGACGCTCACCGGCTTGCCGCTGGCTACGCCGGTGCGGGCGAGCTCTTCTTCGTTCAGCGAGCGGAAGAAAAGATCGGACGCGTTGCGGACGAACTGGAATTCTTCCACCATATCGCTCCATTCGCGGTGATCCACGCGCGCCACGTCGGCAAATTCGTTTTCATCGAACCCCGGCAAAGCGTTGGGGTCTTTCCGGGCGAAGTTCAGGGCGCGGTAGGCGAATACGCGCTCGGCGTCGATCATGTGCTGCAGCACTTGTCTGATCGTCCATTTTCCGGGGGCGTAGGCATGATCGCGGCGCTGGGCGGGAATGGCGCTGAGGAAAGCGAGCAGGTTGGCGGTGTGCCTGCGGAATGCGGTGGTGAGATCGTCTTCGGACACTTTGCCCACGTAGGTTTCGTAAAACGCGGCATACTCCGTGTTGGCGGGTCTGGACATAGATGCTTGTTTGAACACGGAAGTTAGGCAAAATACTTTCATGTGAGGCAGATGGAGTATATTTATCACTATCAATTTAGAAGACATGGTTAAACAGATGATGGCCTTATTCGTGGCCATGCTGGTATTTACCGCCGGCAGGGCGCAGCAGGAACAGGAAACCACCTGGCTGCGCGAGAATTACGACAAACAGGAACTGCAGATCCCCATGCGCGACGGCACCCGCCTGTTCACGGTGGTGTACTCGCCCAAAAGCGCGCCGGGCAAACATCCCATTCTGCTGGAACGGACGCCCTACAGCTGCGCGCCCTACGGCGACGGCGAGTTCCCGAAAATGCGCGCCAGCTTCGCGCATTACCTCCGCAAAGGCTACATCATCGTAAAGCAGGACGTCCGCGGCCGCTGGATGAGCGAAGGCACTTTCGTGGACGTGCGGCCGCATAACCCCGCGCCCAAAAAGAAAGACGTGGACGAATCCACCGATACCTACGACACCATCGACTGGCTGGTGAAAAACGTCAGGAACAACAACGGCAACGTTGGGGTTTCGGGGATCAGCTATCCCGGGTTTTACTCCACCATGGCTGCGCTGAGCCATCACCCCGCGCTGAAGGCCGTGAGCCCGCAGGCGCCGGTGACGGACTGGTTCATTGGCGACGACTTCCACCACAACGGCGCTTTCATGCTCAACGACGCCTTCGCTTTCTACAGCGGGTTTGGTAAACCGCGCCCCCATCCTACCACCGTAGGCCCCACCGGTTACCCGTATCCCACGAAAGACAACTATAAATTCTTCCTGGAAGCCGGCACCTTGCCGCAGATCGCACAGCTGATGGGCGACAGCATCGCTTTCTGGAAAGACCTGTACAACCACCCCGACTACGACGCCTGGTGGAAAGCCCGAAACGTGCGCCCGCACCTGCAGAAACTGCGGCCCGCGATGCTGGTGGTAGGCGGCACTTTCGACGCGGAAGACTGCTTCGGCGCCTGGGCCACTTACGAGGCCATCGAAAAGCAGAACCCCGGCATCAGCAACCGCATCGTGATGGGGCCGTGGTATCATGGCCAGTGGTCCACCAACGACGGTACATACCTCGGCAACGTGCAGTTCGGCGCCAATACGGCCGAATGGTACCAGGATAACATCGAGCATCCCTTCTTCGACCATTACCTGCTGGGCGAGCCGGAAAAAGCCATTCCCGAAGCATCCGTGTTCTTTACCGGCGCGAACCAGTGGCGGACGTTCGACCGCTGGCCGGCTGCCGGCGTGCAGGAAAAAGCGATGTACCTCCAGCCCGGCGGCGGCCTGTCTTTCGACAAACCTGCTGCCGGCAAGGAATACAGCAGTTATACCAGCGACCCCTCGAAGCCGGTGCCTTATATTTCCGACATCCACCATACCCGAACGATCAGCTACATGACCGACGACCAGCGCTTTGCGGCCCGGAGGCCCGATGTACTGGTGTTCCAGACCGGGGAACTGACGGAAGACCTGACGCTCGCCGGGCCGGTGATCGCCGAGTTAATGGCCAGTATCAGCACCACCGACGCGGATTTTATCGTGAAAGTGATCGACGTGTTCCCGGATGATTTCAGTTACGGGGGAACGCCCGCGCCAACCGCCCATCCGCGCTATGTTTCCGCCACCTATCCCATGGGCGGGTACCAGATGCTGGTGCGGGGCGAAGTAATGCGCGGCAAATACCGGGAAAACTTCGCGCAGCCGGCACCGTTCGTTCCCGGGAAAGTGACCCCGGTGAAATTCACCCTGCCCGACGTGGCGCATACCTTCAAAAAAGGCCACCGGCTGATGATACAGGTCCAGAGCACTTGGTTTCCGCTGGTAGACCGGAATCCGCAGACTTTTACGGATATTTACAAAGCCAAACCAGAAGATTTCGTGCCGTCGGATATCAGCATCTGGCATAACGCCGCAAACGCATCGCGGATTTTGCTGCCCGTTTTACCCTGATTATTCATCCAACACGTTAAAATACGCAACTATGAAAGCATTCCTTTTTGCCTGCCTCCTGCTTATGGGCGGCGCCAGCTACGCCCAATCCGAAGCCAACGGCTCCTGGATCCTGCAGCGGCCTTCGCAAGACACGGTGACGATCCTCCTTATCCAGGACGATTATTTCTCCTACACGGATTATACACCCACGGCCTTCCTGCAAACGTTCGGCGGTACCATCAAAACAACCGGCCAGAACATGGATGTGGTATTCGAATTTTCCAGCCATGACAAGGACATGATCGGCGCGACGCGCAACGTGCCCTACCGGATCACCGGCGGCATGCTGACGCTTACGCTGCCGGAAGGCGAACTGGTGTTCAGCCGCGCCACCGAAGCCGCGCCCAACGATCTGGCAGGCACATGGCGGATCACCGGCCGAATGGTGGATAATAACATGTCGGAGATGAAACCCGGTCCGCGCAAAACCCTGAAAATCCTCACCGGCGGCCGCTTCCAGTGGATCGCGATGAACACTGAAACGAAAGAATTTTTCGGCACCGGCGGCGGCACCTACACGTTTGAAAACGGCAAATACACTGAAACCATCACTTTCTTCTCCCGCGACAACAACCGTGTGGGCCGCAACGTCCAGTTCGACGCGAAGGTGGATGACGGAAAGTGGCACCACAGCGGCAAAAGCACCGCCGGAGATCCCATGCACGAAATCTGGAGCCGGATAAAATAATTGGCTATATTGCGCTACAAATTTCAAGCATCGTATGATTTCCAGAAAAAGCCTGTTTATCTGCCTCCTGGGCCTTATGAGCGTCCAGGCTGCCTATAGTCAAAGGAAGAAAAAGAAAGGTCCGGTTGTGCCGCCCCCTCCCGCCCTCGTTACCACGCTCGATTCGGTGTCTTACACCATCGGCAACGACATGGGCGAGATGCTGAAAAAGCAAGGGCTGGATTCGCTGAACCTTCCCCTGCTGTTCAAAGCTATTGAAGATCTTTACAAGGGCGATTCCGCGATGATCACCACCGAAAAGGGAATGAGCGTTGTGAGCACTTACCTGCAGAAGATCAAGGCGGAGAAGGCCGCAAAAGCCAAAGCGGCGGGCGACAAGTTCCTGACCGACAATAAAGCGAAGGAAGGCATCAACACCACCGCCAGCGGCCTGCAATACCAGGTGCTGGTAAACGGAACGGGGCCCAAGCCTACGCTGCAGGATAAAGTGAAAGTACATTACACCGGCACGCTGATCGACGGTACCGTATTCGACAGTTCCGTAGAACGCGGCGAGCCCATCGTGCTGCCGATCACGGGCGTGATCAAAGGCTGGACGGAAGCCCTTCAGCTCATGTCCGTCGGTTCAAAATGGAAGCTCTTCATCCCTTCCGACCTCGCTTATGGCGAACGCCAGGCAGGTGCGAAGATCGCCCCCAACAGTGCACTCATCTTCGACGTGCAGCTGCTGGAAATCGTGAAAGAATAATCTGAAAGGAAGTATAACCCGCTATGGCTGGCCTGTAATCAGGCCAGCTTTTTTTATGCCCGAAAAATTTTTGCATTCGGAAAAAAACTATTATGCGGCCTCATCAAATATCCTTGTTATGTTGGAAAAACCCATCCGCTGGGAACAGCGGTTTCAAAGCTTCTCAAGAGCGCTGCAACGGCTCAAACGCTATATAGACCGGGCGGAAACACTTGACGACCTTTATTTTGAAGGCATGGTAAAATCTTTCGAATTTACTTATGAAATGGCATGGAACACCATGAAAGATTTCCTGGAATCGTATGGCCAGACAAACATTTATGGCAGCCGCAGCGCTATCAAATCGGCCTTGCGATTCAGGCTAATCGACAATGGTGATCTCTGGAGCCAGATGGTAGATGAGCGAAACGACACCGTGCATTCCTACAGTGAAGAAATGGTGGAAAGGATTGTGGGCAACATCAGGCTGCACTACTTTTCATTGTTCCAACAGTTCCAACAAACGATGGAAATGATCCGTGAAGGTCAAATACCTTTTATCATCTTAAAAATTGAAGCATGATGAAATTCGGGCTTTCAGAAATTGTTATGAACAAACTCTTCGGGTTCTTCACCGCCATACCGGAAATCGAAGAAGTCATCTTATATGGTTCCAGAGCCATGGGAAACTATTACGCAGGATCCGACATCGATTTAACACTGAAGGGAGAAAAGCTGGACGGCGCCATGCTGTGCAAGATAAAATCGCTGATGGAATATTTAAACCTCCCATACTTCGTCGATCTTTCCCTGTACCGCAATATCCGTAACCCTGATCTGGTGGCGCATATCGACCAAAAGGGCCAAACACTTTTTATGAATTACTGGCGCAGGCGGGAAGATTGAAATCAGGTTGGGAATGCGATACGAGTTTCCAACAGGAAGGCAACGGTATCATATTCCCATAAAAAATCCCGGACTCCTTGCGGCGCCCGGGACGTATACGAATTTGGTGTATTGACTCAGGAAAACACCCTCGGCCGGCGTTGCTCCAGGAGCATGAAATCCGCCAGCACCATGGCTGTTACGGCTTCCAGTACCACGGGCACGCGCAGCGCGATGCAGAGATCGTGGCGCCCTTTCACAGAGAAGGTTTCCACTTCTCCCGTCGTGATATTCAGCGTTTGCTGTTCTTTCGGGGTGGAAGAAGTAGGTTTCACCGCGATGCGGAACACCAGCTGGTTGCCGTTGGTGATGCCGCCCACCACGCCACCGGCATGGTTGGTGGCGGTTTTGCCTTCCATATCGATGATGGGATCATTATGTTCCAGCCCTTTCATCTTCGCCGCAGCGAAGCCAGACCCGAACTCGATCCCCTTCACCGCCGGAATGGCGAACACGGCATGCGCCAGGTTCGATTCCAGGGAGTCGAAGAAAGGTTCTCCCAGACCGATGGGCAAACCGTCGACCCGGCATTCCACGATACCGCCTACAGAATCCTTGGCTTTGATGGCTTCTTCCAGCCCCTGTTCGGGATCGGCGATGCCGCCTACTTCGGTGATCTCCGCTTTCACGGACACCCCTTCGCCCAGGATCTTCTTGGCGATCACGCCCGCCGCCACGAGGTTCAGGGTCAGCCTGCCGCTGAAGTGCCCCCCGCCGCGGTAATCCTCGAAACCGCCGAATTTCTTCGACGCTACGAAGTCGGCATGCCCCGGCCGCGGGAACTCCCGCAACTTGGCGTAATCCGCGCTGCGGGTATTGTTGTTCTCGAAAAGGATCGTGACAGGTGCGCCGGTCGTCCGGTCGTTGAACACGCCCGATTTCAGGAACGGCAGGTCGTCTTCCTTTCGCGGCGTAGTGCCGCGCGCCCCGCCCTTGCGGCGCTCCAGGTCGGCCAGGAAGTCTTCCTGGCGCAAGGGAATACCCGCGGGTACACCGTCGATATTGACGCCCACGCTCTCCCCATGCGATTCCCCGAAAACATTCACCCTGAATAATCTGCCGAAACTGTTCATGTTGTTAGTGTTTTACGGTTTCCCCTTCCGTTACCACCGATGCTCCCAGCTGTTGCAGGG
>NZ_CALNBI010000049.1 GCF_937874145.1 uncultured Chitinophaga sp. | reverse complement strand
GGCTGCCTGCTCGACCTGCACGGCCTGAAAGCCTCCACTATCACCGCCGACGATCTGCGACAGTTCCTTGCCGATTCAGCGGAAACGCTCGGCGTTATTACCGAAAACATCCGGAAGTCCCGCGAAAAGGATTACATCAATCCCTTCCGCCAGATGACTTATGAAAGCACGGAAGAAATGGAAAATGTTGTGGGGAAGCTGGATGAAAATAGTTTTATTTTGCAGACCGCCGAAGAACTGAAGGCTTATAAGAAACAAGTAAAAGAACTGACGAAGAAATGGCAACTGTAAAAGAAAAACAGCGCTGCGGCTGGGCCGGAACCGACCCGCTGTACAACGCATATCACGATACGGAATGGGGCGTTCCCAGCCACGACGACCAGCACCTTTTCGAAATGCTGAACCTGGAAGGCGCGCAGGCCGGCCTCAGCTGGTACACCGTGCTCACCAAGCGCGAAAATTACCGCAAGGCATTCGATAACTGGGACGCTGAAAAAATCGCTAAATACTCCGAGAAAAAAGTGCAATCGCTCATGGAAAACCCCGGCATCATCCGCAACCAGCTGAAGATCCGGGCCACCATTTCCAATGCGAAAGCCTTCCTGGCCGTACAAAAGGAATTCGGCAGCTTCAGCAAATACATCTGGCAGTTCACCGGCGGCAAAACCATCCGCAATGCATTCCAGGGTATGAAGGAAGTACCTGCCAAAACTGAGATTTCCGACGCCATGAGCAAGGATCTGAAGAAAAGAGGATTCAAATTCGTGGGCAGCACCATCTGTTACGCCTATATGCAGGCCTGCGGAATAGTTGACGACCATGTGAAAGGATGCTTTAAATACCATCCCTGATCTGTAACTGTATACAAAAGAAAAATACCGGCGCCAGGGCCGGTATTTTTTTGCAAACGTGTGAGGTTTTTTTGCGGGTTACAACAGACGACGGTTCAATGGCACGTTTGCGGGTTTTCCAACAACAAGCTTTTAAGAAGGGTTCATGGCCAGGTCCAGGATGGGAAGGCTGTTGACGAATTCTTTCGTTACTACTTCCACCTTAACCTTTGTCAGTCCCCAGTGAATAAAACCTAATTTCTTGGCCGCGGCCTGTGTGAGGTCCACGATGCGGCGGTTGGCTGCATGCAGCCGGTCGGTGACGCGCACCACTACCCAACGGTTATTCCGCAGGTTGGTGACCTTGATGAGGGTCCCCAGCGGAAGGGTATTATGGGCGGCCGTCATCCCGTTATTATCGAAAATCTCCCCGCTGGCCGTTTTCCGCCCATGAAACTTCTGGGCGTAGTAGCTGGCCGTTCCTGTGCTCGATTTCAGCTGCGCCTTCGCAGGGGCGATCCCCGCCATCACCGGCAACAGCAGCAAAAGAGCATGCTTCAACACTTTTTTTAATACATTTTTTTGCATGACGCCTGGAATTGGCAAAATTCCTGCCAAATACCGTTAAAACGACGGGTAAGAAATGTTAAAACCGGGGCTACAAATCCTTACTTTCTACTAACCAATTAATTATCAATTAAAATTTCGCTTAACGACTTACTATTGATAAATGTATAGTCCGTCAGGGTTGTGAGGAAGAGGTACAACTGCCGTTGTTCTTCCGTGCTTAAAGGTATGCCATTTTTCACAATCGGATCGATAGTGGGTGTTTGTTCGATGCCCTTGCTGTAGTGCTCGAAAACCTTGAAAATGTCGTAAAAACGGCCATCGTGCATATAGGGCGGGCTTTTGATGATATTACGGAGCGAGGGAACACGGAATTTCAAAAGATCGTCTGAACTGTTGGTGATGCGCATCCGGCCGGCATCGTTCAGGAATTCGTTCCAGGGCAGGCCGTTGTTGCGGAAACTGCCGTCGGTGAACAGGGGTTCTTTGTGGCAGGCGGCGCATTTCGCCTGGAAGATGGCGTAACCGCCGGCTTCGTCGGGAGTAAACTGCGCTTTTTGTTGCTTCACGCTGTCGTATTTCGAATGAAAGGAGTTCATCGTGACCATGAACTGCGACAACGCGCGGAAGAGTTTCTGGCTGTTGATTTCCCCAGGCCCGAAGGCGCCGTCGAACAGGGAACGGTATTTTTTGTCGGCATTGAGGCGGTCAATTAGGCGCTGGAGGTCCTCCCCCATTTCATTTTCATCCGTGATAGGCGTCAGCGGCTGGATGTCGAGATGGTTTACACCGCCATCCCACATGAAATCTTTCTGCCAGATGAGGTTGAAGAGCGAGGGAACGGAGCGGATGCCGTTGCGGTTATCGATGCCGTGGCTGAGTGAATGGTCGAAATGCGCGAAAGCGGCAAACTGCTGATGGCAGAACCCGCAGGAGATCGAGCTGTCGCGCGAAAGGCGGGGATCGTAAAACAGCCGCCTGCCGAGGGCGACGCCTTCCACCGTGGTGGGGTTCTGCGCGAAGTCGTACACCGGCGCGGGGAAATTGGCGGGCAGCTCCACCTGGTAAGGTGTGGGCGCTGCCGGGCGGTTATCTCCCCCGGATTTGCGGCAGGCCCAGAAGAGCGCCAGCACAAAACAGGTATACACGACATATTGCTTCACAGGTCGGTGACGTTCGTTATGCGGAACATAGTTTTATAATTCTCAGATATCTTCCACGCGGCCTCGCCGGGTGCGTGGATGGTGGCGGATGTGGCGAACGATACGGGGTTCGGCTGCCCGAACATCGCGTTCGCATCCACGGTAAAAGTGACCGCCGGTTCGCGGTCGGGGCCTACGGTGATGGAGATCGGCGTCTGGATGCGGATATCCTGTACGGCGTTGAACGGCCCTTTAAACCCTCCGATATGGAAAGTGAGCATGTGATTCGCCGCGGTGGACAACGGCGATGCGCCTTCCATCTTCACCATGATATACCCGCTGTTCCAGCTCCAGAACATGCCCAGCGCGGGATCCAGCGCGTCTGTTTGCGCCCCGCTGACGTTGCGGGTACTGTCTACCCCCAGCTTGAACCCGATGGCGCGGTACTCGCCTTGCGGCGCGAGCAGGAGGATGGATTTGGAATCCGCCTTGCTTTCGTCGACCAGGTGGTAGGTTGCAGGGAGCGCCTGGACGGAGTTATCCATCTTCACGAGATAAACATTGCTGATGTAGTATTTGAATGCGGAAATGGTGAAATCTTCTGCGGAGGGGTTCTTATAAACCGTCGTACCCAGTTTGAGCGCGGCGGTTCCTATTTTATGATCGAAATTCAGCCGGAAATTACCCTCTTTCTTCGGGATGATATCCTTTTTGCAGGCGATGCAAAAAACCAGGCAGGTGAAAAGGAAAAAGCAAGGTTTCATGGGGAAAGAGGTGTTTATCTAAGTTACACAAAAAAACGCTGCAAAACCGGGTGGTCTTGCAGCGTTAAAATTATGCCTTGATTATTGTAAATCAGACGGTTCTGCCGAGTTTATAACCTTTGGTAGCAAACCAGAGCACCACCACGAAGCATACCGCGGGAACGAGGTAGGCCATCTGGATGCTGGTAGCGTCGGAAATGAGGCCCATCAGCGGCGGGAAAATGGCGCCCCCCACGATGGACATCACCAGCAACGAAGAGCCCAGTTTGGTGTGCCCGCCTTCCAGCCCTTCCAGCCCCAGCGAGAAGATCGTCGGGAACATGATGGACATGAAGAAAGGAACGGCCAGCACCGCATAGATGGCTACATCTCCGGAGGCGGTCATGGCGATGGCCACGAGGACAACATTGATGAGCGCATAAATAGCCAGCAGCGAATGGGGTTTCACATACCGCATGAGGAATGTACCCACGAAACGGCCGATCATAAAGCCCAACCCGGCTACCGCGCCCAGCAGGAAGCCCGCGTCTTTCTCGGGCATGTTGCCGGCGAATTTGGCGAAGCGGATGAAGAATGCGCTCACACCAATTTGCGCGCCCACATAAAAGAACTGCGTGATGATGGAGGCGATCAGGTGTTTATGTTTGAAAATGCTGCCTTCCTTAGGACGGCTCGTCTCTTCCGAATTCTCTTCCTTGATATCCGGGAGCTTGGTAAAGATGAAGAGTACCGCCACGAGGATCACCACGATGCCGATAATCATGTAAGGTACTTTTACCGTAGCGGCCTCGGATGCGAGATATTGCTGCAGTTCCGCCGCTGGCATGGCCTGCAGCTGCGCTTCCGTATGCTCGGTTCCGGAAAGGATAAACTGTGCCCCGATGATCGGCGCGATGAAAGCGCCCATCCCGTTGAAGCATTGCGCCAGGTTCAGCCTTAACGTTGCCGTCTCCGGTTTGCCGAGGATCGTGACATAAGGATTAGCTGCCGTTTCCAGGAAAGTGAGCCCGGAAGCGATCACGAACAACGCAACAAGGAAAAAGGAATATTGGCCGGAGTTCGCTGCGGGAATGAACAAAAACGCTCCCGCTGCATAGAGGATCAAACCCAGGATAATACCGGATTTAAACCCGAACCGCTTCATGAAATAACCTGCCGGCAAGGCGAGCAGGAAGTAAGCGAGGAACACGGCAGAATCGATGAACGACGACTGCGTATCCGTGAGCATACAGGCCTTTTTCAGGTGCGGGATCAGGATCGGGCTCAGGTTATGCACGAGCGCCCAAAGGAAAAACAGGCTGGTAACGAGGATGAAAGGGAATAAATACCCCGACGTCCTGTTACCGGAAGATGCGGTCGTGTATTGAGTGGTGGTGGCGCCTCCTGCCATAATGTTGATGTTTAAGGTGTTATTATAACGTTGGAATTAGCTGATCGATCTGTCGAGGTGGGTGTACCCGCCGTCAACGTAAATAATTTGCCCGGTGGTGTGGGAAGATTTGTCGCTCAGCAGGAAAACCGACATGCTGGCGATTTCTTCCGAAGTGGTCATTCTCTTTTCCAGGGGGATTTTCGACACGATGGAAGCCAGTTTGGCTTTCGGGTCGGGCAGGGAATTGATCCAGGTTTCGTACAACGGCGTCCATACTTCTGCAGGATTCACGGTATTTACGCGAACCGAATGCGGCAACAGCTCCACGGCCCATTCGCGCGTCAGCGCATTGATGGCGCCTTTGGAAGCGGCGTAGCCGGAAGTGTTCCCCTGCCCAGTTTCGGCTACCTTCGAACCGATGTTAAGGATAGCGCCTTTGGCGGCCTTGAGGTACGGCAGCGCGAAGTGCGCGAGATTGTAATAATGGGAAAGATTATTCTGAAGCGAGGTCATGAAACGCTCGGGGCTTCCGCTTTCAAGGCCTACACCGTCATTGGCGCCGGCGTTGTTCACCAGCCCGTCGATCCGGCCGAATTCCTTCACGGTAGTATCGATCACATGTTTGCAATCCTCCACTTTCCCCAGCTCCGCGCGGATGGCCATGGCTTTGCCGCCGGCTTTGCGGATGGCGTCCACGGCTTTATTGTTGTCCGCCTCGCTTCTTCCGGCGATCACGGCGATGCCGCCTTCCTGCGCGATCAGTTCTGCAATGGCTGCGCCGATACCTTTGGCGCCGCCTGTTACGATCACTACTTTATCCTGTAACCCGAGATTCATGTGTGGTATAAATTTTTAAGAGATGTGATAAAATGCCGCTGCGTTGCCACCCATGATGCCGGATTTTTCGCTGGCAGACAAGCTGCCGATGAAATTATCCACGATGGCTTTCTGCCGGGCGTAATCGGCCGCCAGCAGGCAAACGGGCCAGTCGGAGCCGTACATGAGGCGCCCCGGCCCGAAGGCTTCCAGCACCGTATCGAGGTACGGCCGGAAGTCGGCTTCCTTCCAGTCCTGCAAATCCGCTTCCGTTACCATGCCGCTCAGTTTGCAATGTACATGCGGCATTCTCGCGATGCGGCGGATCTGCTTGGTCCAGTCGCCAATTTCTTTCTTTTTGATGTATGGCTTTGCCAGATGATCGATCACCAGCGGCTGCTCCGGGTGCTTTTCCACGAACTGCTCCACGGCGGGCAGCTGATGCGGGAACACGAGGATGTCGTAAGTAAAACCATGTTTCTTCAGCGCGGCGACCCCGTTATTGAAATCTTCGCGCAGCAAAAACTTATCATCCGGCTCGCCCTGCACGATATGACGGAACCCCTTCACCAGCGGCCGCTCCGCCCAATACGCAAGCCTTTCGGCCACGTCTGGCGAGCGCAGATCAACCCATCCCACCACCGCCTTCACAAAATCATTGCCCTGCGCACATTCCAGCAGGAAATGCGTTTCGGCTTCCGACTGATCGGCCTGTACGGCCACACAGCCATCGATGCCCGCGGCTTTGAGAAGGGGCGCCAGGTCGGCGGGGAGGAAATCACGGCGAATGACGTTCATCTCTTCCGTGATCCAGGCGTCCCGCACAGGGTCGAAACGCCAGAAGTGCTGGTGTGCATCAATTGTCATAACGTTGCTAGTTGGCGTGCTTGTATCAGTTCTAGAGCGAAAATACCTTGTCCATCATCACCCATTTTTCGCCGGGTTTGGCGACGGGGATGGCTTCCTGGTATTTCCACATCAGCGTTTCCCATTCCTGTACTTTTGCGTTGGCTGCATCCATGGCGGCTTTCCGCTCAAACGAAAAATCCGGGCCCACTTCCATGATCATGAACATCCGGTTGCCCGCACGGTAAATTTCGCAGGCTTCCACACCCGCGCCGCGGATGCTGTCCAGGATTTCCGGCCAAACGGCGCGGTGGTACGCTTCATATTCTGCAATCAGCGCCGGATCATTTTTCAGATCCAGCGCCAGACAATATCTTTTCATATCGCTATTTTTTCCAGGCCTCCGCCGTTTGTTTGGAAGTGCCCAGCCCGTCGATCCCCAGTTCGATCACGTCGCCGGCTTTCAGGTATATCTGGGGGTTGAAGCCCAGGCCCACGCCTGCGGGTGTACCGGTAGAGATCACGTCGCCCGGGAGCAGGGTCATGAACTGGCTCAGGTACGAAACGATGAACGGAATTTTGAAGATGAGGTTGGAAGTGTTACCGTCCTGCATGGTTTTGCCGTTAACGGTCAGCCACAGGCGCAGGTTGTCCACGTCCTTGATCTCGTCTTTGGTGGCCAGCCATGGCCCAAGCGGTGCAAAGGTGTCGTTGGACTTCCCTTTCACCCACTGCCCGTTTCTTTCCAGCTGGAATTCACGTTCGCTGTAATCGTTATGCAGCGCGTAGCCGGCAACATAATCGAGGGCTTCACTTTCTTCCACATAGCTGGCTTTCTTACCGATTACCACGGCCAGTTCCACTTCCCAGTCGGTTTTCACGCTGTTGCGGGGGATGATGAGGTTATCGTTGGGCCCTACCAGCGAGGAGGTGGATTTAAAGAATACGATGGGCTCTTTCGGGATGGCGGCGCCGGTTTCTTTTGCGTGGTCGGCGTAGTTGAGGCCGATGCAGATGATTTTGGAAGGGCGCTGCACGCAGGAACCCAGGCGGGTACCGGCAGGCACCTGCGGACAAGTTGCTCCATTGGCAGTCCACCAGGATTGCAAGCGGGCCAGTCCGTCGGTTTCAAAAAAGCGCTCTCCGAAATCTTCTCCGAAGGCGGACACGTCAAACATGCCGTTGTCTGTAACAACACCCGGTTTCTCTTCACCCGGCAATCCGAACCTGATTAATTTCATATCCTTAGATTATTTAACTGTTTTGATTTGTTTGTAGCCGATGCGGCCGTTCACGACCTTCACTTCGTAAATGTCTTCCGTTTCGCCGTCTTCCATTTCGAGGCCTACCACGCAATGGTCTTCCGCCACGGCCATGATATAAGGTTTGGTGCCGGCGGGCGTGGCCAGTTCCACTTCCCTCCTGACGCCGCCGAATTCCATGTAAACACCTACTTTCTCAGGCGTGGCATTGCGGAGGTCCACGACGAATTCAGCGATGATCTGCCCCGACTGGATGGATTTGGCATAGCGCGTTACCTTTTCGTAGTTGCGGATGGCATCGCCGAGGCCCATTTCCTTCTCTATGTAATTATAGATCCGTTGCGGGGGAGACGGCACCCAGAGGATGCGGAGCGATTTGCCGTCCTGCGTACCGTGGTAGTAGCGGGTATCGCGGTTGGGTTTGATGAAGCCAATCCAGACGCTGTTGGGCGCATCCCACAGTACTTTGTACAGCGAGGTGTCTGCCAGGTTTTGCATGAGCGGGAGGTCGTTGAAGGATTTTTCGTACTTCAGCGAATCTACCGTCCAGAAGAACGTCACTTTCGAGGTATCTTTTTCGCGGCCCTCAATATTCACCCGGAGGGTCCCGGCGGGTGTTGCAGGCGCAACGGGCGCCTCGCCTTCATGGTAATCTTTGCGGGCCTTTTCTTCGGCGCTGGGGCCTGCGCAGGCCGCCAGCATCACGAGCATGAGCCCGGGGATGGTTTTGTACATGGATTAATTGTTCAGTTTGATAAAGCCCCCGTCGATCGGGTAGTCGCAACCGGTGATGAAACCGGCCTCGTCGGAGCAAAGATACAACGCGAGATTGGCGACTTCAACAGGCTTGGCCATCCTTCCGATGGGTTGCGTTTTGGAGAGCTTATCGAACATTTCGGCCTCTTTGCCGGGATAGTTTTTGGCGATGAAGCCGTCCACAAACGGGGTATGCACGCGCGCGGGCGAAACGCAGTTGACGCGGATGCCGGCGGCGAGGTAATCTTTGGCGGTGGAAAGGGTCATGGTAAGCACTGCGCCCTTGCTCATGGAATAAGCGAAACGGTCGGGGATGCCCACGCTCGACGCGATGGACGCGACGTTGAGGATGACGCCGCCGCCCTGGGACTTCATCTGCCCGATCACGGCGTACATGCAGTTATATGTTCCTTTAACGTTGACGTTGAAGACGCGGTCGAAATCCGCTTCGGCGGTGTTTTCGAGGTTACCGACGTGCGCGATGCCGGCGCAGTTCACGAGGATATCGAGTTTCCCGGCGGAGTCGGCGATGTGATTCATTACGCTCACCACGGCGTCCTGGTCGGCTACGTTGACCGCATGCACGAGGGCTTTGCCGCCTTCAGCCACGATCTCATCGGCCGTCACCTTACCGGCCGCTTCATTCAGCTCCAGTACGTGTACCGTAGCGCCCGCCTGCGCAAACGCCTTCGCAACAGCCTGGCCGATACCGCTTCCGGCACCGGTTACCACGGCCGTTTTTCCATCTAATCGGAACAAACTCATCTTTCTGTAATTTTAAGGGTTCTAAAATACCTCAATTTGAACCAGTATTACAATTCTTTTTTAGCCTCATTCTATACAATCTTGACTATTTTTAGACCCATCTAAATCGATACTCGTGAAAAATCTATTCATCCTTTGCTTTTTAGGCTTATCCCTGGCCGCCTTTTCCCAAAAGGCGCCGCCGAATAAATACGGCCTGGCCGTAGTGGGCGACATGGCATTATATCACCAGCTGGTCAAATCCGACCCGGCGCAGGAGCTGGTGCGCGTCACGGAAATCCCCATCGATGTGAAGTATGCGACAGACAGCAATTTCACCAAAACACAGCTTTACCCCTACCCGGCCGTTTACCTGCGGCGCCCCGTGTACCAGGCGCTCCTGCAACTGCAGGAATTCCTTTCGCCGATGGGCCTCAGCCTCAAGATCTACGACGGCTACCGCCCCTACCGCGTCACCGAAAAGATGTGGGAAGTGGTGCCCGACGAACGGTATGCCGCCGATCCCAGGAAAGGCTCAGGGCACAACCGCGGCGCAGCCGTCGATCTCACCATCGTCTACACCAAAACCGGCAAGGAAATGGAAATGCCTACGCCGTACGACGACTTCACCCAAAAAGCCCACCACAACGCCGCCAATGTAACGCCCGAAGCCGCCGAAAACCGGACCCTGCTCCGGACGCTCATGGAAGCCCACGGCTTCGTGGCCCTCGAAACAGAATGGTGGCATTACGCCCTCAAAGGCGCCGCCCGCTTTCCGCTCATGGATATCTCATTTGAGGACCTGCGATAAATTTTATAGTTTAACAGCCTAATTCATTACACCGTATGATACGTATGATAAGATCGACCCTCGCTGTAACGCTCGCCCTCGCTCTCGGCAGCGCCAGTTGTTCCGCCCAGAAAAGCGGCTGGATCAAACTGTTTAACGGAAAAGACCTCAAGGACTGGGATATCAAAATCACCGGCCATGCCCTTAACGACAACAACGGGAATACTTTCCGCGTGGAAGACGGCAACCTCGCCGTGTCTTACGAAAACTACGAAGCCTTCAACGAACAGTACGGGCACATCTTCCATAAAAAGAAATTTTCCGCTTACCTGCTGGTGATGGAATACCGCTTCGTGGGCGACCAGGTGAAAGGCGGCCCCGGATGGGCTACGCGCAATTCCGGCGCCATGATCCATTCGCAACCGGCGGCTTCCATGGGTAAAGACCAGGATTTCCCCATTTCCATCGAAGTGCAGCTGCTCGGCGGACTCGGCAACGGACGCCGTACCACGGCCAACCTCTGCACGCCCGGCACCAACGTGGTGATGAACGACAAACTGATCACCGCGCATTGCGTGGATTCCAAAAGTGAAACGTACGACGGCGACCGCTGGGTAAGAGCGGAAGTGCTCGTACTGGGCGATTCTATCGTGAAACACATCGTGGAAGGCGATACCGTGCTCACGTACTACAAACCCCAGATCGGCGGCGGCAACGTTTCCAACGCGGATCCCAAAATCAAACAGGACGGCAAGCTCCTTTCCGAAGGATACATCGCGCTGCAAAGCGAAAGCCATCCCGTGCAATACCGCAAAGTAGAACTGTTCGACCTCGCGCCGTACATGAAAGACAAAAAGAAACTCGACAAGAAACTGGCAGAATTGCAGAAACGCAAATAACCTGATTCACCATACAACGAAAATCCCGGCTGGCTTGCGCTGACCGGGATTTTTTCGTGTCTGTCCAAAAAAAGCCCCCCGGACGAACCGGAGGGTTTTTGGTTTTTCAATGTTCCTCTTTCCTATTCGTATCCATTCGGTTTGAGATTCGGGTTGGTGTTCATCGCTCTCCTGGGAATAGGGAATACGCTGCGGTCTTTCGCATCAACCGGCTTATCCCACCATTCTGCTCCGAACCGGCCCCAGCGTACGAGATCCGTGCGGCGGTGGCGTTCTCCCAAAAATTCCCTTCCCAGTTCGATCACGAATTCGTCGTCCGTGAGTTTGGCCAGGTTGGTTACGTAACTGTTAGCCGGCCAGGCCGCATCTGTGAAGTTGCGCCTGCGTACGGCATCGAGCAGTGTTGCTGCTTCGGCTTTGGCGCCGGCGCGGTATCTGCATTCCGCCAGCGAATAATACACTTCCGCCAGGCGGATTTCAGGAGCGGAGTTGAATTGGAAGAATCCCTGCGACATGGGCAGCCATGGGAATTTCATGAGCCGCACACCGGAGTTCTCTTCGCCGGTCAGTACCTGCGAGCCTTCGCCCCAGCGGCCGCCGGGTTTTTCCGAGAAGCGGGCCACCTGGTCAACGTATGCCAGGGGTTTTCCTTTGTATTCTTCCGTTCCTACAATCGGTTTGGTACTGTCGAACCCAACACCGCCGGGAACATAAGCATATTGCTGCCCGATCAGGAAGAAGCCTTCGTAGGTCGCATTCCGGGAAGTGGTGCGGAAAGGTTGCCTGCGCTTGTCGCCTTCGGGATAGCGCTCGTATGGCATGCCCAGCTTGTACGTGTACAGTGCGCCGTCGGGGTTGCGCGAAGGCGTGAGGTGAATGCCGTTCCAGCCGCCCCAGTCGTTGTCGAGGGAATAGCGGGCCTGGTAGTGCATGGTGGCATTGTACATCCAGCCGAATTCGTAGATGTTTTTGGCGTGGGGGAATTCGAAAATGTTTTCCGGGGAACGGTAACTGTTGATACCGGAACGGAAAGGCCCGCGGTAATCGGTATCAATGGAATAGGTGCCGTATTTGCCGTCGATGATGTCCTGGGCGACAGTAGCGCATTCCGTGAACTTCGCCGTTCCCGTCCATTTTTCAGCATTGAGGTATAGACGCACGAGCAATGCTGCCGCTCCGCCCTGGTCCCAACGGCCGATGCGTGTGTTTTTCGGAAGACTGGGGATCGCTTCCTTCAGTTCCTTTTCGATAAACGCAAAAACCTCCGCCGGGGACGATGCAGGCACTACTTCCTGCGGAGTATTGTAGAGCGGTACGGAACGGAACATATCGATCAGGAACAAGTAATACCACGCGCGGAGCGTTCGCAGCTCGGCCAGGTTATGCGCCTTGTCGGCATCCGTTAAACCCAATGCGGGATAATTCTGCTTTTCCAGGTCCCTCATGATGAGTACGCATTGCGAGATCCCCTGGTACGGGCCAGACCAGGCGCCGTACACGCGGTTGTCTTCCGCCGTCCAGCTATGGCGATGCAAGCGTTGCCAGTCGCCGCCGTCATAACCGTGGATGCCTTTCTGGGTCCAGACGAAGTTATCTGCCGTGAGCTCCTGGAGCAACCAGCGGTCGCCATCCCATCCGCACCAGTGGCCATGTTCATAAGGGCGCACCACCGCGGCGATCACGGAATTTTTATCCTGGTAGTATGTATTTCCATCCATTACACTGAATGGTTTTTCATCCAGGTTGGTACATGCGGTGACGGACAATATCGAGAGCAGCATTACACTGCTTATTTGATGTTTGATCTTCATGATGAATTCGTTTACGTGGTTAGAAAGTTACCTGGGTCCCAAATGTGAAGCTGCGGGTTACGGGATACAAGCTCAAGTCGCCATAGCCCGGGGTAAGACCGGTCACGCCGATGGACGTGGGATCCAGCCCGGAATACTTGGTAATCGTGAACACGTTCCGCACACTGCCGTATACACGGAGGCTCTTCACGATCTTGGAAGTCAGCTTCGGCGACCATCCCAGCGTGATGTTTTCCAACCGGAAATAATCTCCGTCTTCCAGGAAGTAATCGGTGATCAGTTTGGAAGATTTGATATGCCCGTTGCGGGTATATGCATCTTTCAGCAGGTTGATGCCCTGTTCTGCCTGCAGGCCATAATACATCTGGTACAGGTTGAGTATCTGGTAATCGAAGCGGCCGCGGAAAAAGAGGCTGAGGTCAAATCCTTTGTAGTTGAAGGAATTGCCCCAGGAAAGTTCGTATCTCGGTGCGCCGTTACCGATATAGGTCCTGTCGCGGTTGGCGTTCGCATCCTGGAAGCTGATCGCTTCCTTGCCCGGCTGCCCGTCTTTCCACACCATAATTTGACCTGCATCGTTTACGCCTGCATATTTATATCCGTAGAAGCTACCCAGCTCGGTACCGGGATCGAGGCGGTATGCGCGACCCGGGTTACCCGGCGACGGTAAATCCTGGAGTTCCCTGAAGTTGCCTTTGAACTCGTTGTTGGACCAGGTGACGAGTTTCGATTTGATGTAGGATGTGGTGATGCTGGTGTTATAGATAAAATTCTCCGTCTTTACGGCATCCCAGTTTAAGGTAAGCTCGATACCTTTGGAGCTGGTAGTTCCCACGTTCACGAACATCTGGTCGTGCGGGAAGGCGCCAACCGGTACGTCGTAGTTATCGAGGATACCTTTGCTCCGCCTGTCGAACACATCCAGGTTACCGGAGAGGCGGTTATTGAACATGGCGAAATCGAGGCCGATGTTGTACGCCGCGGCCCTTTCCCACGCAAGGTTCGGGTTGTAGTTGTTGCCGGGTCCGTAAACGGTGATCCACTGGCCCTGGTCGTTCTGATACTTCCCATACCCGGAATAGCGGAACAATGCGGTATAACGGTTGAAACCGGATCGGCCTGTTACGCCGTAGGACGCCCTCAGCTTCAGTTCGTCGAACACGCGGCTGTCTTTCAGCGCCGGCAGGTTGGAAATACGCCATGCACCGGAAACGGCCGGGAACATACCCCATTTGTTATCGCGCCCGAACTTCGAGTTTCCTTCGTAGCGGAACGATGCGGTGAGGAAGTAGGTATCGTCGAAGTTATAATTGATACGGCCGAGAAATGCGATCAGTTGTTCTTTTTCCTTGCCGGATCCCATACCGAGGCGACCTGCTTCCAGGTTCCAGAGGCCCGCGCCCAGGTTGTTGTAACCAAAAGCGTCGCTCGGGAAATTCATGTTTTCCGCATTGAATTGCTGGTAGTTGAATTCCTGGTACGAATAGCCGCCCATCGCGCTGATATCATGTTTCCCGATCCGGGTGTTGTAATTGCCCAGCCATTCGAGGGTGTAATCCGTCCATTTTTCGGTTTGCAGCCTGGCCCTGCCGGTACGGTTGTTGGAAATGGATTCCGGCGCTTTGGAGTTGTAGTATTCCCTGCGGAGCTTATCCTGTCCCTGGCGGGCCAGTTTTAGTTCCGTATTGAAATTTTTCAGGATGTGGAATTTCGCGTTGATGTCCACGATGGAATAATTGATATCCGCACCGTTCTCGCGCGTGAGCAGGTCGGCAACCGGGTTGTAAGTGTCGAACCCGGCGAGGAAGTTGTACTTCGTGGGTTCGTCCGGATCCATAATAGGAATGGTGGGGTTCAGTTTGGCCGCCTGGTTGAAAGCGCCGTAGTTGGTGTATTCTTCTTTTGCGAAACGCTGGGAAACATTGCCGGAAAATTCCAGCCGGCCGTCCAGGGCTTTCTGCTGGAAATTAGCGCGGTAACCATATTCTTCGCGGTCGGACGCGATGTCGATCCCTTGTTTGGTGCGGTAGTTGCCCGACAGGCGGAACACGGTATTTTCGTTACCGCCGGTTACGGTGATGAACTGGTTGGTACCGATGTTGCCGGTATTGAGCAGTTCGTTGTACCAGTTGGTGCGCGCTCCCTGGTCGGTGCCGCGGTTGTGGGAAAGATACTCCCCGGCGGAAAGGATGTCGGGTTTCGCGGCAATGGCATCATGTTCAATATAGCTGTCGTAAGTGAGCGATACACGGCCGCTTCTGCCTTTTTTGGTTTCGACGAGAATAACGCCGTTGGCGCCGCGGGAGCCGTAGATAGCGGCGGCGGCGGCGTCTTTGAGGACGGAATAGGAGGCGATATCCTGTTGCATAATATTGCGGAGATCACCGCCGGGCATGCCGTCGATAACGATGAGCGGCGAGGTGC
>NZ_CALNBI010000048.1 GCF_937874145.1 uncultured Chitinophaga sp. | reverse complement strand
CAGTTGCCGTAGGGCATATCCATGAAGAACATGCCGATAATTACGATGGGCAACGACAGGATGGATGACCATATTGTACGTTGTTTTACTTCCCGGTAGTGGCGTTGCTGGGCTTCTTCCTTTACTTCGTCCTGATTTTCGAGATCAATAACGAGGTCGTATCCGATTGCGCGAACTGCGCTTTGAAGTTCTTCGTGGGTAACTGCACCCTTTCCATATTGCACCCAGGCAGATTGGTTGGCGAAATTTACGCCGGCATCCTGTACGCCAGGTACGGATTTAAGCATGGATTCCACACTGATGGCGCAAGCCGCGCACGTCATTTCCAGGACGGGAAAGGTTTCCTTTATCGTTCCGGCGCTTTTTCTATCGGAGGTAGCCACTGGTCTTGCTGTTATCGTTGTTGACATTTTCCTGATTTTCAACAAAATTACGCCAGAAGACCGGGGCGGTTATTACACTATATCCGGAGATTTGTATATAATTCCTCAGTTGGCTGGCTTGCCTTTGCCAGAAAGCGACTGCTTATTTTGCCGAATTTTCTGGAAGTGAGAAGGGGGCAACCCTGTATTCGCTTTGAACTGCCGGGACAGATGGCCTATGCTGCTGAACCCGAGATTGTAGGCAATATTTGTGAGGGAATCGTCGGTATACACGAGGAATTCCTTGATTTTCTCAATACGAAATTCTATAATGTATTTCTCCAGGGTTATTCCTTCCACCTCTGAAAAGATGGAGCTGAGCGTGGTAAATTCCTTATTCAGTTTTTTCGCGAGCGTCTCAGAGAATTTGAACTTCGCGGGGAAATCATAGGATCCGGAGTACACCTGTTCCACGATCTTCTTGATGTCTCGCGCTAGCTTGGTTTTCTTGTCTTCCAGAAGCGAAAATCCCAGTGGGGCCAATTTTTCGCTGAGGGCGGCAATATCGGGAGCGGACAATGCGGATACCGTGGTGATTTCTCCCAAACTGATGTTAGTGACAGGGATATTCAACTCCCGCAAAACCTGGCGGATGGAGTGAATACACCTTTCGCAGACCATACCCTTTATGAAAATTTTGTATGTGCTATGCATAAAGCCAAATATTTGAACTTATGCAAAGGTGAGGCAAGGTTCAGGAAGAACTGTTATATAATTTTGGCGAACGATTATAAAATTATCAGGATTTTACTTTATCCAGCGGTTTCCGTTGGTTTTCCTGGGACTGTTTGAACTGCGACGTGGTAAGGCCGGTAACTTTTTTGAATTGCTGGGAAAGGTACTGGATACTGCTGTAGCCGAGTTTTTCCGCTATTTCGCCTACCGAGAGCTCGTTGTAGGTAAGCAATTCCTTGGCTCTCTCGATGCGCTGGAGGATTACGTATTTTTCAATTGTCGTGCCTTCAACCGTAGAAAAGAGGTTTGAGAGCTGGGTGTATTCCATCCCCGTTTTTTCCTGGAGGAAGACGGAGAGTTTCTGGGATAGCTCTACTTCGTCCACGCTGTGAATCAGTTGTATTACGATATTTTTTACTCTTTCGACCGTGGTACTTTTTTTATCATCCAGCAGCTCGAACCCCAGTTGCTGAAGCCGGGCCTTCAAAACCGGCAATTTTTCTTCAGCGACCGGAGCGGAAATGGTTACTTCTCCCAGTTGGATGTCTTCAAATGGGATTTCGGTTTCTTCGAGCAGCTGGCGAACGACCATGATGCAGCGGTCGCAAACCATGTTTTTAATAAATACTACCATCATTGAAAGTTAATAAGGCGCATTATAATGTTATTTGTGCTTCAAAAGTAAAGATAAAAGTTGATGTGGCGGATATCAAGCGAGTTCAACAGGAAGTTGCGGAGGCGCGGGTAGACAAGAGCGCTACGCGCGCGTATAAGCTTAACCGTTTATTAGAATGGTTGAAAAGGAAACGCAATGCTCAAAATTCATAAGCGCAGCCGGGCGAGTTAGCGCGGCTGTTTAAATTATATGTTATGGTAGCAAATGCCTGAAGGAGCTTCCAGATTACTGAAATTATCTTGAAATATTTACCCAAAGTGGCGCCGGGCCAGGGGAAATATGCAATACAATAGATTATTCGCATCTTCATCCGTTCATGGAATACGGCAGAGATATTCCTGTTGGAAGAGTTTAAGGTATTACTTCTCGACCATTCTGCCGGGATTTTTGGCCAAACTTCGGTCGGCAAAGGTGGCAGGTTGATCGTAATAGTTGAATTGTTCGGCGTTTTGTTGAAAGTGAAATTGTGGGCATTAATTGATTGAAGGCGAGAATGTAGGTTTTGGGCATTTTGGGGCAAAACAGGCGAAATCCGTTAAGGTTTCGCTTGTTTTGTATTAGAATTTCATCCTCTGAATACGAACGGCGTTCAGAATCGCCAGCAGTGCCACACCTACATCTGCGAAAACCGCCTCCCACATAGTGGCTAATCCACCAGCACCGAGAATCAGCACGATAGCCTTCACCCCAAACGCCAGGGCAATATTTTGCCAAACCACGCGGTTCGTGGCGCGGCCGATCTTCATGGCGATGGGGATGCGGGAAGGCTGATCGGTTTGGATCACCACGTCCGCCGTTTCGATGGCTGCGTCGCTACCCAGTCCACCCATGGCAATTCCCACGTCGCTGAGCGCGAGAACGGGAGCATCGTTGATGCCATCGCCCACGAACGCGATAACGGCGCCGGGCTCCTTTTTGATTTGCTCCACTTTCTCCACCTTGTTTTCCGGCAAAAGGTCGCCGAAAGCGCGGTCAATTTTGAGGACTGCGGCCACTTTATCAACTACGGCCTGCTTGTCGCCGCTGAGCATGGTTGTCTGAACATTCATTTCGTGCAATGCCTGCACGGCCTCCTGCGCATCTTCCTTCAGCTCGTCGGCAATGGTGATATATCCGGCAAACTTTCCATCGACGCCTACCATTACAACGGTATCGGTGATCGCTGTCGCTTCCGGCGGAATGGGGATCCCTAACTTCTGCATGAACTTTCCATTTCCTGCTGCGACCATCTTCCCACCGATCGTACCCTTCAGACCATGTCCGCTGATTTCCTCCAGCGCATCCACGGTCTGGCCGTCAGCGTCCATTCCGGCGTGCTCCACAACCGCGGCCGCAATGGGATGGGTTGATTTGCTTTCCAGCGCAGCGGCCAGCGGCAGCCAGGTTCCTTCCGGCAGGTCGAAGCTGCGGACTTCCTGCACCCGGAAAACACCCTTCGTCAGCGTTCCGGTCTTATCCATCACCACGCGGTTCACTTTGGTAATGAGGTCGAGGTAGTTGGAGCCCTTGAACAGAATACCCTTACGGGAAGCGGCGCCGATACCACCGAAGTAGCCGAGCGGTATGGAGATCACCAGCGCACAGGGGCACGAAATCACCAGGAAGATCAAAGCCCGGTACAGCCAGTCGTTGAATACATAATTATCGACGAAGAAATACGGCAAGAGCGTGATGCCTATGGCTAGGAAAACCACGATGGGCGTGTAAACCCGCGCGAACTTGCGGATAAACTGTTCCGTCTTCGCTTTCCGCGTGGTAGCCTCCTGGACCATCGTAAGAATGCGCGCCAGGGAGCTGTCATTGAACAATTTCGTGACTTGCA
>NZ_CALNBI010000047.1 GCF_937874145.1 uncultured Chitinophaga sp. | reverse complement strand
CCGAAACGGCAAAGGCGACATCCTGCGCGACCTTTCCGCTTCCCTGAAAAAGCACGGCCTGAAACTCGGCATTTACCTTTCCCCGGCAGATTTGTTCCAGATCGAAAACGCGGAAGGACTGTACGGCAACCTCAGCAAGTACACGCCACGGACCATCCCCCGCGCCGTGCCGGGGAGGCCCTTCGCCAATAAAACCACCTTCAAGTTCGAGGTGGACGATTATAACGAGTATTTCCTCAACCAGCTCTTCGAATTGCTGACCGAATACGGTCCCGTGCACGAAGTGTGGTTCGACGGCGCCCATCCCAAAACCAAAGGCGGCCAAAAATACAATTACGCCGCCTGGAAAAAGCTCATCCACACCCTTGCGCCGAAAGCGGTGATCTTCGGGAAGGAAGATGTGCGCTGGTGCGGCAACGAATCCGGCAGAACGCGGGCGGAAGAATGGAACGTCATCCCTTACAACGACAATCCTGCCACCGCCACCAACTTCCCCGACATGGAAGCTGATTCCCTCGGGCAGCGTGATAAGTTGTACAGTGGCAAATACCTTCACTACCAACAGGCCGAGACCAACACCTCCATCCGTGAAGGCTGGTTTTATCGCGACGATACCCGGCAGAAAGTGCGCAGCGCCGACGATGTATTCGATATTTACGAGCGCTCCGTGGGCGGCAACTCCACTTTCCTCCTGAACATCCCTCCCAACCGCGAAGGCCGCTTCTCTCCCGCCGATTCCACCGTTTTGATGGAAACCGGCCGCAGGATCAAAGCCACTTACGGCAAAAACCTGTTCGCCGGCGCGAAAGGGAATAAAGCCATCCTCGATGGCAGCCCCGCTACCGCATTTACTTTCAGCGATATCACCGGCAACTTTGAGATCACTACGCCCAAGGCTGTCACCATCAACCGCATCGTACTCCAGGAAGCCATTTCTACGCACAGCGAGCGCGTGGAACATCACGCAGTAGACGCCTGGATAGATGGCAGCTGGAAAGAAATCGCCCATGCCGCCAACATTGGTTACAAACGCATCCTGCGCTTCCCTGATGTAACGGCGAGCCGCTTCCGGGTGCGTATCCTGGGAGCGCGGATGGCGCCGGCCATCAGCCATGTGTCCGCACATTATTACAAAAGCCGCCCGCCCCAGTTGCAGATCCTCCGGTCGGCCGATGGCATGGTGAGCATCGAACCATTGCAACCTGAATTCAACTGGAAGCCCCACGGTGAAAACGCTACCAAAAATCTTTCCTCCCAGTTTGACATTTACTACACTACTACCGAAGGTACTCCCGACGTCAAATACAATGGTCCCTTCCGCCTCGCTTCCGGCGAAGTGAAAGCAATGGCTGTCAGTGGTGCGGATAAAGGAGAAGTGACCAAACAAGCCATCGGCATCGCCAAGCAAAACTGGAAACTTGTTTCCGCCAGCAGCGAACGCGCCAAACGCGCAGCCACCGCGGCATTCGATGCCAATGCCAAAACCTTCTGGCATTCGTCCGACAGTGGTCCGCACAGCATCACCATCGACCTGGGCGCCAACCATTCGCTGAAAGGATTCTCCTACACTCCGCAAACCGTTAACGCGGAAGGCAAGATGGCCAAAGGGAAACTGCTGTTCAGCACGGACGGCCAACAATGGCAACCCGCAGACGCCTTCGAATTCGGCAACCTTATCAATGACCCCATGACCCGCTACCATTATTTCCAGCAGCCGGTTAACGCACGTTATGTAAAGATCGAAGCGACGGAAGCCGCCGCCGGCAGCAAATCGATTACCATCGCAGAACTCGACTTCTTCGAATAACACACCACATTCTTCCAAATAAAAAAGACAAACCGGCCATTGCCGGTTTGTCTTTTTTTGTAATTTAATACTGGCATTTATTTGGCTAACCGCTAAAAATCCATCTTATGAAAAGCAATATCGAGCGCGTATACAAGATGTCTTTCGCTGGCGTTTACCCGCATTACATCCAAAAAGCAGAGAAAAAAGGACGCACGAAGGAAGAAGTGGATGAAATCATCCGCTGGTTGACGGGGTACGATCAAAAGTCCCTGCAGCGGCAGCTCGACAATAAAACCAACATTGAGACCTTCTTTGCGGAAGCTCCGCAAATCCATCCCAACGCATCCAAAATAACGGGCGTTATCTGCGGCTACCGCGTGGAAGATATAGAAGACAAACTGATGCAGCAGGTCCGTTACCTCGACAAGCTCATCGATGAGCTGGCCAAAGGAAAAGCCATGGAAAAGATCCTCCGGCAATAAGCCTCTCCACTTTACTCCAGCACCTCGCTGATCTGAATCACAGGTGCGATGTTCGTGTACTTCATGATATCTTTCCGGATCGTGTCGGTATAAGGCGCCAGGGCTCCCTCATATGCCGACAGGCGTTCGAAATACAAGTGACCAATCGCGAGGTAGGGCATCGGGCCAGGGCGGCCGCTGCCGATGCCTTTGTCGATGGACAGTGCTTTCAGCGAATCGCCGAACAGCGTAGCCACCAGCGGCATATGCGTTTTCACGTAATAATCCATATCGAAATGCTTGCCTTCCCCATTGGGGTACAGGATGGAAACTTTCACCATCCCTTTTTTAATGGGCGATTGGGGAGATTGTGCAGGCTGGCTGCTTTGCTGGCAGGCCACCAGCAGGGCGACGGGGAGCGCCAGGGCGAGGATCTTCATTTTCATAAACGTGATTCTACGGATGAATAATTATGCTGTTTCAAAATAGTCATTCCATCTCAACCCTTTTCTACCTGTTTCCCGGTATATTGACTTAGAACGGGGAAGGGCTGGTGGCCGTCCACCCGCCATCTACCACCAGGCTCTGGCCGGTAATGTGCTTCGCTTTGTCGGAAACGAGGAACAGCGCCGCGTCGGCGATATCGCTCACGGTAGCGGGGCGGCCCATCGGAGTGATGCGCGACCAGACGGTGGCATACTCCGGATCGTTCAGGGTGCGCTCGGTGGCGGTTGCCCCGGGCGCTACGGTGTTGACACGGATGCCGTAGCGGGAAACTTCCACCACGAGGTTCTTCGCCAGCATCTCCAGCGCGGCTTTGGTCATGGAATAGGCGGCGAGGTCTTTATGCGCCTGGTGCCCCGTTACGGACGACGTGAACAGCAACGCGCCCCCTGTGCCCTGGTGCTTCATTTGCCGGCACGCGGCCTGCGCCAGGAAAAAGGAACCGCCGATATTCAACTGCAATACTTTGAAAAGGGACTCCGCCGGGTAAGTCAGGAATTCGCCGAAAAGGGTGATCCCCGCGTTGGCGATGGCGATATCCAGCCGGCCGGTTTGCGCTACGGCAACGGCGATCATATCGGTGACGAAGCGTTCATCGCTGCTGTTGCCGGCCAGGGGAATGCATTTCCCGCCTTCCGCCACGATGTTGTCCGCCGCACTTTTACAAAGCGAGGCATCCACATCGTTCAGGAAAACCGTGGCGCCCTGCAAAGCCAGTTGCCTGCACATTTCAAAGCCGATGCCGCATCCGGCGCCGGTTACAATAGCCGTTTTATTGAGAAAATCCATGTTCGTTCTGATTCGTAAGATGGGTGATTAATGGGAGTCGCGCGTTACTTCGCTGCCTGAGCCGCCTTTCAGGAAATCGAAATCTGCTCCCTGGCAGGCCTGCTCCACGTGCTCGACGAAAAGCCGGGTGTAACCGCGGGTGTAGGGGCTTTTGAATGGCGTTTGCCGCTTTCTTCTTTCCGCCAGTTCCGCTTCAGAAACGTGCAGGTTGAGTAAGCGGTTGTTCACATCCAGCTCGATCATATCCCCCGTTTCGATCAGGGAGAAAGTTCCGTTTTCTGCCGCTTCCGGCGATACGTGCAGCACTACGGTTCCAAAGCCCGTTCCGCTCATCCGCCCGTCCGAAATACGGACCATATCCGTGACACCTTGCTGCAACAGTTTGGCCGGCAGCCCGAGGTTGCCTACTTCCGGCATACCGGGATATCCTTTCGGGCCGGCGTTCTTCAGCACCAGCACGCTGTCCGCATCCACCTCCAGCCCGGGATCGTTGATGCGGCGTTTATAATCTTCAATATCACTAAAAACGACTGCTTTGCCGGTATGTTGCATCAAATGCGGACTGGCCGCGGACGGTTTGATGATGCTGCCGTTCTCGCAAAGGTTTCCTTTCAGCACCACAATCCCGGAACGGGCATTGACAGGCGCATCCGCCGGCGCGATCACCAGCGGGTCCCAGCTTTTGGCTTTGCTGATATTTTCGCCGGCGGTTTTCC
>NZ_CALNBI010000046.1 GCF_937874145.1 uncultured Chitinophaga sp. | reverse complement strand
ATGCCTGCCTGATGGCATCGCGGTTGGCTTCGGGAAGGCCGTACACGAACGTGCGGTCTTTCACCGTTTCGCCCAGCCTGAAATCCTGGCTGAGGTCCACCACTTTCACGGAGGCGGCGATATCGTTCTGTTCCAGGAACTTTTTGGATTCGCCGTGGCCGAGGCAAAGGAAAATCACGTCTACGGTGTTATCGATCTCGCCGGAAAACAGGAGGTCCGTTTCGCCGAGGAGGTCACCGTGGACGGCATGGAGCGGATTGCCCGCATTGCTGCGGGAATGAACAAACGCCAGTTCCACATCGGGGTGGTTCAGCAGCAGCCTGATGGCCTCGCCGCCTGTATATCCCGCCCCGCCGATAATGCCTGCCTTTCTCGTTTTCATGCCTTTATTTTTTGTTGGATTCGTTAACCTGGTTCCAGATCATGGTCTGGTTTCCGAAAATCTTACTGAAGCCTCTCACATCGTCTCCGCTCCAGCCGCTGTTCATTTCACCGTACTTGCCGAATTTGCTGCTCATCAGGTCGTAGGCCGACTCGATGCCGGTTACCTGGAAACGGTACGGCATCAGGTTCACAAACACCTTGCCGGTTACGTTTTCCTGGCTGTGCTGCAGGTACGCTTCGATGTCGCGCATCACGGGGTCGAGGATCTGGCCTTCGTGCATCCAGTTGCCGTAGAAGGTAGCCAGCTGGTCTTTCCAGGTGAGCTGCCATTTGGAAAGCACATGCTTTTCCAGGGCGTGGTGTGCTTTGAGGATCACCATGGGCGCGGCGGCTTCGAAGCCTACGCGGCCTTTGATGCCGATGATGGTGTCGCCCACGTGGATGTCGCGGCCGATGGCGAAACCGCCGGCCAGCGTTTGCAGGTACACGATCGCGTCGGTCGGGTGATCGAATTTTTTATCGTTGACGCCGGTCAGCTCGCCCTTCTCGAAAGAAAGCACGACCTGCTCGGGATCGTTTTTGGTGAGTTGGGTGGGCCAGGCTTCTTCGGGCAGCATGCCGTTGGAAGTCAGCGTTTCCTTACCGCCTACGGAAGTACCCCAGATGCCCTTGTTGATGGAGTACATCGCTTTGGCGAAGTTCATTTCCACGCCTTTGGCCTGCAGGTAAGCGATCTCCTCTTCGCGGCTCAGTTTGAGGTCGCGGATGGGAGTGATGATTTCCACGCCGGGGATCATGATGTGGAAGATCATGTCGAAGCGGACCTGGTCGTTGCCCGCGCCGGTGGAACCATGCGCCACGGCGTCGGCCCCTACTTCCTTCACGTATTCGGCGATGGCGAGGGCCTGGCTCATGCGCTCGGCGCTTACGCTGAGGGGGTAGGTGTTGTTTTTCAGTACGTTACCAAATACCAGGTAGCGGATCACTTTATCGTAATAAGAGCGAACCGCATCTACGGTCTTGTGACTTTTCACACCCAGACTGTAGGCGCGTTTCTCGATCTCCTGCAATTCTTCCGCAGTAAAACCGCCCGTATTCACGATCACGGAATGCACTTCATAACCTTTTTCTTCGGACAGGTATTTAACGCAGTACGATGTATCAAGTCCTCCGCTGAAACCCAGTACAACTTTTCTCATGGTAATTTTTTGCTTGTATTTGGTAATTCGTAAATAGTTTCTGAATGATTACAGCCAGCTGAAAAGAAAGAACCTTTTCCGGGAGGCGCCTGCTCCGCCGCTGCCGGATTTGCGGGCGGCTTTCAGCAATATGTATTTTTTATACCGCATCCACCGCTCGAAGAGGGAAAAGTTTCCTTTAAATTTCCGTTTCCGGGTAGCGGGCACCACGGCTACTGCAGCAGCAGCGGCAGCAGCGGGCTGCGGTTGTTTGGCGGCCAGCAGCTTGGCGGCTCTTTCCTCGATCTCCTTCGCTTTTTCCACCGGATCGTACAGCATGGCGGTGCAGAGGCAGTTTTTCCGGTTTTTGGACATGAGCACATCGTAATTCACGCAGCTGCGGCAGCCTTTCCAGAACTCCTCGTCGTCGGTGAGCTCGGAATAAGTTACCGGTTCATAGCCCAGGTCGGAGTTGATCTTCATCACGGCCAGGCCGGTGGTGAGGCCGAAGATCTTTGCGTCGGGGTATTTGGTGCGCGACAGCTCGAAAATCTTCTCCTTAATAGCTTTCGCCACGCCATGGCCCCGGAAGGCGGGGTTGACGATCAGGCCGGAGTTGGCCACGAACTTATCGTGCCCCCAGGCTTCGATATAACAAAAACCAACCCATTCTCCCGATGTGGTAAGCGCGATCACGGCCTTTCCTTCGTCCATTTTCAGCTGCACGTACTCGGGGGAACGTTTGGCAATGCCGGTTCCACGTGCTTTAGCAGAAGCTTCCATCTCGTCGGTGATGGTGGTAGCATAATGCTTATCGTCGGCAGTAGCTGCCCGAACGATGATATCTTTATTTTCCAACTTTTTACAATTGAAAATTGTGATGCAATAAATTGAATTGGTAATCCCATTGCCGGGACAGGCCCACGACGGAAGTCATGGATGGGTTATATGACCAGGGTGGCCGCTATCAAATGCGTGGTCGTCGGGAGAGATATCTAAAGACAGGAAACCCAATAGCATGAACACCCTCTTCAAGAGAAGGGTGAAAAGCAAAAACGTTGGTATGGGTTGCGATATATTCCAACTTCAGTTCGACGTTAAATTGTGATAAAAAAGTGTCTTTAGTTTTAAAGTAAATGCAAAGTTATAACATATTTAATTATGCAACCGATTTTTTTTTGACCTGAAAACAAGAAGGGAAACGCAGGCCAGGCCTGCGTTTCCCTTCCAATTTCCGCGCCGTCCGGCAGTGCTGTTAGTACACCACCAGCTCCGCCACCGATACCCGGGTGTCCTGCGCGCTCGCAGGCGCCAGGGCCACAAACTTGATGAATCTGCAAGTTGTTGTTGATGAGATACTTATGTATTGTTCAATCGGATTATTCTGCACGTTGTCGAACGTCCCTTCCGCTACGGCCTTGCCCCAATCCTTCCCGTCGGCGCTCAGGTACACGGCGTATTGGTACACGATGCCGCCACGGGGGTTCGGCACATAGCCCAGCGCGTTCACCTTCTGCTCCTTGCCCAGGTCCACCACCAGCTCGGCCGGATAGGCGTTCTCCTTAGTGGTCCAGGCGCGGGGCGAAGCGTCGATCGCCGCTTCGGCGCCCGGCGTCAGCACCTTCCAGCCGGCGGGCGCAATACCCAGCCGCTGAATAACGGAAGCGCTGGCCTTCTTGCCTTTGTCCACGAAAGCGCGGGCCGAAACGGAACCGGCGTTCGGGAAAGCGAAAGGCTTGTCGTATTTCGGCGACGCCGTGGTAGGCGCCGAACCGTCGGTCGTGTAGTGGATCACCGGGTCGGGCGACTCCGTTTTGATGCTCACCATGCCCGCCTTATCCCGCGTAATGATCGGGTCGGCGATGAGCTCCGGCGCCCTGTACAGGGCCACCTCGCTGATCACGGGGCTCGCCTTGGCGTCGAGGATGCTCACGCGGATGCTTTTGGCCGTGGTCATCGGCAGGCGCAAAATGCGCTTGTAGCCGACGGTCGTTTCCCGCGCGATCTCTTTCCACTCCTTCCCTTCCAGCACGCTCACCGTAAACGACCGTACCCGCTGGCCCAGGGGAATGAACTCCTGCACCGAGATTCGGTTGAAAGTCACCGGGCTGGCGTAGCTCAGGGTGATGTCGCCCGTGGTTTTGCCTTCTTCCGTAGCCCAATATGTATTATAGTTGCCGTCGGTCAGGTATACCGCGCTGGTCATGCTGTTGTCCTTGCGGGTATTCGTAGCCGCGATCCGCGCCTTGCGGGCCAGGTTCAGCTTGAAATCCTCATCCAGCGCGCGGCGCAGCTCCATCAGGCGCGTGGAGTCGGTGGCATGGATGCGGCCGCGGCGGTCTACCGGAATATTCAGCAGCAGGTTGGCATTGCGGCCAACGGATCCGTAGTAGATATCCAGCAGGTGGGGCAGCGTTTTCACCTTGTTGTCGGTGGACGCGCTGTAGAACCATCCCGGCCGGATAGACACGTCGGCTTCGCCGGGCACCCAATGCGTGCCGTCTTCCTGCCCTTTATTCAGTATCTGCGTGATGCCGCCCATGCCCGGCTTGAAGTCCGCACGGTTGAGGGTGCTCCAGTTGGTGGTGCCCGCATATCCTTCCTCGTTACCGATCCAGCGGCAGCCGGGGCCTCGAAGAGGTCCCAGTCGTACACCTGTTTTTTGCCATTGGGGCCTTCGCCGTTGGCACCGTCGAACCACTGTTCGAACACCTCACCGTATTTGGTATGCACTTCCCGCAACTGGTTGGCGAACACCTGGTTGTATTCCGGTGTACCGTAAGCGGGGTGGTTACGGTCCCACGGCGAAAGGTACACGCCGAACAGCAGGCCGTATTCGCGGCAGGCGGCCGACAGTTCCGCCAGCACATCGCCTTTCCCGTTTTTCCAGGCGCTCTCGCGCACGGTGTGCTTGCTGTATTCACTCGGCCAGAGGCAGAACCCGTCGTGGTGCTTCGCCGTAATAATAATCCCTTTCATTCCCGCCAGCTTCGCCGTGCGGGCCCACTGGCGCGCGTCCAGTTCGGAGGGGTTGAAGACTTTGGGATCCTCATCCCCATGCCCCCACTCCTTATCCGTAAAGGTATTCGGGCCGAAGTGGATGAACATGTAATATTCCAGCTGCTGCCATTTCACCTGCGCGGCCGACGGCAGCGCTCCTACCGGTTTGATCTCCGGCTGTGCCCATGCTTTGCTCCCGGTCAGCAGGAGTGCAAGAAGAATTATTTTTTTCATAGATCAGTTTGTAGACGTGATGATCGTAAAATACTAACCTGCCGCCCATTTATCGAACATTGTCAATATCCTGTGAATCAAAGTTAAAATACTATGAAAATCAGACTTCTGATCTACCGTTCATCCCACA
This sequence comes from uncultured Chitinophaga sp., assembly GCF_937874145.1. GTDB lineage: Bacteria > Bacteroidota > Bacteroidia > Chitinophagales > Chitinophagaceae > Chitinophaga. The sequence goes on along the minus strand of NZ_CALNBI010000046.1, from coordinate 1,117 downwards.
AAACGATGTTTTATTAACGCAAACCCGTCGTTTTCACCGCTGAAGCGATGGCGGTTCTGTCCTCGTCCTTCCTTCCGTTCCCTTCAGCCATGAAATCCGCCGCTTCAGTCAGCACATCGCGCAACTCGAATACCGTTCAAATTCCTGTAGGCGGGGCAGAGATTACATTTACATCTAATCTGACCCTGAAGGATAAAATATCAGCCAATTCGAAAGGACCATGCTTCCTGATAAATAATGCAATCACACATACCATACGCTGGTACACGATTCATCGCTTCAATCAAAAAAAACGCAAATGAGAAAAAAGCTCAAAGGCATCCTATCACTCTTATGCCTGTTACTTCCGCTTGTTATGCAAGCACAAAATCAAACCGTTAAGGGAAGGGTCACGGATGTGGCCGGAAATCCGCTCCCGGGAGCCAGCATTGCCGTGCAGAAAGGGCGTACCGGCGCCGTTACCAACACCGAAGGCCGGTTCGAAATCGATGTGGCGCCCGGCACCAAACTCACCATCAATTTTACGGGTTACAAATCCGCCACCGTTATCGCGGACCCTTCCGCTCCGCTGCAGGTGGTGCTGGAAGATGACATCGCCAAACTGGATGAAGTGATCGTGACGGGCCTGGCCACTACGGTAAAAAGAAGGAACGCCGCCAACTCGGTGGCCACCATTTCCGCCAAGGAACTGGCCGGCGCCGCGCCCGCGCAAACCTTTGACGCGGCGCTGAGCGGCAAGATCACCGGCGCCAATATCGTAGCCAATTCCGGCGCGCCCGGCGGCGGCCTATCCATTAAACTGCGCGGCGTATCGTCTATTTATGGTACGATCCAGCCGCTGTTCGTGATCGATGGCATTATCGTTTCCAACCGCGCGACTTCCACGGGCGTAAACGTCGTTTCGGCAGCCAGCGGCGGCACCAGCGCCACTTCCGGCCAGGATAACGCCGCCTCCCGTATCGCCGACCTCAACCCCAACGATATCGAGAACGTGGAGATCCTCAAAGGTGCTTCTGCTTCAGCGATCTACGGTTCCCAGGCGTCTGCCGGCGTGGTGATTATCACCACCAAAAAAGGCCGCGCGGGCAAAACTACCTTCCAGATAGGCCAGGACGTG
>NZ_CALNBI010000045.1 GCF_937874145.1 uncultured Chitinophaga sp. | reverse complement strand
GCGGACGCGCGTCAGAACAAGCGCGCCATCGACGGGGTGTACAAGCACTTCCAGCCGGATTACATCCTTATTGCCGGCGCGCAGGACGTCGTCCCCTTCCAGCCGCTGAAAAATCTCATTCACAGTACGGACGACGAAGACGCCATCGTGCCCAGCGATCTGCCATACGCCTGCGACAAGGCCTGGTCGGAAGACCCCGGCAAATTCGTGAGCCCCACCCGCGTAGTGGGCCGGCTGCCCGACCTCCCCGGCGGGAAAGACCCGAAGTACTTCCGGTCGCTCGTCCGCGATGCGATCGCCAGCAAGCCCGGCAACCAGAAAGACTACCTGAATTACCTCAGCATCAGTGTGTACGACTGGCGCCTCTCCACCCAGGAAAGCTGCCAGAACATCTTCGGCAATATCAAAAACCTGCATCTCTCCCCCAAAGGCCCCCGCTGGACCCCCACGCAGCTGAAAGCGAAGACGCACTTCATCAACTGCCACGGCGCGCTGGAAGACGGCAACTATTACGGGCAGAAAGGGAGCAGCTATCCCATCGCCCACACATCCGGCTGGCTGGAGAAAAAAATCGCGAAAGGCACGATCGTGGCGGCGGAATGCTGTTACGGCGCGCAGCTGTATGATCCTGCGATCACGGCGTCGGGATATCCCAGCCTGGCTTCGCAATACCTGTCGCAGCATGCGGTAGCGGTGGCGGGCAGCAGCACGATTGCGTATGGTCCGGCCGAAGGCCAGGGGCTGGCGGACCTGGTCACGCAATACTTTCTGATCAACGTGCTCCGCGGCGCGTCTACCGGGCGCGCGTTCCTGGAGGCGCGGCAGCGTTTCCTCGACGAGATGGGCCCCACCCTGGACCCGTACGAAATCAAGACCTTATCGCAGTTCTACCTCCTCGGCGACCCTTCGCTGGTGCCGGTGAACGTGCCCGCCAAATTGCGGGAAGTGCGCGAAAACCGGCGGGAAGGATTGCAGGCGAAAGGTTTGATGCTCGGCCAGTTTCTCGCCGTGCCGAAGCCGGTGCCCGCGGCCGCGGAGCCCGACAATATCAAAGCGCTGCTCAAGGCACATAAGTTTCCGGGCAAAGCGACCAAGAAAGTATTCGTCACGGAAGGCGGTGCGGTACCGCTGGCCCGGGGCATCCACGCCAAAGCGCTGGCAGCGCCCGTGAAATTTCACGTATATTCGGCATCTAAGTTTCACGGCAAATTCAAGGAAACCAACGTGTTGGTGGTCAAGGAAAGAGCCGGGCAGATTTTAGGAGAACGAACTTATGTCAGACGATAAATCCATACCGCATCAAACCGTCAGGGGCCGGCTCACGCTGCGCACCTTCGCAAGAAATACAAAAAGCGAAAGCCTGGGCGTATACCTGGAAACGGATGACGACTGTTTCCTGATACGCCCGGCTTCGGGAAATGCTTTTGAAAACCCCATAGCCAGGCTGGCCGGCAAATGGATCGAAGCCACCGGGCGCAGGAGCGCCTACGTCTTCTTCGCCACCGAATGGCACGAAATCAACGACCCCGGCTGATTTCCACCAACTAATCCTGTTATTTCCACTCATATATTAGCATGCAACTTTCGGTGCGCTCAGGTGTCTATTAAGTAAACAAATCTGTCGCCATGTTCCGCCATTCTAACACCTGGACGACTGTTTGTTTACTTGCAGTGCTATATCTGTGCGCTGAACCGCTGCAGGCAAACAGTCAGCAAACCAATCGCCTCATGCACGAAAAAACCGCTGCATTGACCGGCAAATATTGTATCTCCTTCAAATCCTCCCTGGGCACGCTCCGCTACCTGTTGCAAATCGACAGCACGAACGGCATGTTCTTTTACGGGACGATGGAAAACGACCCGCGGTATAGTCCCAACCGCAGGGATTTCTGTTACATCAAAGGCATCGTTGCCCCGGGGAAGCGTTATGATTTTATCATGATGCCCGACCTGAAAAGCGGCCTGCCGTATGAGTTGCCATGCTATCCGCATGAGTGGCTGCTGAACAACAAAGTGTATTTCTCCATCCGGGAGGAAGGCATTATCGGCGGCTACATGGTGGTGCGCAACGACCGGGAAACGCCCAATTTCACCTTTTCGGGGATGAAACAGGCGCTGCCACAGGATGGGTATCTGACGAAGAAGGATTAGCGGGTACGGGTGAGCACAGCGCCCGTACCGTTGCGGTCCGCGTAATGGATCACGCCATTTTCGATGCGAACGCCATCGGCGATATCCTCCGCGAGGAGGAGCGGGCCGTCCATGTCCACATAATCGAGGTATGGAAGCAGGTGTGCAACGGCGGAAGTGCCGACGGTACTTTCGTTCATGCTGCCGGTCATGACTTTCATGCCGCGTTGTTTGGCTTCGAGGATCATCCGCCGGGCGGGAGTGATCCCGCCGCATTTGGTGAGTTTTATATTGATGCCATGGAAATAGCCGTGGCAGCGGGCTACGTCTTGTTCCACGATGCAGCTTTCGTCTGCAAAAATTGGAAGGGCGGATTGTTCGAATACTTTCTTCATGCCATCCCAATCGGCCGCAGGCATGGGCTGCTCGATAAATTCGACGCCCAGGTCGCGGAAAGCCTCCGCGTTGCGAAGGGTTTCATCCACACCCCAGGCGCAATTCGCATCCACCCGGAAGGTGCTGCCGGTATGTTTCCGCAGTTCGCGGATGATGGCGATATCGTCTTTCGTCCCCAATTTGATTTTATAGATCGGCCAGGGAAATTCCTGCAGCTTGCGGACCATATGTTCCACGGTATCGATGCCGATCGTATAGTCGGTCATGGGATTATCGGCGGGATCGAGGTGCCAGACTTCGTAGAGTTTCTTCCCGAGCTGTTGCGCGTAGAGGTCGTGCGCGGCGAGATCGATGGCGCAGAGCGCGAACATATTGTTTTTGAGACGGGGGAACATTTCGTCCCAGAAAGCCTCCGGCGTGTCGAGCGTATAGCTTTCGATGAAAGTGCGATGTGCGTTGATGGCGTCCATCAGCATGGGAACGGTGATGTTGTAGTAGGAATTGTCGGCGGTTTCCCCGAGGCCGCTGAACCCGTTCTGGGAGAGCTTTGCCACGAGAAGGGGCTGCACGTCTTTGCTTTTCCGGGAGATGGTGAAAGTGTGCCGGAATTTGAGTTCAAAGGGATATAATGTCAATTCCATAGGCTAAATATACGGCGGAAAGTTTCATTTTTTATGCATAATGAAAGGGGTTGAAATGACCGGTAAGATGATGTGATTTTGATCACATCTGCTCTCGCTATTAATCAAGGATGTAGCCGGCCGGCTTCCTCGATGAGGGTGCGCATCCTGGTCTGGAGGGATGTTGCTTCCAGCAGGGATTCGAGGGTGAGGGGGATTCGGTAGCCCCAGTTCCAGGGTTGTACCGAGGGCACGTTGATGCGTTCGTCGTCGGGGTTGTCGGGGTGCGGGATGGAATCGTCGAGCGACAGCCAGTCCTGCAGCTGAAGGATGCACCACATGGCGGGGGACTGTAAATGCTGTTCTATCAGCTGTGCATAGTTCCCGCCGGCC
>NZ_CALNBI010000044.1 GCF_937874145.1 uncultured Chitinophaga sp. | reverse complement strand
GGCGAGCCCCACTACGCACAGGCCATCCCGGCAGAGAAGATCAAGGACCAGAGCGTCAAGTTCTTTGACATCGCCAAAAACAAGCACCCTTACGTGGCGGCAGGCGAGAAAGCCACGCGAGTGGAGCGCAAAGGCAACGAAGTGCACGTTTATATGACTGCGATCCGTTCCCACCTTGCTCCTGACAATATCGAAGGCATCCAGGTGGGCGATGATGTGTACTTCCACGTCACCAACCTGGAACAGGACTGGGACATCCCCCACGGCTTTGCCATCAAACACGCTCCCACCGCGGAACTGCTGATCATGCCGGGCGAAACCGCCACCCTGAAATTCACGCCCAAGCAAACCGGCATCTATCCCTTCTACTGCACCGACTTCTGCTCGGCGCTGCACCAGGAAATGCAGGGTTACATGAGAGTTTCTCCAAAAGGCAGCAACGTGCCGCTGAAATGGGGCATCGGTGATACGGCTCCCGGAGCCGGCGCCGACACCACCGCCAAATAATTTAAACACCTGAGGCAGTACGTCTTACGGGACGTGCTGCCTTCTTTACTACCAGTTATGAACAGAAAACTAAGCGCATTCGCGAAAGTGAGCATTTTTGCAGCCATCGCCTGCATCATCACGCTCTGGTTCACGCCCATGTGGCGGATCGACCTCGCCGCGCCGCAGTACCCCGAAGGGATTTCCATGAATATCTGGATCAACGACGTGAAAGGCGACGTGGAGATCATCAACGGCCTGAACCACTACATCGGCATGAAAACCATCCACAAAAACGATTTCAAGGAGTTCGTCTACATGCCCATCGCGCTGGGAATCTTCTGTGCGCTGGGCCTGGTGGTGTTCTTCCTGAACCGGCGGATCGGTTTCTACATTTGGACGGGCCTGCTGCTGCTGATCGCCCTGGTATCGATGTACGACTTCTGGAAATGGGAATACGATTACGGCCATAACCTGGACCCCACGGCGCCCATCAAAGTACCCGGCATGGCGTATCAACCGCCGCTGATCGGGTACAAGAAAATGCTGAACTTTGAAGCGCTGTCGCAGCCCGACGTGGGCGGATGGTTCTTCGTGGCGGCTGCCTTATTGCTCACCGGCGCGTCTGTCTACGAATGGCGGCGCGCGAAAAAAATGGGTTTATGAAGATGTACCTACCGGCGCTGACCCTGCTCCTTTTCCTGGCCAGCGCCTGCGGCAGGAAGTATGAACCGATCAATTATGGTAAAGACGCCTGCGCGCATTGCAAAATGACCATTATGGACAAGCGTTTCGCCGCCGAGATCGTGAACGAAAAAGGCCGCGTGTTTAAGTTCGACGACATCACCTGCCTGAAAGCCTACACGGCCGAACTCAGCGGCAGCCTGCTCTTCGTCAACGACTATACCGGCCATTCTGCCGAGCCGCTGGACGCCACCAAAGCGGTGTACCTCCACCACGAAACGTTCAAGAGCCCCATGGCCGGCAACCTCCCCGCTTTCGCGGACGCGGCAGCCGCCAAAGCGCTGCAAGACAGTCTCGGGCTCGATTTGCTCACCTGGGAATCCCTGCCATGACCAGCATCCGTACCATATTATTATTTCTCCTCCTCGTACCCGCGGGGCTCTCGGCGGCGGTGATCCGCACCGGTCCCGGCAGCCTCCTCCAGCACGCGCTCGACAGGGCGCAACCCGGCGACACGATACTCGTGGCGCCAGGGCTCTACAAACAGCACGAGATCGTCGTGCGCACCCCCGTTACCATCATCGGTGAAAACTACCCGGTGTTCGACGGGGAAAACAAATACCAGATCCTCATCGTATCCGCCGACAAAGTCAATATCCAAGGCATTACCGTACAAAACACCGGGCGCAGCAGCATGGTCGACATGGCCGGCATCCGCCTCCAGAACGTTTCCCGCGTAACGGTCAGTAATTGCAGGGTATTAAACACCACCTACGGCGTCTACCTCCAGGGCAGCAGGTTCTGCGTGATCGAGAACAACGAGATCCGTTCCTCGGCTACCGACGAGCTGCAGGCCGGCAACGGCGTCCACGCCTGGAAGTCGGACTCCCTGCTCATCCGGAACAACAAGATCTCGGGGCACCGCGACGGCATTTACTTCGAGTTCGTCACCGGCTCCGCCATCATCGGGAATATTTCCACCAACAACGTCCGCTACGGGCTGCACTTCATGTTTTCCCACAACGACGGCTACAGCCGCAACATTTTCCGGCACAACGGCGCCGGCGTGGCGGTGATGTATTCCAAGAAAGTGGTCATGACCGGCAATACCTTCGGCGAGCACTGGGGAGACGCTTCTTACGGCATCCTGCTGAAAGACATCTCCGACAGCCGGATCGAGCATAACAACTTTGCACACAACACCATCGGCATATTCATGGAAGGCAGCAACCGGATACACGTGCTCCGGAACACCTTCAACGCCAACGGCTGGGCCATGCGCGTGCAGGCCAGCTGCGAGGGGAACACCATCGAAACGAACAATTTCACCGAAAATTCCTTCGACGTGGCCACCAACGGCACGCTCATGCTCAACACCTGGCGGGATAACTACTGGGACAAATACGAAGGCTACGACCTCAACCGCGATGGCACCGGCGACGTGCCCTACCATCCCGTGAGTGTCTATTCGATTCTTTCCGAAAGAATCCCTTCCACCATGATCCTCTACAGGAGTTTCCTCACCAACATCATCGACCAGGCGGAGAAAATCATGCCGTCCATCATCCCCGACCAGCTCCGGGATGATTCACCTAAAACGAAAAAATGGAAGTTATGATCCGGATAGATAAACTGACCAAATCCTTCGGCAAGTTCCGGGCGCTCGACGGGATCGGCCTCACCCTCGAAAAAGGGCAGGCCGTTTCGCTCCTCGGCCCCAACGGATCCGGTAAGACGACGCTTATCAAATCGATACTGGGACTGGTTATCCCCGAGAAGGGCAGCATCACCATCAACGGGCAGCTCATCCGCAACCATCCCTCCTACCGCGCCAACATCGGGTATATGCCGCAGATCGGCCGTTACCCCGACAATATGACCATCGACCAGGTGCTGCATATGATCAAAGATATCCGCAAGGAGCATACGCAGTACGACGAGGAATTGTATGTAAGTTTCGGGCTGGACAAGATCAAACACAAGAAGATGCGGACACTGTCGGGCGGTACCCGCCAGAAAGTAAGCGCCTGCATTGCCTTCCTCTTCTCCCCCGACATTTACATCCTCGACGAGCCTACCGCCGGCCTGGACCCTGTGGCCAACGAGCTGCTGAAAGACAAGATCGCCGCCGAATGCGCGCGGGGCAAGCTGGTACTGATCACCTCGCACGTACTCAGCGACCTCGACGGGCTGACCAGCCACATCATCTACCTGCAGGACGGCCAGCTGATGTTCCACGAGAGCATCGGGCAGCTGCAGGAGCGCACCGGGGAAACGAAACTCAATAAAATCATCGCTAACATTCTGAAAAATGCTGACCGTAAGCAAATATGTATTTCTTGACCTGCTGAAGAACAGGTCGATACTTGTGTACACGCTCGTGCTGGCGGTGCTGTCGTTCACCCTGCTGGGGCTCGACGGCAACAGCGCCAAGGGGCTGCTGAGCCTGCTGAACATCACCTTGCTTTTTGTGCCGGTGATCACGACGTTGTTTTCCGCCATTTACTTCTTCAACTCGCTGGAATTCATCGAGCTGCTGTTGTCGCAGCCGGTGAAGCGGACGGGTATCCTGTTGTCTGAATACGCGGGGATGGCCTTATCGCTTTCCGCCGCATTCGTGGCGGGCGTGGGTGTTCCGCTGATGATTTTGCTGCCGGTGGGCGCGTCTTTCGTGCTGATTTTGTGCGGGGTGATGCTGACGTTTGTATTCACGTCGATCGGGCTGTTGATTTTCGTGCTCTCGCGCGACAAGACCCGCGGGATCGGCGCGGCGATCATCGTATCGTTGTTCTTTACGTTACTGTTTGACGGGTTGATGATGGCTTTCATTTTCGCCTTCAGCGAATACCCGATCGATAAGGCCGTGGTGGCCATGATCGGGCTGAACCCGGTGGACCTGGCGCGGATACTGATGTTGCTGCAGCTGGATGTGGCGGTGCTGATGGGATACTCGGGGGCTTTGTTCAAGGAGTTCCTGGGATCGTCGTCGGGCAGCATTTTCGCGGTGGGCTGCATGCTGATCTGGATCGTGGCGCCGCTGCTGCTGGCGTTGCGGATTTTTAAGAAGAAGGACCTGTAGGAGACGGGTCACTTCTTTTTGACGAGCCGGTTGTTGATGACGATTTTCCCTTTCCGGGTTTCTTCGGCGAGGTCGTGGATGGTGGTTTTTTCGAACATCTGCCGGAGCTGGGCTTTGATGGTGCGGTATTGTTCGTGCATGGGGCAAGGCCGGGTTTCGGAGCATTCTTTCAGTCCGAGCACGCATTTGGTGAGGACGCCGTTTTCCCCTACCGCTTCGAGTACGGCGCGCACGGGGAGCTTCCGGGCGGCGTCAGTGAGGTAGAAGCCGCCGTTGGGGCCGCGCACGGAGCTGACAACGTTGTTGTTTTTGGTGAGCAGCTGGAGGATCTTGGCCGTGAAGGATTGCGGCGAATCGATCGCCGTGGCGATTTCGTCTATTCCGAGCTTATTGTCTTCCGAGCCTTTCAACGCGATGTAGATGGTGGCACGGAGCGCATATTCCGCAGATTTGGACAGCATAATGGCGTTCGATTTGGCTGCAAAATAATCATAAAACCCATTCCGCATACGAATCCGCCGTTTCAAAGAGTTTCAGGGCGGCGAGGGAAATGCCGGAAGGGAGTTGCGGGCGGAGGGCGTTGCGGATAAAAAGGAGGAGATTTTCGGCCGAGGGCTCCGCGTCCATCACCAGTACATTTTCTTCCGAAGGCAGGTCGGGATTGGCTTGCAGGTAGGCAGACGAAACCACCAGGGCATGGTCGAGCCGGTTCACCACCGCTTCGTTCACCATCCGTTTCAGGTCCTTGAAATCGATCAGGATACCCGGCGCGGGGAAGTAGCTTTCGGGCTCCTCCGCCCTCACGGTCACATGCAGTTGATACGAATGCCCGTGCACATGCCGGCAGGCGCCGTTATAGCCGTGTAATGCATGCGCCGTCTCAAACCGAAAGATTTTAGTCACCTGGATCATGTTCATTTTTTATTTCCGCAAAGATACTAAATAAGGATATTTTTATCCTTATTTTAAATATCTTTACACCGCCAACCGAGGCAATCAATATTCAGCAGCATACGCCAACTTTCCAGCGCGCTGCCCTACCTACTCAATCCGAAAATATGGTGCACGAATTTCACATCCCCGTCATGGGGCTGGCCTACACGATCGACAGTCCGGTTAAAGTGGCCCGCTTCGGCATTAGTTCCGTCATTTCCATCATTGAAGACCGCCTGATCGAGATGATGCGAAAGCATTATTACACCGAGCGCAACGAGCCTTACGAACCGATTTCTTCCAAGGAAGAAGATTACCGCGCCCGGCGCATCACCGATTATCTCAACCTCGTAAACCGCATCGTGCAGGAGCAGGTCGAAAAACTGCGGACGGCGGCGTTCGAGAAGGGTTCAGAGATCGTGAAATACTTCGAGATGCTGCCCGACAACAGCAACGTCAAACTGCTGTACAACCAGTTCAACGCCGCCACCCGCGCCGACGCGCGCGCCGCCCTCGAAGCCAAGCTGCGGAGCCTCATCACCCCCGGCGCTATCGACGTCAACATCATGACCAAAACCGACAAGAATAATTACGGTCCCGACGGGCAGCCGATCGAAGACGGGTCGGACGCGGTGGCGGCGCTGAGGGGTTACGCCAACAGCGATCTCACCGGTTCATCCATCGTTTTTTCGGCGGGTATGAACCCCAGGCTGTACAGTTACCTGGAAAAATGCCGGCAGTTCGATGCGGATGCCAATGGCGTCATGCAGAAGAAAGTGATCGTGAAAGTAAGCGATTACCGGTCGGCCCTCATCCAGGGCAAGTTCCTGGCCAAGAAAGGCATCTGGGTAAGTGAGTTCCGTATCGAATCGGGGCTGAACTGCGGCGGCCATGCCTTCGCGACGGACGGGGTGCTGATGGGGCCAATCCTCGAAGAATTCCGCACCGGCAAAACCGGCCTCACGGCCGCGCTGTTCCAGCTGTATGCCGACGCGCTCGGCAAACGGGGCGCCCCTGTTCCCGCCGAAGCTCCGCCCCTGCTGATCACCGCGCAGGGCGGCATCGGCAGCCATGCAGAGCACCAGATGCTGCGCGAATATTACCAGTTATCGACGACCGGCTGGGGCACCCCGTTCCTGCTCGTTCCCGAAGCTACTACGGTTGATGCGGACACGCTGGGGCACCTCGCCAAAGCCAAGGCAACCGATGTGGTGCTGAGCCACTCCTCCCCCATGGGCGTACGTTTCCATTATCTCAAAGGCCTCAGCGGCGAAGAAGAGCGCATGCGGCGGTTCCGGGAAGGCAAGCCGGGCAGCCCCTGCACGGAGAAACACCTGTCTTTCAACACCGAATTCACAGAGCGCCCCATTTGCACCGCCTCCATTCAATACCAGCGCCTGAAAATCGACCAGCTGCAAAAAGCGCAGCTGCCGGGAAACGAGTACCAGGCGCAGCTGAAGATGGTTCTGGACAAAGAGTGCCTTTGCACGGGACTGAGCAATTCCGCGGCGGCGCTGTACAACACCACCCTCGTTAAAAACCAATCCGCCGTTACGATATGCCCCGGCCCCAATATCGCTTTCTTTAACCGCGAAGCTTCGCTGCAGGAGATGTGCGACCATATTTACGGGCGCGGGAACCTCCTGTCGGGCACCGACCGCCCGCATATGTTCATCAACGAACTGCGGTTGTACATCGCTTACCTGGCCGAGCAGCTGCAGCAATGCACCGGCGACAAAATGATGAAGCAGCTGGAAGCTTTCCGGGAGAACCTGGGGAAAGGGGTGTCTTACTACCGGCAACTGCACGAAGCAGGGATTATTGCCGGCGAACGGTTTGGCCAATTGCTGAACGAATCCGAATCACAGATAGAAGCGCTGAAAGACGCAGCGTGTGTTACTACCCTATGACTATCCGTCCTATGATCCCATACCTAAAGCAAAAAGACCTTGCCGCATCAGCAGCAAGGTCTTTCTTTTCTAACAGCAAATTGAAACGTGGAATTATAACAGGCTTTCGAGGAACAGGTCTATCTCGGTCAGGGTTTCATCGAAATTGCCGCTGAAGCCGCTGAAGGCGTAACGGACATTTCCTTCCTGATCGATAATAAATTTGGCGGGGATGCCCTTTACTTTATAGCGTTGCACCACATCGTACTGATTTTTCTCGTCATTGGGAATGGGCGTGTCCATCAGCACATTGAAGCGGTATTTGTTCTTCTTGATAAACGCCTTCACTTTGTCCATCCGTTCATCCGGCGACTTCGTTTTTTCCCAGGTATCGATGAACAGGAATTCTACTTTCCCCTTGTACTTGTCGGCCGCGGCCTGCATGGCGGGGAACGACTGTATGCAGGGGCCGCACCAGGTGGCCCAGAAATCGAGGAACACTACTTTCCCTTTCAGGCTGGCGAGGCTGACGGTTTTGCCGTTGAGGTTTTTGAGGATGAAAGGCTCGGCCGGGTAGTTGACGGCGTGTTTGTCGATCTTACCCAGTGTATTGTTGCGTAGCGTGTCTGTCAGCTGCGCGATGTAGGCATCATACTCCTTCGCAGGTTTGCCGGTGGCTTTCCAGGCTTTTTTGAAGTTCTCCCGGGTTTGTTCGTTGCTGCGGCCGGTTTTCACGAGGCGGTCGAGCAGCGGGAATGCGCGGTCGTATGCCTTATTTTCTATGAGGATGTTGGCGAGGAGGATTTCCTTCTCAGCATCTTTCAGGAATTTGCCTTGTTCAGCTTCCGTGATGAAGGGCAGCGCTTCGGCCGCCCGTTTGTTTTTGTAAAGCAAATCTGCATAATACACGGCGTAGGTGTAGTAAGAGATGCTATCCATTTTGCCGCCGGCCGGTTTGGCTTGCGCCAGTCCTTCTTTGAAAATAGCCTCCGCATCGGCTATGCGGCCATTCTCCTGCAAAGCGCGGCCGATGGAGCCGTGCATTTGGCGGGCGGCAAAGACCGTTTTCATAGAGCGCGCCATTTTCAAGGCTTCCGGGTCGTTTTCCTTCACCATGTTATAGGCCAGCATGCCGCGGGCGATGTCGTAGGCGTTTACGTGCGGATCATTCTCGCTTTCCGGGAACATTTGGAACAATTCTGCATAGTGGGTTTTGGCTTCCGCCAGGTTGTTGGCATTGGCCACAGCGATGGCTTTGCGGAATAATGAGTCCATCCGGCGGTTGCGTTGGGCGGCGGTGGCGTTCGCCTTAGGAAGGAATTTTTCGAGTGTTTCGGCCAGTTTGTCGCCGCGGAGATTTTTGGCGAGGATCTTTCCGTCGGGGCCGATGAGGAAATTTTGCGGGATGCCGCGTACGAAGTAGAGCTTTGCCGGGGCCGACTTCCAGTATTGGAGATCGGACACATGCGTCCAGGTGAGGTTGTCCTGATGGATTGCTTTCATCCAGGCTTCGCGGCCGTCTTCTTTGTCGAGGGAAACGGCGAGGATGGTAAAGTTCTTATCCTTGTACTTATTGAAAGCCGCGACTACGTGCGGGTTTTCCGCGCGGCAGGGGCCGCACCAGGATGCCCAGAAGTCGAGCAGCACATATTTGCCGCGGAAATCTTTGAGGGCTACCGATTTCCCCAGCGTATCGGGCAGGGTGAAGTCCGGGGCAATTTTGCCGATGCTTACAGTCCGCATTTTTTCGGCTTCTGCAAGGAGTTCCTTAGCCTCGGGGCTTTCCTGCACCCGCTTGTCGAATTTCGCAACGGCGGCAACGATGGTGTCAGGGTCGGCGGAACGGATGCCGCGTGTCACGTAGTCAAAACTGATCATGGAGCCGGGATGCGCGGCGGCAAAGGCTTTGTCGATCTTGTTGCGTTCACCGTTGATACGCCAGAGCACCTTCGACTGCTCTTTCCTGAACACCGTATCCTTTTCCATACGTTCCGTATTGGCAGTCAGGACGCGCATGAGGCGGTTCATCGCGGTATCGTTCTCGCGGGTGAGTTTCGCATATTCGGGATAAAAGGGATCGTTGGTCCTGTCCTTCTTCTGCGCCGTCGCGGCCGTAGTCGAAGCCGCGAGGAGCAGGGATAAAGCAATGCGTTTCATCATTATTGTTTCCATTTATAATAGAGATCGAGAATCTTTCCGAATCCACCATAGGCTTCATCATACGTTCCACCGGAAAAATCGCCGGTATTGGCGATAGAGAACTTGTAGAATTTGCCCTTGGTACCGTTCCAGGTGGCGACTGACATCACGCGGTTATTATCCGGCCAATACAAAATGAGCCCCTGTGCCTGTTTCAGCCGCATGGCGGAAATGGTTTCGCCGGCCGGGAAAGTATACAGGAGGCGGGCTTTCTGCGCGGGGATATCCAGGAGGTAGATTTTATTGCCAATGCTGTAATACATGTGCATGTACAGCTCCGAGGAGGCATAATGACTGGCCTGCCCCATGCCAGGCGCATCCAGCACATCAAATACATCCGTCGCGATGAGCGTTCCTTCGGGATTGAGCCGGTAGATGAACAGGGAGTCATCGTTATTGTTCTTCATCAGGCAATTGAAGTGATCACTGAGGCTCCTGCCAGCGTAAATCAGCTGTTTACCCACATTATCCAGTTCAAACTGCGAACCCTCCACGCTGGCCAATGTCTGGATTTTATCATTGGTATGCTTGAGGAAGCGCTGATTCCGGGTATCGAACAACATGGTGTTATCGCTGGCAAACATTGGCAACACCTGCGGGGAGATTACCCAGTTTCCCTCCTTCGCGGCGCCATATTTCTTTTCGCCCTGGTAAGCGTAATCTACCGAATGCAGTTTGCCTTTATTCACGATGAACCCGGATACGCCTAACTTGTTGGCGTATACTTCTTCCGGCGCTATCTCCGCAGGGGCGGTAAAAAACAGGTCCGCATAATTGAATTGCCGCTGAAAGTTGATGTAACTCATTCTCAGTCCGTTATTATTACCGAATACAACAATTTCCTGCGGATTGCTGAAGGTGTTGATGATCCGCACCTGCTGACTTCCGGATGGAAGCCGCTCGCCGTTCCCTTTCAGGTAGATATCCCGGTAAATATCTTTCAGGCCGGTTACCAGGGAAAGGTCCTGCACACCGCCCAGATCTTCGAGCAGCAGCCATCCTTCGCTCAGATCGCTGGAAATGTCCACGATGAATTCCTTGAAGGAAACTATGCCGCTGATTTTATCCTTTGCATCGAAAACGAGCTTGTAAACGCCGGGATTGAATGTAACCGCGGTATCGAGGTTCTTCGTTTTGCCGAGGGGAATAACCGCTCCCGCGTTGGGCCAGGTAAAGAGGCGCCAGCTGTACTCCAGGTTGGCGGCATCGGCCGACTGAGATTGCTCCACATCCATATTGACGGCGAGCCGGTTGAACAGCTTGACGCGCAGGGTGTCGGGCGAGGTTGTTTTGAAACTGAGCTGGTTGATTTCGTGCAGGTCATAGTTGCCTTTATCCTTGTAGCATCCCGACAGAATGGCCAGTGCGGCGAAAAGGCAAACTGATAAATATTGTTTCATGTTCTTTTTCTTTTAATGGATCAGGGGAAAAATACACGTTCGCCGTTCTCGTCGAATAGAGGTCCGTTGGCTTCTTCCCAGGCGATCAGATAGTTAATCGATAATTGCTTGAGGTGTTCGGATTCAGTGAACTGTACGCCGGAATAATCATAACGGCCGGTTGCTTTGATGATGAGATCGTACTTGGTGTTGCTGTATTTACCGAATTGGTACACCATGGATGCCCAGCTGGCCGGCATAGACAGGAAATCGTTGATTTTCACCAGATATTGCAGCTGGTCGTCCACACCGGTTTTAAAATCGCCGGAGTTTTCGAGCCGGAGCCACAGCCGCATCTCGCGGGTTTTGAGCCCGGGAGTGCGCAGCACTTTTACCTCCAGGTTGGCGGCATATTCATTTGCTTTTACAACGGCGGGAAGCAGTGCATAGCTTTCCGCGTCCGCATCTGATTTTCCAGGAATTACCGAGTAACGCACCTCCCGGTCCTTCTCCGCGGCCGTTCCGATAATTCGCAACGGGATGCTTACGGTATCGTATCGCAGGGCAGTATCGCGCACGGCGAACGAATAGGTGAGGCTATCCGGCGTGAGGGTATTCCGCGGTTTGAAGAAGTATATCATCACATCATCGGAAAAAGATTGCAACTCGCTTTTCTTGCATGCCGCGAATACGGCAGGCAGCAACAGGAGGCAGATATAATGGATTCGTTTCATGTTGCCAGTTTTTAGTTTTGGTTAAATTCTACTTCATCGTCGGGTAACGGCAGCACATACAGGGCATCATTGCCAGGTTTCCCGGTCCCTTCCAGCACTTTCGCATTGGTACGCTTATAATAGAAGAAGAGCTGGCCTTCCTGGATAAACTCCTTTTTGTATTCTTTCATGATCTCCGTCTGCAACTGATCGCCGCTCAGGCTTTCCGAAAGCTGTTGAAGCCCACGGTTCGCACGAACCGTGTTCAGCAGCCGCACGCCTTCCAATGTGGTGCCCGCCGCTTCCGCCGCGATGTAATACATTTCCGTCAGCCGCAGGATGGGCACACGGCGGATATAAATCCCGTTGGAAGCCAGGAGGTCTTCCATCCAATACTTAACCGGGTACTTGGTGGACGAGCTGCCGTCAGTTTTCCAGAGGTGCAGGTAGCGGATATCGGTGCTGCCGCCGCTGCTGATCTCGAACCGGTTGTTGATAAAGGCGGCCTTATTGGTTAAAACCGCGGTTGTAGCGGATATGCCCCGGAAATGCACCAGGTTGATATCCTGCAGGTTGGATACATACAATGCGAAGATGTTCTCATAGGAGAAGATGCGGTTGGGATAAATGCTGCTGATATCAATGTTCCTGATCCAGGGGAACCTCCCTCCCGCGATCACTTCCGTAGCATACGCATATGCATTTTGCCTGTCGCCACCATAGAGGCTTACCCGCGCCATCAGGCCGGTTACAGCCCAATAGTTCATGTGATTGCGGGTATGCGCGAGAAAGATGTCGCTATGCCCTAGTACCACATCTTTATGCATCGCCAGCAGTCCCTGTGCTGCTTTAAGGTCGTCCATGCATTTCGCGACCACCTGCTTGGTAGTCAGCTTCGGTTGAACCTGCATATTGAACTTCGTTACATAAGGGATGGCCGGATTATCGAGCCCTGTGGCAGGAACCGGCCCGAATGCCCGGAGCATGTCGAAGTGCAGGAAGGCGCGCAGTGCCAGCGCTTCGCCTTTAACAAGTTCATACATGCCGGTATTGAATACTTCCTTCTTCGCATCGATCTTATCGAGCAGGTTATTCAGGTTCGCGATGCATTTATAGGCCTGCGACCAGAACCCCGCCAGCTTCAGTTTTACGGTACCGTCCACGTAATCATACAGTCCTGCTTTGTTATAGGTGTGCGATGTAGCGGCTACGTCGTAATTGGCGGCCAATACATCCAACAACGCCATGGTAAATTCGCGCCCGTACAGCTTCTCATCTCCCATATCGGTGTATGTTCCGATCAGCGCGTCTTTGAAACCCTGTTCGTCTACCAGCAGGTCTTTTTCACCCACCTGGGTTTTAGGCTTTACATCCAGCCATTTGTTGCAACCGGCGCTGCCTGCCAGCAGAACGGAAAGCAGCACATACCGGAAAGTTAATCTCATGTTCATGGTATGTCGGTTTAGAAAGTTGTATTGATGTTGATAGTGAAATTCCTCGCAAAAGGATAATCCAGCCCGCGTTCGATTTCTATAGAAGAGAAACGGAACAGGTTGTTCGCCTGGAGGCTGATTCGGGTGTTCTTCATCCGCAATTTCGAAGCTGTTTTATCCGGCAGTGTATAACCCAGGGATATGCTTTCAAACTCGATGAAGTTATTCCGCTGGAGGAACCTGGTGGTGGCATTGGTAATTTCTGTGACGGTCCGCCCGTCGATATCCGCCAGTCCTTTGAAATACGTCTGGTCACCGGGCTTTTTCCACCGGCCGAATAATACGCGTTCATCTACGTTGTACAGGATACTCGCATTTTCGATCCTGTCGGCCAGCGTTTGGTTATACATCTTACCGCCGGTTTCATAGCTCATGTAAACGCCCAGCTGCAGTCCTTTCCAGTTCAGGTTGGTACCCATATTGCCGCTTACATCCGGCAAGGCGTCGCCTACGATTACTTTATCGGCGGCGCTCCATACATAAGTCAGTTTACCATCGCGGGTATAAAACAGCTCCCGGCCGTTGCTGGGATCGATGCCGCCAGACCTTACCGCCCAGATCGCATTTACGGATTCCCCTTCCTCGAACCGCAGTTGCGGCCGGGTTTGCAGGTTATCATCCACCTTGTCGTTGTTATCGTTCATTTTCTTCAGGGAGTTGGAAATCTCCTTGATGCGGTTGCGGTTATGGATGGCATTCACAAACACGCTCCAGAAAATGGACTGCCGCTCCCTGCGGATGATAAACAGGTTCAGGTTCCCTTCCAGCCCGCGGTTCTCCAGTTTCCCTGCGTTCTCCTTATAGGTAGCTACGCCGGAGGACGGCGGCATATTCACATCCAGCAACAGGTCGTTGGTGGTTTCCAGGTAACCGTCGAGGCGGATCTGCACCCGCTCTTTGAACAGGGAAACATCCATGCCCACGTTGCGCTTGTAGGTTTGTTGCCAGCCCAGCATGGGGTTGCCGTAAGCCATGAGCGAAGATCCCAGCATCCCCAGGTAATCGCGGCCGGTTGCATACTGGTAGGTAGTAGTGGCCATGAAAGGCGAAAACTGCTGGCTCCCGGTTGTACCGATGCCCGCACGCAGTTTCAGGCGGTCGATCGCCGTATTCCGCAGGCCGCTCATGAATGCCTCTTCATGCAGGTTCCAGCCAAGCCCCAAGGCCCAGAAAGGCGCAAAACGGCGGTCGGAACCAAATTGGGTGGACCCGTCCATGTTAAAGGAGAAGTCCATCATATACCTTCTGTCATATGTATAGTTCAGACTGCTGAAGGCAGACACTCGGCGGGTAATGTCGTTTTTACCCGTAGGCCGGCTGTCGCGCAGGTAGGCGTTGCCGAGAAACACCTCATCGAGGCGCTTGTTCGGGAAACCGCGAACGACGAAGGCTGCGCCTTTACTCCTTTGCTCCGCCAGGGATCCGCCTAACGTTGCGTAAAACATCCCTTTGCCGATCGTCTTGTTGTAATCCAGCAACAGGCTGCCGTCGAGCGCAAAAAACTGGCTGTTGCCGCGGTTGTATTGCCCACGTGTATAATAGTCGGCAGAACCATAGTCCGTGAGGTTAACGAACGCAGAATGGTCGGCGGGCAGGAATTTATCGGACTGGTCAGACTGGCTGGTAACACCCAGTTTGCCCGTCAGGCGGAAACCGCTGCGAAGCCGCCATTCCAGGAAGGTATTATTCACCATTCCGAAATATTTGGCGTATTCCGTGGTGCCCAGCGTAGCGTCGTAAAGCGGGTTGCCTACCCGGGTTTCACCGGCATACCCGGGGCGGGTGAGGATATCCAGCAATTTTACGGGGTTGCCGTTTTCGTCATAAGGATTCCAATACGGGTTCAGCCGCGTGTATGCGGAGAAGGTTCCGTAAGGCGATTCATCGGCCCGGTTGCGGCCTGAACCGATCATCACACCTTTATTGTTCAGATAGGAGAAGTTGACGCCATAGCGCAGGTACTGGTCGCCGCCTTCCACATATAGCGACTGCCGCGTACCTACTCCCGTTTGCAGGGGTTTGGCAAGCCAGTATGTATTGACACCGCTTTCAATATCGCCCAGGCGCTTGTTGTACAGCTTATCCCAATGGTATTGATGCGCAGCGTTTTCGCTGAGATAGTAACCCGAGAGCCTTTCCACTTCCAGTTTCCCGGCCGCATCCAGCAGGCGGTAAGAAGTAAGGTCCGGCGCCGTGATCTGCACGTTGGAAGTGTAGTTCACCGTCAGCTTGCCCGGCAGCGGCTGTTTCGTGTCTACCACGATCACGCCGTTGGCCGCGCGGGAACCGTATGCCGAGGTGGCCACGGCGTCTTTCAGGATCGTCATCCGCTCTATGCGGTTGATGTCCAGGTCATAAATTTTCTGCAGGCTCACTTCAAACCCGTCGAGGATGAAGAGCGGCATGCTGGGGTTGGTTTGGTAGGCAGACATGAAGTCGGCGCCGGAAGCGGGAATACCATTGGCCGCGCCCTGTACCGGGAAGTTGTTGGTACCGCGGAGGGTCACATGGGGCAGGCGGTTGGGGTTGCTGCCGAATTGCATGTTATCGGGGATGCGCATGGCCGGGTCGAACACTTTCACGGCGTCGAACACGTTCATGGTATTCACCTGGCGCATCTGGTCGCCGCTCACGGAAGTGGCTACGCCGGTGAAGTTTTCGACCGGGCGCTTGAAGAGGCCGGTGGTTACCACTACTTCATTGATTTTTTCTACGGCGGTAAGGAGAGAAATAGTCCCGAAATCGGATTTGCCGTTGATCTTGATCTCGCGGCGCTCGAACCCGATGCTGGATACCACGAGCACCCCGTTTTCCGGCGCACCGGTAATCACGAATGCGCCCTGGCCGTTGGTAACCGCGGCGCGGGTAGTCCCCTTTACCGCCACGGTTACGCCTTCCAGCGGTTTGCCGTTCTCATCCGTCACCTTGCCCCGCAGCTCGATGTTCTGCACTTCGGCAAGGTTGGCCGCTTTCCGGCGGGCACGGATGACAACGGTGTTGTCGATGATCTCAAATTCAAGTGCCGTGTTCTGCAGGCACGCGTTCATCGCTTCTTCCAGCGGAACCTGCACCAGGTCGAGCTGGATCGGTTTCTGGCGCAAGATGAGATTGAGATCGTACACGAAAAACAATCCTGTCTGTTTCTTGAAAGAACGGATCGCTTCGTTCAGCGAAATCTGCTTGCTTTTCAAGGTCACTTTCTGCGAATAAGCCATAGCGCTTACCTGGAGGCAGGCCAGCATCAGGATCAGCAGATGGAACTTCCTGATTCGCGCCGCACAGGCCAGCAACAGCCTGCGTCCCGATGGCGACGCGCCGGGATAAGAAGTCTGATACATACTTGTTTAATTTTGGTTGGCAGACGATTGCCCTTCCGTGAAGGCCACTGCGGCCTCCCGGGAACAATTCCTGGTGTTAATGCAAATAGATGATCATGGGCGGTAAGCCGGCCGACTTTCCCTTGCCCGGTGTGTCATGATTGGTGTCGATTCTAGTTTTAGTCTGTTTGGTCTATTGCCGTGATGGCATGACGGTTACTTTATTCCCCTCAATGTCAAAATGTATGCTTCCGGTCTTTTCCAGTATTTCCAGCACTTCCGATAGTTTTTTGCTGGTGGATACGGTTGCGACCAATATTGTGCTGTCTACTCCCGCCGCGTATCGTACTTCAGCGATATCATACCAGCGTTGCAACTGGCGCATGATTTCATGGATATTGCCGTACAGTTCGAAGCGGCCATCTTTCCAGGCAACGGATTCGTTCACGTCTCCGGGCGACATCTGCATGGCGCCGCCTTTGATGGCGGTAACCTGCTGACCGGGCTTCATGGTGAGTTGTTCCCCGCCGTGATGTATGCGCACGGCGCCTTCCAGGAGGCTGGTGGTGGTTTTTCCTTCGTCTGTATATGCTTTGATATTAAAACTTGTCCCGAGTACCTCCACCTGCATGTCGTCGTTGACTTTCACGCGGAAGGGGGCCAGTGCGTTTTTGGCTACTTCGAAATAAACTTCCCCGGAAATCTCCACATCGCGGGTTGCCGCGCCGTTGAAGGAGGTGGGGAATTTAATGGTGGATGCGGCATTCAGGTACGCGATCGTGCCGTCTTCGAGCAGCAGTCTGAACTGGCGGCCGCGGGCGGTATTGATGGTATAGAACTGCTGCACGTTGTCTTCCGCCGGCGTGCGCCCGAGCCTTTCGAACTCACTGGCCTGGCTGGTTCCCGAGGGATCGGGCGCCATGCTGTCGAGCGAGAGCGCGCGGCCGTCCGGGAGGCTGAGCGTTACCGCACCCTGTACCCTTTCTATATCTGCGCGCTGCGCCAGTGGTTGCGTGGTGCGGCTGCCGCGGGGCAGCGCGATCCACAAGGTAGCGGCTATAGCAAGGATCACAGCGGCGGCGGCGGCATATTTCCAGCTCATCCGGCGGACTTTCGATGCACCGGCGGCCGTTTCCATTTGCAGGCGGTGCTGCAATTGGCGGAGGCTCCGGGCCTGGAGTTCCTCCTGCCCCAACCCCACCAGGCTTCGCTCCTCCGCGGCATGGTCGATCACCGATTCCAGGCGGGCGCGGTGCTCCGGGTCTCCGATCAGCTCGAAAAACCGTTGCGTTTCCGCTTCCGACAGCGTGCCGGTCAGGTAACCATCCAATAAGGCGTCAAAATCCTGGTGCATACAGGTCAAATTATTTATGTAGTGCCTTTACTTCCTATACCACGCGAAAAGAAGTACGGACACCCGAAAAAAAATCACATTTTTTTAAAATAGCAGAACAGCAACCCGATTCCGGCCAAAATCCAAATGCCCAGGCCATGTTTGGCCAGGGCGGTACGGAGATGGTTCAGTACGATGGTAATAGTGTTGGAAACGGTTTTGCGGGAAAGCCCGGTGCGGGCGGCGATCATGTCGTGATTGAGGCCTTCTTCCCGGCTGAGGGCGAAAATTTCACGTTGTTTCTGCGGAAGCTGGTCCAGCGCCTCCCGGATCAGGCGCGCCGTTTCCGCGGCGGGGGCGCCGGGATGGGTGGTGTGTTGCGGGCCGCTGTCGGCCAGGAACCGGTCGTGCCGCTTCTGCCGCACCGCATCCTTGCGCATGGTGGAAATGATCTCATTGCGGACCATCACCATTACATACGGCCTGAACACCTGAACTTCCGGCAGCGCCTCACGGCGGAGCCAGATCTTCACAAACACCTCCTGAACGATGTCTTCCGCTGCTTCGGGGGATTTCAGGAATGAAAGTGCGAGGGAATAAATATCGTTCCAGTAACGGCGGTGCAATGCGGCAAAAGCCGCCTCGCTCCCTTCGGCCATTTCCATTAGCACATGATACTCATCCTGAAAGATATCCTCACTCATCCCGTTACTGATCGTTGAATTTTGCAGGTAAAATAGTAAAAAGTCGTTTTATTTACATCCCTGCATGGTTTGCGGGACAGCAGGACAGGCCGCCTACCCAACCAACCGTTCCAGCATCCCGTACCAGAAAACCGCCGGTTCAGGCGCGTTTGGGCCTAAATTCGGATTCCCTGACGGATCTTCCGGCCCGGTATCCCTGTATTGTTAATCTCATTAACGAATTATGCAAAACGAACAAATTACCGTCCGCAATGCCCGCACTACCGAAATCCCGGCCACAGGGCAACTCATGATCCAGGTGTATTCCACGCTCGAGGGCTTCCCCGGCATTTCCGAACAACCTGCCTATTACGCCATGCTGGCCAATGTGGGCGAGCTCGCCTCACGGCCCGGAGCGGAGCTGATTGTGGCGCTCAGCGGCGAGCGCATCGCCGGCGCCGTGGTGTATTTCAACGATATCCAATTTTACGGCTCGGGCGGTACGGCCACGCAGGAAAAAGACGCCGCCGGTTTCAGGCTGCTGGCCGTGCACCCCAACTTCCGCAAACAAGGGATCGGCAAGCTGCTGGCGGAAACCTGTATTGCCAGGGCACGGCAATCGCGCCGGAACCAGGTGATCATCCACTCCACCCGGTCGATGCGTACCGCCTGGGGCATGTACCAGCGGATGGGGTTCCTCCGGTCGGAAGATCTCGATTTCCTCCAGGGCGAACTGCCGGTATTCGGCTTCCGGCTGCATTTATAATCAGCGGAAGAGCGCTTATTGCAAAGGAGAATGACCGTATGCCGCTGATCCGGACAGCGGAGCAAACAGGTATTGAAACCATTGATGCTGCCCCTTCTTTCCCAAACCAATACTTCCTGCGGCGATGTCGCATGTGGCGCGGCGTACCCGCCACAAGTAGCGGCATTAGTGTATACAGCTGTAGAAAATTTTAGCCAATGTTCTTACAATCAGTACGTTGCCGCTTTGGTACAGGAATTGCAAATGAGTAGGTAAGAACATCTTTATTGAACTAAAACCGATCTTTATGAAATTAATGCTCAAGAGTCTGGCTGTGCTGCTGTTTTCCGCTTTCGTGATGACTTCATGCAGTAAAGACACCGACCCCGCAGACGTAGACGTATTTGCCGGCACCTTTAGAGGAAGTGTAGCTTACAGAGATGCAGAAAAGAATATTACCCAAGACAACGGCAGCGTATTTGTCACCAAAGTAAATGCCCGGTACAACTTCCGTTTTTCGGATGGCATCCCCGACCTGACGGGTGTTGAGTTCTCCCAGAAAGACGCCAACACGCTCATCAGCACAGGCAGCGACGGCACCGGTTTGATCACCATCAACAAAGACAAACTCGTTATCGGGTTTACGCGCAACGGCCGCACATGGACGGCAGATTGTGGCAGATAACACCCATCGCCGAAGATTATAAAAAAGCCCGTGCAGTTTTGGCCGGGCTTTTTTTTATGTAGATACTTTTCTCTCCAGGAAATCGGAAACCAGCATCAGCACTTCATCGAAATTCGTTTCTAATAACTTATGGCCGCCGTCGAGGATATGCACCGATGCATCCCGCAGGTCGCGCTGGTAACAGGGAGCTTCTTCCACCCCGAAAAACGCATCGTGCTTCCCCCACAATATCAATGCGGGCGGCTGGTGTGTACGGAAATATTGCTGGAAGACGGGAAACATCAGGATGTTATCCTGGAAATCGCAGTTCAGGGCAAACTGCATTTCGATATTGCCGGGACGTTGCATCCGCGACCAATCCAGCCGCCACAATTCGGGGCTGATCCGCTCCAGCAATGCTTCGGGAACACCCGCGGTGTATTGCATCTTCGTCCCTTCTTCACTTAAAAAACCAGCCACTTTTGCCTTTTTTTCCGGCGTGGGATGATGCCAGTAATCTATCGTTTCATCCCATTGCGGGCCAATACCTTCGGCATACGCGTTGCCGTCCTGCACGATGAGCGCCGCTATCTTCTCCGGTTGCTCCAGGCACAGCCGCAAACCGATGGGGCAGCCATAATCATGCAGGTAAATCGTGAAACGATCTAATCCAATGAGGTCGGTGAACCGGCTGATATGGCGTGCAATGTTTTGAAAGGTATATTCGAAATCCTGCTGACCGGGGAAACCGCTGAACCCGAAGCCCGGGTAATCCGGCGCAACGAGGTGGTAGCGGTCTGCTAGCGCGGTCATGAGGTTTTTGAACATGAGGGAAGATGAGGGAAACCCATGCATCAATAATACCGAAGGGTTTCGCGGGTTCCCGGCTTCGCGGTAGAAAATTTCCACGCCGTTCACCGAAACGGATCTGTTGAATATCTGCTTGTCCATATGCCTGTCCGCCGAATTATTGTGCCAAAGGACCGTTGCTCACTGCTGTTCCAGATTTGAAAACGCGGTAAATGTTCTGCGTACTGCGGATATCCTGCGCCGGATTACCGTTCAGCACCAGCAAATCCGCCTTTTTCCCCGGCTCCACGGTACCAAAATCATCCGCCACCCGCAACGCTTTCGCGGCATTCAGGGTGCCGGCGGTGATGGCTTCCAGCGGAGTGAAACCGGCTTCTACCAGGAGTTCCAGCTCCAGGTGCTCAGAGAAACCCTGCGCCCGGGCAGGACTGGCGCCGGAATCGGTGCCCAGTGCAATGAGTACGCCGGCTTTATGCAGTTTGTACACGTTTTTCAATGCATTGGCCAATGCGCGGGCTTTTTCCGGGTAATTGGCATTATTGCGGATGTTATCCCTGTAGGTCTGCGAGGTGATAAATTCATAAGCGCCCGGTTCCAGCGAAGATTTGAAGAAGGGATCGCTGAGCCAGGGCGGCGTATCGCCATATGCGTAGGCGAATTTATCGAGCGCCAGCGTGGGTATGTAGATAATATTTTTTCTTTTGATGCCGGCAACCAGCGTATCGTCGATTTCCTGGTCGCGGATGCTGTGCGCGATGATATCGATGCCATCCGCCACCAGTTGCCTTGCATCTGCGATGAAATACAGGTGCGCGGCGGCTTTCATGCCGTTGCGATGGGCGGCTTCGATCAGGGCGTGATATACGGCGGGATCCATTTTGGGCTTGCCGGGGCCGGCGTTATCGACCCACATTTTAATGGTTTTAACGGAGAGCCTGGCGAGGCTGTCGACCTGACGATCCGCTTCTTCTTTTGTAGCCGGCCGCATGACGAGGTCCATCCCGAAAGCCGCGGGCGGCGCGCCCCCGGCAACACCGAATCCAAATCCGGCCGAGTGGAGCCGCGCCCCCGGCGCCAGGCCCCTCACGGAGGAATCGGCGAGGCCGCTGGTAAAAAGAATGGGACGGTCGGTACCCATAACGAGCACCTGCAAAATCCCGTAATCCTGGTACTTTTTGAGATGCCGGGTGACGTTTTCCGGCGTATAGAAACGCCCGTCGTTCTCTGTGCCCTGCAGCGTGCCCACGTGCACGTGCGCGCTGATGAGCGCGGGCATGACGGTTTTCCCCGACAACCGCATGACCTGAACCCCGTTGGTATCGAGGTTTTGGCCGATTTCAGCGATGCTGTCGCCCCGGATGAGGACGTCGACATGTTCTCGGGGGGCCTGGCCGTGCCCGTCGATGAGGGTGACGTCTTGCAAGAGGAGCGCCTGTGCCGCAGGGGATTGCCGGCAGGCGGTGAGGAGAATGGCCGCGGCGAGGATCGTGAAAGCAGAGGATATGCGCATGGGTTACCGGATTTTCGTTACTTTTTTAAAGATACAAAATCCGGGCTTCCAGCGCCCGGGTTGCAGGCTTTCCGCTCGCTACGGCATGATTTTATGTATCTTAGTGAAAATTCCCACAGATTCAAATGAAAGATACAGACCCGTCCCGGCTACCGGGTGTTTCGGCATATTTAAAGCGTTACACCCACACCGAGCACCTGGCACTGGAGAAGTTGTTGGTGCGCAGCATGAAGCAAATCCGCAGTAAAGAAGCATACATCCGTCTTTTAGGATTGTTTTATTACTACTACCACGCTTTGGAAACCGCCATGGCGCCCTGGCTCGATATACCCGATGCACCCGCGCGCAGAAAAGCCGCATCCATCCTCGAAGATATCGCAGCAATGGGGGGTACGCTCACAGCAACGGACCTCCGCCCTGCCGTTCCTCCCATTTCCGGGCGCGCCGCCGCGCTTGGGGCGGCATACGTGCTCGAAGGCTCTACCCTGGGTGGAATAATTATTGCAGGCATGATCAGCAGCCAACTGCAAATGCAGGCAGGGAAGGGCTTTTCCTTCTTTAATGGTTATGGTGCATCTACAGGGGAAATGTGGAAAAAATTCCGCGAATATCTCGACAACCTGGGGGAAGATGACCGCCAGCCAGCTGCGGAGGCCGCCAAAAATACTTTCCTGACTTTTAAAGATTGGGCGATCGCATATGAGCCAATATTCGAAATATGATTCGGAGTTCTGCGGGAACATACCTATTCACATCATTAATACCGTTCAGACGTATGCCGTACTCGTGGTGCTGGACCGCGAGCTGGTGATCCGGCAGGTCAGCGAAAACGTGGATACCGTCTTCGGTAAGAGCGCCCGGGAATTGATAGATATCACCCTCCGGGAGCTGACCGGCGAAACATTCGCCGGCCAGATCGCCGGGATGCGCGAAAACACTGGCGGAGAAAGGTTCACGACGAACTGGGACGGGCATTACGTTATTGCGCATTTCCACCCCGAACTGATCCTCCTCGAAATCGAAACCGCAATCGCCGCCCGCGAAGGCGCCACCTTCATGGAGCACTTCCGCGATTTGCGCGAAACCATCCACCGGATCGATACCGCTACCGATGTGCAAAGCGTTTGCACCGTGGCGGCTGACGAACTGAAGAAAGTGAGCGGATTCGACAAGGTCATGATTTATGTTTTTGACAAAGACTGGAACGGGCATGTGATGGCAGAAGCCAGGGAGGAGGAAATGGAAGCCTATCTGGGGTTCACCTTTCCCGCTTCGGATATTCCCAAGCCGGCCAGGGATATTTATAAAAACAATCCTTACCGCTTCATCCCCAACCGCGACTTCGAGCCGGTGAAGCTCTATCCGGTCATCAATCCGGTGACGCATGCTTTCCTGGATATGTCGGATTGCAACGTGCGCGCGGTGGCGGCGGTGCATGTGGAGTATTTGAAGAATATGAAAGTCGGGGCTTCGATGTCGGTGAGGCTGATGATCAACGGCGAGCTCTGGGGGCTGATCGCCTGCCACCATCAAACCGCCCGCAATATCGACCACCAGCTTTGCACCACGCTGGAATTGTTATCCACCATCATTTCAGCGCGGATCAATACGCTGCAGCTGCAGGGATATTTCGATTACAACACCCGGCTAAATAACCTCTACACGCAGGTAATTGCCAATATCTATCAAAACGATAAACTGCAGGATGGATTAACCGCCGGTGACGGCACCCCCATCCTTATGGACATGATGCAAGCCACCGGGATGGCCGTGATCATGAACCGGCAGGTCCATCTTTCGGGTACAGTGCCTTCGAAATCCGAGATCGGGGATATCACGCTCTGGCTGCACCTGAAAGATGGCCGGCGTGTTTACCATACGGATTCCCTTGCCGCGGAATATGAGATTTCCGATTCGCTCGCGGAGATGGCCAGCGGGTTGCTGGCGATCCCCATCCAGGCGCAGCAGGACGAATACATTCTCCTGTTCCGGAAAGAACTCATCCAAACTACAAGTTGGGGCGGTAATCCGGAAGAAAGGATCCTTTTTGACAAGGACCCGCAGATCTATCATCCGCGGCATTCCTTCAAGTTGTGGCAGGAGCATGTGAAAGGATTCTCCAGCCCCTGGCGCCCCGAAGAAATCCAGGCCGCCGAAAACCTGCGGAGCTTCATCTTCGCATTTCTATCCCCCACGCAAGACAACCGTGATTTATGATCAAAGGCAATCCTCAGCATTACGTAGTAGCCATCGGCGCCTCCGCCGGAGGACTGGAAGCCATCCAGGAATTCTTCGACAACATGCCCCATGCTGAGAACATCTCTTTTGTCATCATCCAGCACCTGTCTCCCGATTTCCGCAGCCTGCTCGTGGAACTTGTGGCGCGGCATACGCATATGCAGGTGGTGGAAGCGTCGCATGACCAGCCCGTGCAGAAAGAGTGCATCTACGTTATCCCCAACACCAAACAAATCCGCATCGCCAGGGGCCGTCTCCAGTTGTCGGATAAAGCGCACGACAAATCGCCCAACAATGCGATCGACGTTTTCCTGCATTCCCTGGCCGACGACAAAAAGCAGCTGGCCATGGCCGTCATACTTTCCGGGACGGGAACGGATGGCACCAGGGGCATTGCCAGCATCAAAGAGAACGGCGGCGCCGTGTTCGTGCAGGAGCCCACTTCCGCGCGTTTCGATGGCATGCCCAACAGCGCCATCGCTTCGGGGAACGCGGATATGACGGGTACTCCCGGCGAACTGGCGGCTTCCATCATAGAAGCCATTTCCAGCACCGGGCAAGGCAAGCCTTTTCCCGGAGAGCCTGATGAAAAAACACTGGACGAGATCTTCCGGGTGATTGCCGCCACGGAAGGGCAGCATTTCCATTATTATAAAACACCGACCATCCTGCGCCGCATCTCCAAAAGGATGCAGCAGCACGACATGCAGGACCCTGCCGTATACCTGGCTTTTCTGCAGGAGAACCCGGAAGAGAGCAAGGCCCTGGCCCATGATTTCCTCATCAGCGTCACCCGTTTCTTCCGTGACAAGGATGCTTTTGCCGTCCTGGAAACGAAAGCCCTGCCCGAGCTCCTGAGCGCGCGGCAAAGCGAAGAACCGCTCAAGGTGTGGGTGTCTGCCTGCAGTACGGGAGAAGAAGCGTATTCGATTGCTATCCTGCTGGATATGGTCATAGAGCGGTTAGGTAAAAGCGTGGAAGTAAAAATCTTCGCTTCCGATATCGACGCTTCGAATTTGGAAATCGCCTTCGCCGGAACTTACCCGGTTACCATCGCCAACGATGTTCCCAGGGACATCCTTGATAAATACTTCACTTTCCGGGGGAAGCAATATACCGTCATCCCCCGCATCCGGAAACAGATCGTTTTCGCCAGGCACGATATTACGAGGGATCCGCCTTTCATTAAAAACGACCTCGTTTCCTGCAGGAACATGCTCATCTATATGAACCCCGTACTGCAGGACAGAGTGTACAACCTGCTGCAATTCGCGCTGAACAAAGGCGGCATCCTGTTCCTGGGCCCCAGCGAAAACCCACCGCTGGCCAAAGGCATCCTTTCATACATCAGCACCAAATGGAAAATCCTCCGTAAGGAACTGGACATCCGGCCGAGGATAAACCTGGCAGATGCTTACATGACGCCCCACAGAGGAAATTCCGACAAATCAACGTCTACGCGCCAGGCTTTTGAAACGAAAAGCCAGGCTGCCATCTGGGCCGATACCCGGCGCGTGCTGGCGGAAGACCTGGGATTTGTGGCCTGTTACATCGACCGCAACTTCGAAATCCGGGAAACGATCGGCAATTACGAACAGATGCTCACCCTGCCGAAAAAGATCCTGAACCTCAATCTGGTCCGGATGCTCCCCGCGGCAGCAGGCATGGCGGTCGACAAAGCCATCCGCCAGGCCTGGCGCAACAATAAACCCGAAACACTGCACAACCTTCCCGTGGAGCGGGACGGTGTAACCAGCCTTTTGCAGGTTACCATCCATCCGCAGTCCAACATACCAGACATGACGCTGGTAACGCTGCTCCGGAACCCCGCCCCCTCGTTGCTGCCACCACCTCTGCCCCAGCCGGGGCATGTAGACCAGGGCTACATCCATGAACTGGAAAATGAATTGAACGACGTCAGGAATAACCTGCAGGAAGCAGTGGAAGAACTGGAAACCGTCAACGAAGAATTGCAGAGTTCCAACGAAGAGCTGCTATCGTCCAACGAAGAACTGCAAAGCTCGAATGAAGAGCTGCAGTCGCTCAACGAGGAATTGTACACGCTTAACACCGAGCACCAGCTGAAGATCAGGGAATTGCAGGAGTTAAACGATGACCTGAACAACTACTTCCGCAGCACCGATATCGCCCAGATTTTCCTGGATGAGCAGTTGAACATCCGCAAGTTCAATCCTGCATCCAACCGCATGATCAATATCATCGAGTCGGACCTGGGCCGGCCGATCGCGCATATTTCCAGCAATATCAAATACGACAGGCTAACGGAAGATATCGCCCACGTGCTGCAAACACGGAAAACGGTCGAAAAGGAAGTGCAGCTGACACAGGGCAAAAACATGCTCATGCGTATCCTGCCCTACCTTACCCGCGACAACAAACATGCCGGTATCATCATCACGTTTGTCGACATTTCCGTCATCACACAACTCAACAATATTATCCGCAGCGTGTTCAATGCCAGCCAAAGTGCGATCCTGGCGCTGAAAGGAAGGGTTTCGGAACATGGCGAGATCGTGGATTTCAGCATCACCACGCTCAACCGCACGGCCAGGGAATGGTTTGGCGGCAACAAAAGCACGCTGGAAGGAGAATCCCTCCGGGAAACCATTCCCGAATTGATGAAAGAAGAGCTGCTGCAGGAATACCTGCAGGTGATCAAAGACGACAGGATCCTTCAGCGCGACGTCTACATCGACACCCGCCAGGCCTGGTACGAACTGAGCGGCGTGCGGATGCCGGGCGGGATGGTCATCACTTTCACCGATATTACCGACAAGAAACGCTCCCTGCAGAAAATCCGCCAGAATTACGCCGAGCTCACCGAAGCCAAGGAAAACCTCCGCCGGCTCAATGCCGAACTGGAAGATAAAGTGCGCAACCGCACGCGGGAACTCGCATTCAGCGAAGAACGCTTCCGAATGGTGGCAAAAGCCACCAACGACGCCCTGTGGGACTGGAACCTGACCGACGACCGCATCTGGTGGAGCGAGGCTTTCGGGAAGCTTTTCGGGCACGACAGCAAAGACATGTCGCGCCGCGACAGCGTGCAGTTCATCCATCCGGACGACCGGAAAACAGTGTCCGGCAGCATATACGAAGCCATCAACGACGGCAAGAACCAATGGAGCCAGGAGTACCGGCTGATGAAAAGCGACGGCCACTACGCCAGCGTGCTGGACCGCGGCTACATTCTCCATAATGAATTCGGCGTGCCCTACCGCATGCTCGGGACCGTTATGGACCTCACGGCGCTCAAGGAAGCGGAATCCGCCATCGCCACCAATATCGCGGAAAAACAATTCCTCGCCGAATCGATGCCGCTGGTGGTTTGGACTTCCACCGAACCTGGGGTGCTGGATTTCGTCAACCGGCAGTTCGAAACGTATACGGACATGGGTTACGAAGACAGTATCGGGGAAGGATGGAAGAGCACTATTCATCCGCAGGACCTGCCCCCGTTGATGAACTACTGGCGCGAAGCCGGACGCACCGGCCAGGATTTCACGACAGAAATCCGGGTGCGCAACGGCGCGGACGGTTATCACTGGAACCTCCTGCGGGCGAAGTCCCGCAAAACCGACGGCGATATTGCCCCGGGATGGGTAATCACGCTGGTGGATATCCACCAGCAAAAAGTGATCAACGAAATCCTGGAGGAAAAGATCATCGACCGCACACGGCAGCTGCAGGAAACCAACGAACAGCTGGAAGCCAGCAACAACGAGCTCCAGCTCTTTGCCTCCGTGGCTTCGCACGACCTGCAGGAGCCCCTCCGCAAGATCCACATGTTCTCCAAGATGGTGCGCGACCGGCACCATGAAGATTTGCCGGAAACCACCGTTACCTACCTGAACAAGATCATGAACGCCGTGGTGCGGATGAAATCCCTCATGGTCAACATCCTCAACTTCTCGAAGCTCTCTGCAGCCGCCGGCGGTTATGAGTGGGTGGACCTGGGCGCAGTAATTGCCGACGTCCAGGAAGATTTCGAAGTGCTGATCAGCGAAAAAGGCGCCAGCATCGAAACGAAAAACCTGCCCGGATTAATGGCTAACCGTACACAGATGCAACAGGTTTTCCAGAACCTGCTGGGCAATTCGCTGAAATTCTGTTCTCCCGACCGTACGCCGGTGATTTCCATCAGTGCGGTCCGCATCCAGGAAAAATCATTCGCAGCCCCACCGAACCCCGAAGGCAACTGGTACGCCATAACGATCCGGGATAACGGAATCGGCTTCGATGAACAATTCAAAAACCGTATATTTGACCTCTTCCAGCGCCTTAACTCTAAAGACCAGTACGAAGGAACCGGCATCGGCCTCGCCATCATCAAAAAGATAGTCGAGAACCACCAGGGACTGATCACGGCTGAAAGCAAAGGCGAAGGCGCAGCTTTTCATATAATTTTACCTGTCCGGCAGGACTAACCCAAGCGCAAACCATGACGAAATTCAGAAAAATATTGTTGGCAGAGGATGATGAGGATGACAGGATGATTTTCGAGGAGATCGTCAGGCAGTTGCAGGGGCGGCACGATTTCGACTTTGAAATGGTGGAAAACGGGTCGCGGATGATCCAGCTGCTGGATACCCTTTCCGGCGGCGGCGGCCAGCTCCCGGCGCTGATTGTGCTGGACCAGAATATGCCGCAGATGAGCGGGCAGGAAGCCCTGGCTTATGTAAAGGCCAGTCCGCTGCTGAGCGATATACCCGTCGTCATCTTTTCAACTTACAACGACAACCGGTTGATGAAGGAATGCATCCAGCTGGGGGCCGTCCGCACGATCACCAAGCCCGATTCCTATGAAGGGTTCCATGATGTGATAGAGCTCCTGGTGACGGAGTTTGTCGTGAGCGAAAAATAAACGCTTCATACTTCAGCTTCGCACGTTATCATAAACGGTAAAAGGGTGACCAGGGAATTAATCCCCGTCACCCTTTTTCAATTTTTGCGGCCAGCTTATTTCCAGAGGTCGGTTTGTAACAAAGCCGGATTGAGCTGGAGCTGTTCATACGGCAGCGGCTCAAGATAATACTTGTCCAGCCAGCCTGTTGGCACTCCATAGAAAACCACTTTGCCATCGCCGTTCAGGGTAATGGGGGTACCAGCGCCGTAATCAGCAACTTTCACTTTCGCGCCGAGGAGCTGTTTGTTGAAGTATTCCCCTTTCTTCCATCTTTTCAGGTCGTTAAATCGGAAACCTTCTCCCATCAATTCCACGCGACGTTCCCGGCGGATCTCCCACAAAACAGGATCTACGGTCTGGTCGCGGTTGGCGTCGAAAGCGGCATTGATATCGGCCACTACCATGTTGGGCAGGCCGGCTCTGGGCCGCAATTTATTAATCGTAGCATCTGCAACGGATTGGCTGAAACTGTTCAGCTCCCACATTACTTCCGCGTAATTGAGCATCGTTTCCTCGATATGGAATACGGGATAATCCGTAGTGGCGATACCGGTGGTGGATACGTCGGTGAATGTATTGTATGTCCTGTAATAGTAATAGCCGGTGGAGGTATTCATAAAGCCCTGTGCACCGGGGGTTTTGTCGTTCAGGAAGTGCGGCGCGCGGTAAAGGATATAGTTATCCCAGTTGGACACGGGCAGCCGTTTGCGGTTTGCCTCGTTGCCGGGCAGCGTCGCCATGAAATCGATATACTCGGATTCCGACGGAACGTTTGTACGGGTATAGGTCTTCACCTGGCCCGAAGCCACAACCCGGTATGGCGGCACTACGGTAAAGTATAGCCGGCGGTCGCGGTTGCGGAATTCATCGTTCATGGTGGCATCCGAATACCCTGTACCCGTCGTGGAAACGGGGCGGCCATCGTTGCAGAGATAGCTTTCCACCGCATCTTTGGACAAATCCGATCCCCAGGACGAAGTCCGTACGTAACGCGCGGCGTTATGGCCTGTTTGGCCGGTCACGTACTGCCGCGCCAGGATGATGCCCGGTTTGCCCACGAGATCCTCGGAATTGAACAGGTCATCGTAATTAGCCATCACAGCAGGGAAAGATGCCAGCAGTTTTTCCGAGTACGTTTTGCACGCATTGAGATATACATCTGCATCCGCCAGTTGGTGGTATTTGCGCCAGGTCCCCTCGAAAAGACCGAACCGCGAAAGCAACGCACGTACCGCATGTACGTTGATGGTATTGGGGCCGTCGCCGCCCGGCTTGATGTGCGATTCCGCCCACACCAGGTTGTCCAGCATATTCTTCGCCACCACGTCGCGCGGGGTGTGGGGACCGTACAAAATACTGGCGGACGTGTCCGTTACTTTATGCTCGATCCAGGTTACATCCCCGAAGGAAGCGAGGAGATCGTAATAACGGAGCGCCCTGAAAAAGTAACCCACGCTGCGCCAATGGTCTTTGTCTGCCTGGGTCATAGCTGACTGATCAACATTGTCGAGCATGATGTTCACCCGGCGGATGAAACTAAAATCCCACCCGCTGCCGGAAGTAGCCGTGGGTATGATTTTCAGCTGAAAGGCGTAAGGAGAGCGGTTGGCCACATTGTAGGCATTCACCATGTTGTCGGAGTTGAACTCGCCCGAGGGCACGTCTACCTGCATACCGGGGAAATACTCGTAGCAACCCCACATATAAGTCTTGAAATTATCGTTGGTTTTAAACGAACTGGCTTCCGTCATCTGGTCCAACGGGAGCTTTTCGAGGTAGTTTTTATTACAGGCTGTAACTGCTGCGAGGCCTGCCAGTAAGAATATCGTCTTTTTCATTGCTTGCATTTTTAAATACCCGTTTAGAAAGAAGCGTTAACACCAAATGAGAACATCCGCATGATGGGATAGTTGATCCCATATCCTTTGTCTTCCGTGGAAGTTGGGTCCAGCCCTTTCGGGAATTTGCTGAACGTAAACAGGTTCTCGCCACTGAAGAACACCTGCAGTTTGTTGAAACGGATACGTTCCAGCAACGCGCGCGGGATGGAATACCCAAGGCTCAGGTTCTTGATACGCAGGTAAGCCGCATTGGTGAGATAACGGGTTTGCACCATTTTGTTGATCGCCGAGTTGCCGGCCGCCTTGGCGTAGATGCGGGCAAAATGCGCGTTCGGGTTGGAAGGGGTCCAGTAATCGAGCTGATTGGCGTAGATGGTCCCGAACTCGTAATTGTAAGGGAAGGTGAGGTTATTGGCGATCCACAGGTCGCGCTTGCCCACGCCCGCCGCAACAAAGTTGAAGCTCCAGTTTTTATACGTCACTCCGCCATTGATGCCATATTGCAATGCCAGCCGGTTGTTGCCGATGATGGCCATGTCGCCGTGATTGCTCAGGGTGTTCTGGCCGTTGGAGATGAGCCCGTCGCCATCAAAGTCCTTGAACATCACATCGCCGGGATTGGGCGTTACGGTGTTGTTGCCGTTGCGGATCGTCTTCGGAATACCGCCTTTGATAACGCCGTTCTCGAAATCGGATTCCTGGTAAAGCCTGTCGGTCACATATCCCCAGATTTCAGACATGTCTCTGCCTACATAATGCGTAGCCAGTGAACCGGCCTTATTATTGTCGAACTTGGTGATCTTCGATTTGAAATCATACAGGTTGGCGGAGATGTAATATTCAAAATCCCCCGCCCGGTCGCGCCAGTCGATCTGCAATTCATACCCCTGCGACTGCAAATCGGCCGCATTCTGTAAAGGCGCTCCTGTGCCCAGCACTGCAGGCAGCTGGATGGCGTTCACCAGCATGTTCAGCGTTTGGCGGCGGTACCAGTCGAAAGAAGCCGAAAGCCGGTTATCCAGGAGTCCTACGTTTACACCGAAGTTCAGCGTACGTACCGTTTCCCAGGTGAAGTTCGGGCTGATGAGGCCAGGAGTGGAAAGCGACGTCGGCCGTTGTCCGCTTACGAGCCAGCCTGTCAGGTAGGGGTTCATGGCGTCGAGGAAGCTGTAAGGACTAATGTTGTCGCCCTGGTTGCCCACTTCGCCGTATGAAGCGCGCAGTTTGAATTCTGACAATACCGGTTTGAAGGCGCGCATGAATTTCTCTTCGGAAACGCGCCATCCGGCGGAGGCCGACGGGAAGAAGCCCCAGCGGTGATTCGCGGGGAATTTGGAGGAACCGTCTGCACGGCCGTTCACTTCCAGCAGGTATTTCCCTTTATAATCATAATTGATGCGGCCGAAGAAACCCTGCACGCTCCATTCGGAGAATGCGTCGTCTGCCGTAAGGTCGCCCACGGCCGTGGAAATCGACGGCAGATCCACCGAGATCATATTCGTCTTGTTCACCCAAACGTCCTCGCGGCGGAAGGATTCCTGGTTAAAACCACCCATCACCGTCACGTTATGTTTTCCCAACGTACGGTTATAGCTGGCATACAAGTTCAGGGTGCGCTGCTCGTCGAGCCGGTTGAATTTATAATATGCCGCATTGGTAAAAGGCACGGTCGTTTTCTTCACGAACTCCGAAATGTCGGCGTATTCGAAAGGCTTGTTGAAAGAAGTATTGACCTGGCGGAGGTTATCATACAGGTATTCACCCGTAACCGTCAACCCTTTGACAGGTTTTGCGATCACTTTACCCATCAGCCGGATGTCGCTGAGTTTTTCCGTGCTTGGCACCGAATGCAGCAGCAGGTTTTTGGGTGTGCCGGAGGGCAGCAACACGCCATTGACGGTCATCGTATCTTGCATGGGTACGTAAGACGGGCTATTGCTCGCTACGTTCCAGAGCCAGGCGCTGTTGGGGTTGGATTTGCTTGAATTGTAATATCCCAGGTCCAGCTGCGTGGTGAGCCATTTGGTCACATCCGTGCTCACGAAGGATTTGAGGTTGTAACGTTTGTAGCTGTCGGCGCTGGTTACCATGATCCCGTCTTCATTCACGGTACCAACGGATAAGCGGTAGGTCGTTTTTTCGGAGCCGCCGCTGATGGCGAAATCGTGCATTTGCTGGAAACCGGCGTTGTCGAACAGCTGCCCGATCACATCGGATTGCCCGAGCTGGTAGCGAACGCCTGCGTCGGTGGTATATCCCAAAGGATATTTACCGGGGTCGGCATTGTATTCGTTGAGGAACTGGAGCCATTTGTCCACGTTCTGGCCTGTCCAGTAAGCGCCATATCCCATGTCTTTATATGCCTGCACGGTAGCCAGCGGGCTGGCGGCACGGGGGATGGAATTGGGTGTGGAGAAGGTGAAATTGTTGCTATAGTCCAGTCTTACCTTGCTGTTTCTTGCGCCTTTTTTGGTGGTGATGAGGATCACGCCAAATGCGGCTCTGGCCCCGTAGATAGCGGCGGAACCTGCGTCTTTAAGGACGGTCACGGTTTCGATATCGTTGGGGTTGATCATATTGAGCGGGCCGCTGAAGGGCACGTTGTCCATGAGGATCAACGGGCCGCCGCCGGCCAGGCTGGTAGTACCGCGGATGTTATAGGAAAAGCCGCCGCCGGGCTCGCCGGTCCCGGAAGTTACCTGCAGGCCGGGAACAACGCCCTGGAGGAGGGTTCCCGCGGTGCTGGCCGGCCGGTTTGCTGCGATTTCGTCCATTTTCACGGTATTCACGGCGCTGGTGAGGTTCGTTTTCTTTTGGGTGCCAAAACCAACGATCACCACTTCGTCCACCTTTTTATCCGCCGTTTTCAGGATAATGTCCACGCTGCCGGATTGCGACACGGGGATTTCGGTGGTTTCAAAGCCGATATAGGTTACGACCAGCACCGCGCCTTTGTCCGGGGCACTGAGGGTAAAATTCCCGGAAGGATCGGTTGTCGTACCTTTTCCCAGCCCTTTCAGCGTTACGGTGGCGCCGGGGAGCGGCATTCCTTTTTCATCCGTTACGCGGCCTTTCACTACCAGGTCGGGCAAAACGCCGGTCCAGATAACGGGTTCCGGTTTTTTTTCACGTATGATGACGGTTTTATCCACCACCTCGTATTCGAATGGCTGGCCGATAAAACAAATGGCGAGCGCCCTGGCTACGGGCACGTCATGCAGTTCGAGGTTCACTTTGTTGGCCTGTTTCAACAATTTGCTGTCGAACCAGAAATCATACCCGGTCTGCTTCCTGATGGAACGCAGCACTTTTTCGAGCGAATGTTTTTCTGCGCTGATCGTTACGTTCTGGCCGTGAGTTTTGGCTGACAATTGCAGGCAGGCTGATAAAAGAATAAATGCTGTCATTTTCATGATCAACAGCTTTTTTGGTAAATACCATCGGTTGAATCCGCGCCAATGGGCGGAATGCACGAATTTCATAACTTTGAAGTTTAGGCGTGTCAAAAAATGACTCCTGTCCAGGGAGCGTCGTTTTTATTTTGGTTGAGAACCAGCATGCCTGAAATTTCCGCCGGGAGTGCTCGTAACACTTCCGGTTTCTTTTTTCGGCAGGTCCGGTTACTTGAAAAAAATTAAGGCATTACCGTCAGCGTTTTCCCCTCAAGTCTAAAATGTATATCGTTCAGTTCCATAATCTTTAATACAGTAGCCAGGCTCTTGTCGCGTGAAATATTGGCGGTGAAATAGCGCTCCGGAACACCGTTTGCATACCGCACCTCTACGCCGTACCAGCGGGCGAACTGCCGCATGATGGAGCGGAGCTCCTCGTTATTGAATTGAAATATGTTCTGCTTCCAGGCCAGCGCTTCGTCGATATCAGCGTTAGACTCCATCATTATATTGCCGTCCGGTGTGGCGGCTGGCTGCTGGCCGGCAGACATGGTTTTGGTTGCGCCGG
>NZ_CALNBI010000043.1 GCF_937874145.1 uncultured Chitinophaga sp. | reverse complement strand
AACCTCCCACAAATGAAAAAGACGCCGGTAAAATCGGCGCCTTCGCGGAAAATTTGTAGCCCGGACAAGAATCGAACTTGTATCTAAAGTTTAGGAAACTTCTATTCTATCCATTGAACTACCGGGCCTGCTCCGCTTTTTAGCCAGCGGGAGGGCAAAAATAAACGATTTTGGCAAATTTCCTTAAAAAAATCAGGCGTAGAGCCGTTCGATCGAATCCCGGTACTTTTCCTGGATCACGCGGCGCTTCAGCTTCAGGGTGGGCGTCATTTCGCCGCCGTCGATCGTCCATTCGCGGGGCATGAGCTCGAATTTCTTTACCTGCTCTATGTGGTTGAAATACTGGTTGTAACGGTTCACGGCCTCCCGGTACAAAGCCTTCACCTTCGGGTCTTTCAGGCCCGTTTCATTGGAAGGGTAATCCACCCCGTGGTCCCTCGCCCAGGCGCGCAGGTTTTCAAAATTAGGGACAATCAGGGCGCCGGTATACTTTCTGTCAGCCCCCACCACCATAATCTGCTCAATAAAGGGTGATTCCCGGAACTTGTTCTCTATTGGCTGGGGCGCCACAAACTTACCGCCTGAAGTCTTGAATAACTCCTTCTTCCGGTCGGTGATTTTCAGGTATTTCTGGAACAGCATCACGCCGATGTCGCCGGTGTGGAACCACCCGCCCCCGAAAGCCTCCGCCGTGAGGTCGGGACGCTTGTAATAGCCGGTGGTTACGCTGGGCCCTTTGACGAGGATCTCCCCGTCGTCCGCCAGCTTCACCTCCACATTGGAAATCACCGGCCCCACGGTCCCGAACATCCTATCGCGCGGCGCTTTGCCGTTGACGCTGATTACGGGCGAGGTTTCCGTCAGCCCGTAGCCCTCCAGCACCGGGAGCCCCGCGGCGGTGAAGAGCTTCAGCAACCGGATCTGGCAGGCGGCCGCGCCGGTCACGATACAGCGGATCTTGCCGCCGAGCGCTTCCCGCCATTTATTGAAAACAAGCCGGATCGCCAGCGCCAGTTCCATCCGGTACCAGGGCGACAGCGGTTTGTTAATCTCAAATTGCGACCCCACCCGCAGCGCCCAAAAGAAGATCGTCCGCTGGAAACCGGTGAGCGCATGCCCCCGGGCCATGATCTTCTCAAACAGCTTCTCCAAAACCCTCGGCACCGTGGTGAATATGCCCGGCTGCACCTCGCGGAGGTTGTCGGCGATGGTTTCCAGGCTTTCTGCGTAGTAGACGGACACGCCGGCCGTGAAATACACGTACGTCACCATCCGCTCGAAAATATGGTTGAGCGGCAGGAAGCTCAGCGCCCGGCTGTGCTCATCCACCGGCAATATCGGCAAACAACCCTCCACGTTGCTCATGATGTTGCCATGCGTGAGCATCACGCCTTTGGGCGTGCCCGTAGTCCCGGATGTGTAAATGATCGTGGCCAGCGTATCGGGCGTAATCGCGTCGCGCACTGCCGGCAGCCGCGCTTCCGACGCAGGGGTGGCAGCAGCGGGAACGTCCATCCAGTGGCGGACCCCCGGGAGGCGGTAGAAGGAAAATATTTCGGAAAGAAGGGGGACCTGGTCGCGGAGCGCTTTCACTTTGTCGTACATCTCGGCATCATCCACGAAAAGAAACCGGGCGCCGGAATCGTTCAGGATGAAGGTGAGCTCCGCCGCGCTGATAGTGGGATAAATGGGGACCAGCACCGCGCCGGCCTGCTGGCAGGCCAGGTCCGTAAAGATCCACTCCGGCCGGTTGGCGCTGATAATAGCGACCTTATCCTGCTCCTCCGGACCAGGGGGGATGCCGCCTATGCCCATCTCCAGGAACCCCGCGGCAAACCGCGCCGTGAGCGCAGCTACCTCGGCCGTGGCGTATGTCTTCCATACGCCTTCCTCCCGGGCGGCCAGCATGTCCGGCTTGGGGAAATGTTCCAGCTGATGTGCAAGCACATCAAATAGGCGATTGGGGTGGTGCATGATGGAATTTTAGATCAGACACCGCGCTGCTGCTTCTCCTGCTGCAGTTTCTCGTACTCGCGCATCGTATCCCGGAAAGGATCGGACTCAAACGCAAAGTAATAGTTAAAAGCCAGGGCGATACCCCAACCCAGCATCGGCCAAACCGGCCAGGGCGTATCGTTCCCTTTGTCGGAAGTCAGGTACCAGATGGCCCAGAGGAAACCATTGACAATAAGGTAGGCCGACAAATGGGTGCGGAATGCTGCGCGGGCTTTGGCGATACGCCAGAGACGATTGTCCCGTTGTTGCTGATTTTCCATAAAGAAAACTTTGAGGTACATCCAATTTACCGAAAAATCCGCGTAATAGAAAGGCCCGGTACCAACCGGGCCTTCTTATCATCGGGTAATCAGTTCAAACTGGATGTTGACGACTGAATTGATCAACTTGTCCTGCAGGGATTTATCGGCGCGGTAAGTCATGCCCCACTGCGTGCGGTCGATGTTGAAATTGGCCGCGGCCCTCACTTTCCCGTTCTCCATGACGATTTTGGCGGGGAAAGTGATGTTCTTCGTGGCGTTTTTCATGGTCAGGTTGCCGCGGATCATATGGGTCGCATCTTTCAGCAATACCGAATTATCCGTAGCCGCAGGATGGTAGGGCGTCACTTCGGTGACCTCGAACTTCGCCGTGGGATATTGCCCCGCGTCGAAGAAATTGGCGCCTTTGAGCTCGTCTTCCAGCTGCCGTTTCATATCCGGCTGGGCATGGAGGTCGAGGTTGCGGAGGCTGGCGATGTTGATGGTGAAATTGCCGCCGGTCACGGTACTGTCGTTCACGAATATCTCCCCGCCCTGGAACTGGAAAGATCCTTTATGCTCGCCGGTGGGCTTGGTGCCGATCCAGATGAGGGTGCAGGCGGCTGTGTCGAGCCGGAGCGCATGCCCGTTGGAGGGTGTTGTAACCGCCTGTGGTTCCGAAACAGCGGCTTTGTCCGCTTTCGGCGCCTGCTGGCAGGCCGCGGCGGCAAATGGGAGGAGTAGCCATATCCGTAATGTCATCCGCATATTTTTTGGTTTTAAGATACGTAGGTTCTGTTCCCCACCCATACGAAACGCTTGTCCACGAACTCGGGCGTCGTGAAGCTGGCGTTGCCGGCCGGGTTGCCGCCGGTTACGTGGAAATCGGAAAACGCGGCGTGCTGGTTCACCCAGATGAATCCCGTAAAGTTGAAAGATACCGGTGTGAAAACGCTGTTCATGGCGTCGGCGATCTTTTCCTTCACCGCTTCGTCGGTGGCATAAGCGCCGCAGGTGATGGCGCCGTGGCTGGAAGCCATCTGCCGGGCCAGGCGGATCGAGTCGTCGGTGTTTTTCGTTTTGACGAGCAGCACCACCGGCCCGAAAAGCTCCTGCTGGAAAATATGCTGGTCATCGGCCGAAACTTCGACCACCACCGGGCTCCAGGTCCGCGCCCCGGCGAATTCCTCGCTGGTCACGGGCGCGCCTTCCAGCAGCACTTTACCGCCCAGCTGCTTCGCCTCGCGGGCGCGTTGCAGGGTGGCTTCGTTCTGTACGGCCCCCAGGGTGCCCGCACCCATTTTCGGGTTGTTGACGAGCGCGGTAACGGCGTCCGTGAATTTTTTGGCGACGTCATCGAAAGATAACGTGCCGCCGGGCGTTTTAACGCCGGTTTCAGGGATGAAGAAGTTCTGCGGCGCGGTACACATCTGCCCGCTGTACAGGCTCACGGAAAACGCGAGGTTCTGCATCACGGCATCAATATCCTGCACCGAATCGATGATCACGGAATTGACGCCGGCTTTTTCAGTGAAAACGGTTTTCCCCTGCGAGGCAAGCGATTCCACATAATTGCCGAAGGCGCTGCCGCCGGTATAGTCGATGAGATGTACGTCCGGATGTTCGCAAAGCGCTTTCGTGATGGGCTGGCGGGTAGAATCCGTGGCTAACTGGCAGGTGTAAGGGTCCTGCCCGTTTTCTTCCAGCACCTGCTGGATAGCGGCCACCACGATGGCGATGGGCAGCACGGCTTTGGCGTGCGGCTTCACGATCACCGGGTTCCCCGTGATCAGGTCCGCATAAATACCCGGCAGCGAATTCCAGACCGGGAACGTGGAGCATCCGATCACCAGGCCCAGGCCTTTGGGAACGGGCCGGAAGGATTTTTGCAGTTTCACGCTGATCTTGCCCATGGGCTTCTCCCAGGTTTGCTCGCCGGGAAAATGCTGGAGCTGCTGGTAACCCATCGCAATGGCTTCAAGGGCGCGGTCGTTCGCATGCGGGCCGCTTGCCTGGAAGCTCATCATAAAGCTCTGGCCGGTGGTATGCATGGTGGCATGCGCGATCTCGAAGAAATGATGCTGGATCTTTTCCAGGGTTTCGGTGAGGATGCCGGCACGGTCGGCGACGGACAGCTGTGCCCAGCGCTGGCCGGCTCTTTTGCCTGCCTTAACGAGCTCTTCCGTGGAAATAACGGGGTACGAAATGCCGAGGGGCTCCAGGGTGTAGGGCGATACTTCTTCCCCATACCAGTTTTCCACCACTTTTTGTTTCAAACGGGAAAAAGGCTGGTTAAGCAGGCTCTTGAAGGCGGTTTCTCCCTGCGCGGGAGCATCCTCGCCATAAGCTTTCGGGTGTTCGGGGTACTGCGAATAAAAGGTTCTTGCGTGGTTGGCCTTTACCGCATTGTCGATGATGTTTTGGTGTTTTGCGATCAGCATAGCGCTATGGTTTAGATATGAGTTGTACACAGAGGTTGCTGACGGCACCGGCTCTCCCTACTTGATCGAGGCGAGCTT
Source organism: uncultured Chitinophaga sp. (assembly GCF_937874145.1). Lineage (GTDB taxonomy): Bacteria > Bacteroidota > Bacteroidia > Chitinophagales > Chitinophagaceae > Chitinophaga. Next base: position 8,749 of record NZ_CALNBI010000043.1, on the reverse strand, counting down.
GCCGGTGTTGTAAAACTCGTCGTCCCGGAGTTTCAACGGGTGGTTGCGCTGCCAGGCGGTGAACTCGTCGTATGCCGTTTTGTTCAGCGCCGTCCAGGACCGGTATTCGGCCTGGTTGGCGGCAGGCCCGAAAAGCCACACGTTATAGGCTTCAAACATGCCGTCTCTCAGGAGCTTCCGCTGGAAATCGAACAGGGCGTAAGGGTATTTCACGCCGTAGAATTTATACCAGTCGAGCACGAACCGCGTCCGCAGCATGATGAGCGATTCCGGCTCGATGCCGGTGGCGATCACGCTCACCTGTTTGGCCATCACGCCTTTATAGGCGTCCATGAATGGATTGGCGGATTCGCCTTTCTTGCTTTTGGCGGTTTGACCGGGCACGCTGTTGAAAATGGCCGGGTCGTCGAACAGTTTTTTATAACATTCCAGCACCACATCGCGGATCTCGGCGGTGCGGGTGGTATAGCTTTCGAGGTTGATGAAGGTTTCGCCGTAAAGGATGGCCCAGATGGGCTCATGCGTCCACATATAGCTGCGGGAGGCGTGGTAGTAGTTGCCCGGGAAATTCGGGTCCACTTCAATCCCTTTCACCCAATAGCGCAGGGCCGCGTCGAAATTCTTCATGTTCTGCAGGAGGTCGCCGTAGTCGCAATGCAGCTCCCCGCTTTTGGGGAATTTGCGAAGCCCGCGCTGGTAAACCTTCTCGGCGCCCTTCCAGTCTTGCCGGCCCTGGTAAATATTGCCGGCGATCTGGAACAGGTGAACGTCGGCGTCTTTTTTGTCAACGAGCGGCGAAACCACGGTATAGGCGCGGTTATAATCGCCTTTGAGATAGTAGGCAAAGGCCAGGTCTTTCTTCAGCTGGATGTCGTCCGGAGCCGATGTGATCGCCTGGTTGAGCACCAGGATCGCATTGGCGTAGTCGCCCGACCGCAGGAAGTTGCGCGCGGTTTGTTGCAGCTCTGCGTTATCCTGAGCAAGCGCCCATTGGAAGGAAAGTACGCCCGTCAGCACCAGTGTCCATTTTTTTGCAGCCTTTTGCCATTCCATTGTTCTCTTCGTTTTCTGTAAATGTAAGAAAAAACCGTTGACCCCGGCTCAAAGCGGGGCCAACGGCGGATTTGTAGCATTTTAGATCGTGTGGGTCAGCAGCCCGTCGCGCAGTTTGGGTTCAAACCAGGTCGACTTCGGAGGCATAACGTTGCCGCTGTCCGCGATATCGAAAAGTTGCTGGATCGTAACGGGATAGAGGGCGAAAGCCACGGCCATCTCGCCGCTGTCCACGCGTTTCACCAGTTCTCCCAGTCCGCGGATGCCGCCCACGAAATCGATGCGCTTGTCCGTCCGGGGATCCTGGATGCCAAGGTGTTTGTCCAGCACGTTGTTCTGGAGGATGGTCACGTCCAGGACGCCGATGGGATCGGTGGTGTAGGTGCCTTCGCGGGCTACCAGGCGGTACCAGGTATGATCGAGGTACATGGAAAACTCATGGAGCATGGAGGGCTTCTGTTCGTGGTGGCCGATGGCCTCCACGATGAAGTCGTACTCCAGGCGGGAGATGAAGTCCGCCTTGCTGTGGCCGTTCAGGTCTTTCACGACGCGGTTGTAGTCGAGAATGGCTAACTGGCTGGCCGGGAAGATGGTGGTAAGGAAGAAGTTGATAGGTTGATCGGCGGTTACATCTGCCCCGCTGGCTTTCTGCACCAGTGCGGCGGAAGCGGCGCGGTGATGGCCGTCGGCGATGTAGGTGGCGGGCACCTGGGTGGCGAAGCGGTGGGTGATTTCCTCCACGGCGGCGGTTTCTGCCACTACCCAGATGGTGTGGGAAATGCCGTCGCTGGCCACGAAGTCGTACACCGGCGCGTTATGTTCCTGCCAGTGGGAGATGAGGGCGTTGAGCTCGGGCACGTCGTTGTAGGCGAGGAATACATTTCCGGTTTGCGCTTTGGTGGCGGTGATGTGGTTGATGCGGTCCTGCTCTTTTTCCGGGCGGGTAAACTCGTGTTTCTTGATGATGCCTTTGTTATAGTCGTCGATGCTGGAGGCGCAAACGAGCCCGGTCTGGGAGCGGCCGTCCATAACGAGTTTGTAGATGTAGTAAGCGGGGGAAGCTTCGGCGAAAAGTGTCCCCTCGGCCTGCAGCTTCTGCAGGTTTTCTGCGGCTTTGGCATACACGGGGGCGGAATGGATGTCCGTCCCTTCCGGCAGATCGATCTCCGATTTGCTGACGTGGTAGAAAGAATACGGGTTACCGGCGGCTTCTTCGGCGGCTTCTTTCGAATTGAGCACATCGTAGGGCCTGGCGGCTACCTCTTTGGCCAGCGCGGGTTGCGGACGCAGCGCCCGGAACGGTTTGATAATTGCCATGATTGTATGTTTACTGTTAGAAGGGGTAAAAATAAGAAAACAGGGTAGGAATTAAAAAAGACCGCCGCTTTATCTGCGACGGTCTTCGTATTTAAATATTTTCAATACTTCGGTCAGGGAGAAAATTATGCTTTCTTCAGGGAGAAGAACTTCATCGCTTCCACCATCACTTCCACGCTTTCGAGCGGGAGGGCGTTGTAGAGCGAAGCGCGGAACCCGCCGGACAGGCGATGCCCTTTGATGCCCACGATGTCTTCCTTCTTGCAGAATTTGAGGAATTCCTCTTCCAGCTCGGGCTTGTCGATGGTGAAGGTAACGTTCATCTTGCTGCGGTCTTCTTTGGCTACGTTGCCGCGGAACAGCGGGTTGTGGTCGATTTCATCGTACAGCAGCGCCGCTTTCCTGTTATTGATCTGCTCGATGGCGGCCACACCGCCCTGGCCTTTGAGCCAGCGGAGCGTGAGCATGGTGATGTATACGGCGAAAACGGGCGGTGTGTTGAGCATGGAACCGTTTTCGATATGATTTTTATAGTTGAGGATGGACGGGATCTGGCGGGAAACCTTTCCGAGCATGCTCTTGCGAACGGCTACCATGGTAGCGCCCGCGGCGCCCATGTTCTTCTGCACCCCGGCGTAGATCAGCGCGAAGCGGTTGAAATCCATCTGGCGGCTGAGGATATCGCTGCTCATATCGGCCACTATCGGCACTTCCGTATCGGGAATGGTATTCCATTGCGTCCCGTAAATGGTGTTGTTGGTGGTGATATGGAGGTATTTGGACTGGGGAGCGACAGTGTATTGTTTGGGAATATGATTGTAGTTCGCCTCTTTGGAGCTGGCGGCCACATCTACATAACCGAAGAGTTTCGCTTCCTTGATGGCTTTGTTGGACCATACGCCCGTGTCGATGTAAGACGCCGTTTCGCCGCTGTCCAGCAGGTTCATGGGCACCTGCATGAATTGCATGGTGGCCCCGCCCTGCAGGAAGAGCACTTCGTAATCGTCTTCGAGCTGCATGAGCTCGCGGGTAAGGTTGCGGGCCTCCTCCATTACTGCCATAAAAGGTTCCGTTCTGTGCCCGATCTCCAGGATGGACATTCCTGATCCTTCAAAATCGATCAGCGCCTTGCTGGCTTTGTACAGCACCTCGTTGGGCAATACAGAAGGACCTGCATTAAAGTTGTGCACCTTCATGTTGCGGTCTAAATTGTATACGTTTTCTTGTTCCACTTTATATGGTTTTTCGAAGGAAAAGGTAAAAAATCTCGGTAAAGAACCGGAAGGATTGGCTAGTGTAGGAGTGGTTAAAAATATCAGATGGAGAACCAAAGATAAACTTTCTTTTCAGAAAACGTATGAGCTTCCTTCAAATATTTTACCTGTCCCGCAGGGTGCGGACCTTCCGTCAGGAGCGGCTTTCATTGCAGTAATCATATGGTTTCCAGCGGGCTGCGGGCTTCAGTGTTCCCGGCCCATGATCCTCCCGGCGGCGGCTATACTGTCCACCCTCCGGTCTTCTTCGGCTTCAAGCTCAGGGAAGGTTAGCGCCGCCAGGTGCGCCAGGGGCGGCTGTCCCGCATCGGCCCATGCGGTATACCACCATGCCGCCACCGCGGCAATCGCGCCCCGCATCCTGCATTCCACCATATCGCCCATCCGGTCCTGGTAAGCTTCGGCATACGCCGTACTGTACTGGCGCACCAGCTTCCCGTTCCGCAGCTCCCAGGCATACCGCCTGTCTGCCGGGAATTCCCGCGCCAGCTGCTTTTCCGTGGCCAGCACCACCCAGGATGCCTCCGCGCTTTCAAGCACCGCGTTCCAGAAAAAGGCCCTGCAATCCGGGAGGTACGCCGCGCGCCCCGTCCAGTAATCGTACCGGTCGTCGGCGAAGAGCTCGGGAATGCGCGATTCCCACAACCCATGAATGCCATGCTGCCCGGTCTGTTGACCGTTGTGGTTGGAACTGGCGTGCAGCGGCACATAGGCGTCGCCGATATAATGCCCCAGCTCGGCGGCCGTGCGCAGCGCCTGCAGCCCGTTGCCCAGCCGGAACGCTTCCGTGAGCCGGTATTGCATGCGCTCCAGGTGCCAGGGCAGCACACCGTGCTTTGCCAGCGTATCCGCCCCGTACCGCGCCACCGCCTCGCGCCAGCCGCGGGGCAGCTCCGCAAAAGGCGGGGAACCATACCGGTCGAGATCGATGTAATGCCTTGGCCCCTCGTCCGCCACCAGGTACCGCCGCTTGTCGGGCGTGGTGGAGTGTTTTACGAGATAGGAAAGGTGCGGCTTGAAAAAGACCAGCATCTCCGGCGGCAGCGAAAACACGGCCAGCCGGTTGATACGCTCATGGCCGAAGAACCCCCAGCCCCGCGCGCTCCCGGAAACCAGGCAGCCCGCCATCAACATCGAAATGAAAATCCTGGAATACATCGTCGGTTTTTGTTTCCTGCAATGTAATCCGCTCCATTATGTAAAGAACTTTTTTACGGTGAGACTTTCCCGCTCCCGGTGAGAATATCTCCGGTTTAGCGAGATTCGGCCGATTCTGATGGTGCAATTGGTGCGGAAGGTAATTCCGTGATGGTGGTAACACCCCCCGAAACCGCGAACTTCATCGCCTCGCCGGCCGATACGTTCGTCAAAGGCCGCACCTTCTCGCGCTTCACCATAAACACCTTACCCGTTATCGCGTAGGCATGGGGCACATACACCGCCAGGTAGCCGTCCAGCCCCAGGGCCCGCACATCCTCCTGCGTAATGAACCCCATCTCCCAGACATCCACCCCGTAAACGTTCACCAGCACCGGGTGGTCGAATTTCTTCTTCTCCCCCACAAATGCATCAAACACATCCTTCACCGAAGAATAGATATATTTAATAAAAGGCGTCCGCTCCAGGATGTGGTCGAACATATCGATCAGCCTTCCAATAATAAAGGAAGAACTCAAATACCCAACAAATACTATGATTATCAATACGATAGCAAACCCTACCCCCTTGTAGCGCAGGAAATTCATCGGGTGGTCCGCCGGGATCAGGTCGCGCGGCAACAAGTTATCGATGGTGATAAAACCCCAGTACAGCGTAAATGCCGTGATGCCGATCGGCGCCAGGATCAGCAGACCCTGGAAGAAATAGCGCAGCAGGCGCGACAGCAGTACCCGGAATTTCAGCTTTGGAGACATGTTTCTGGTTTGAAAAGGCAAAGTTACGCCATTCCCACCGCTTCCAACCCCTCATAAAGCCGCTAAATCCTTTGATAAACCGCGTTCGTCATATTATGCGCAAATAATTTGATGGAAACTTTGGCGGTTTAAATAGTTTCCATAGTTTTGCCCGTGTAATTTATTTCGCCCCCTATTATCGAAAATCAATGGAAGTTCAAGAACGAATCCTGGACACGGCGTTCAACATGTTCCGGCAGTACGGCACCCGCTCCATCACCATGGACGATATCGCCAACCGCATGGGCATCTCGAAGAAAACGCTGTATGCCCACTTCGCCGACAAGAGCGACCTGGTGCTCAACGTCATGAGCCGCCACCTCGCCCTCATCGAAGAGCAGTGCATCGCCAGCCGGAACGACAGTGCCGACGCCATCGGGGAATTGTTCCTGGTCATCAAGATGCTGGAAGACAAATTCCGGAACATGAACCCGGTGGTGATGATGGACCTCCAGAAATTCCATTCCAAAGCGTTCCAGCTGTTCGAACAGCATAAGAACGTTTTTATGGTAAGTACCATCCGCGAGAACCTGGAACGGGGCATCCGGGAAGGATTGTACCGGCCCGACCTCGACGTGGAGATCCTCAGCGCTTTCCGGGCCGCTTCCTCGCTGTTTTGCTTCCAGCCGGAATTATTCCCCATGAACGGTTATGATATGACGAAAGTGCAACGCGTGCTGCTGGAACATTTCCTTTATGGCGTAGCCACCCTGAAAGGGTACAAGCAGATCGAACAGTACAAAACGAAAGATAACCAGTAATAAATCAATGATCTATGCACTTTAAATGGAAACTCGTTGCTCTCGCGGGCACGATGTTGCATGCCCTCACCTGCGCCCACGCACAACAGCAACCGGCCGTTACGTCGGAGCCGCTGCGGTTTTCCGCGCAGGACGCCATATCTTATGCGCTTACCCATCAGTACGACATCCGTAATGCAAAGCTGGACGAGCTGAACCAATTGGCCGTGAACCGCGAAGTGAGCGGCCTGGCCCTCCCGCAGGTCAGCGCCACGGGGCTGTTCCAGCACAACCCCATCATCCAGAAACAACTGGTCGACATCAGCAACTTCGACCCCAGCGCGCCTAAAGGCACCACCGTCCCCATCGCGTTTGGACTGGCCTATAACGCCCTTGGTCAGGTGGATGTGAACCAGACCCTCTTCGATCCCAGCGTGCTCGTTGCCCTCCAGGCCCGTAAAACGCTGGAAGACCTCGCGCGCAAAGGCGTGGAAAGGTCCGAGATTGAAATCAAAGCCTCGGTGTACAAAGCTTATTTCAACGTATTGGCTGCGGACAAAGCGCTCGGTATCCTCGATTCCAACCGCGTGCGCCTGAACAATATGCTCGCGGAAACCCGTGAGATCTATAAAAACGGGCTCGTGGAAAAACTCGACGTCGACCGCCTGGTGGTGCAGGTGAACAACCTCGAATCCCAGCTGACCCGCCTGAAGCAAGTGCGCGAAACCGGTATCGCCGCCCTCAAATTCCAGATCGGCATGCCCGTAAAGCAGCCGCTGATTTTGACGGATACCCTGGGGAGCAACGCGCTGAAAGCCGATATCCAGGAGCAGAATGCATTTACGTATCAGAACCGCATCGAGTACCAGCTCCTCGAAACCCAGCGCCAGGCCAATGAATACAACCTGAAAAGGTACCGCCTGCAGGGATTGCCCTCGCTTTATCTCTTCGGACAGGGCGGCGCCTCCCGCGCAACAGGTAAGTTCGACTACTTCTCTTCCCAAAGCTGGTACGGTTATGTTTCCTACGGCCTCAACCTGAAAGTGCCCATCTTCACCGGGTTCCAGCGCCTCCGGAAAGTGGACCAGGCCATGATCGCCGTGAAACAGACGGACATCGACCTGGAGCAGCTCCGCGGCGCCATCGACCTGGAACAGGTCAACTCCGCCACCACGCTCCGCAACAACATTTCCACCCTGGAAAATGAAGAAGAAAATATCGGGCTGGCGGAAGAAGTGTGGAAAACGACCATGATCAAATACCGTGAAGGCGTAGGTTCCAGCGTTGAGGTCATCAATGCCGAAACCGCCCTGCTCATGGCCCAGAACAACTATTTCAACGCGCTCTTCAACGTGATCGTTGCCCGCGTGGATTACCTCAAAGCATACGGAAAACTGTAACCTTCAACCTTTTCAGCTATAAATTAACTTCCAATGAATAAAAGATATTTCGTTCTTCCGCTGATCTCCCTGATGATTGCCTGCGGCGGCGGAGAAGAAAAGAAAGCCGATAAACTCGCCCGTCTCAAACAGGAGAAATCCAAACTGGACGCCGAAATCAAAACCCTGGAGAAAGAACTGAAAGCCGGTGACGCCACCGCCGTGAAAACCAAAAACGTCACCATCGCCGACGTGCAGACCAGCACCTTCGAGCACTTCATCGACCTGCAGGGTAACGTAGACGCCCGCGAAAACGTGGACGTGTCCGCCCAGTCGCCCGGTATCATCAAATCCATCCTGGTGCGCGAAGGCCAGGCAGTTTCCAAGGGCCAGACGCTCGCACAGGTCGACGACCAGGTGATGCGCGCCAACCTCGCCCAGCTGCAGACGCAGCTCGACCTGGCCACCGCCCTCTTCAATAAACAAGCGAACCTCTGGAACCAGAAAATCGGCTCCGAAGTGCAGTACCTCACCGCCAAATCCCAAAAGGAATCGCTGGAGAAGAATATCGCGACTATGAAAGAGCAGATCAACCTGACCCGCATCATTTCCCCGATCAACGGTACGGTAGACGCCGTGATCGCCAAGATCGGCGGCGCCGCTTCGCCCGGCACCCCGGCTTTCCGCGTAGTGAACAGCAAGGACCTTCGCGTGGTGGCCAATGTGGCCGAATCGTTTGCAGGCAAAGTTTCGACGGGAGATGAAGTGGAAGTGACCCTTCCGGACATCCAAAAGACCTTCCGCACCAAAATCGGTTTTGCTTCCCGCGTGATCGATCCCCTCAGCCGCACGATCCGCGTGGAAATACCGGTTGCCGGCGGTAAAGACCTGCATCCCAATATGATCGCGCTGCTCCGCATCGTGGACTATCGCGCCAAAGACGCCGTGGTGATCCCCGTGAACGTGATCCAATATTCCCTGGGCAAGCCTTACGTGATGACGGTGAAAGGCTCCGGCGACAAACTGCAGGCCGT
>NZ_CALNBI010000042.1 GCF_937874145.1 uncultured Chitinophaga sp. | reverse complement strand
AGTTGACCGCTTTGCTGGATGGGAAGGATATTGTCGCGGAGGAACGACGCTTTCTCGCGGTCGTTAGGCTCGGTGGCCCATTTCCAGTGTGCTTCGTTGCTCCAGTAATGCGCGTTTTTGAAGGCGGGCACCAGTTTGTCGCCTTCCCTTTCGATGCTGCCGCCGCAATGGTCGAAATGCAGGTGGGTGAGGAAGACGTCGGTGATATCATTGCGGTGGTACCCCAGGGCGGCGAGCGATTTGTCAAGCGTATCGTCGCCGTGGAGATGGTAATGACTGAAGAATTTCGCATCCTGCTTGTTGCCGATGCCATTGTCGATGAGGACGAGCCGGTTGCCGTCTTCCACCAGCATGCAGCGCATCGCCCAGGAGCACATGTTATTGTCGTCGGCCGGGTTGAGTTTGTTCCAGATGCTTTTGGGCACTACGCCGAACATGGCGCCGCCGTCGAGCTTGAAGAGGCCGGTATTGATCGTGTGTAATTTCATGCGTTACATTGTTTCGGTGAGGGCGGGTTTTTCCGCCACTGCTAATCTACGTTGTTTCCGCAAAGCGGAGAAGAGCCAAAGGAGCCCTACAACGAAGAATCCCATCAAAACCAGCACGGACGTCCGCATATCGCCGGTCAGGTGCTCGATATACCCGAAGCTGAAGAGCCCCAGCACGATGGAGAATTTCTCCGTTACGTCGTAGTAGCTGAAGAAAGAAGCGGTGTCCCGCGTTTCGGGGATCAGCTTGGCGTAAGTAGAGCGGCTCAGCGACTGGATCCCGCCCATCACGAGCCCTACGGCTACGGATAACAGGTAAAACTGCATCTCCGAGGAAATGAAATACGCGCAAAGGCAGATCCCGATCCACAACACCACCGTCAGCATCAGGATCCGGAAGTTGCCATACCGTTCAGACAGGCGGGCCATGCCCCAGGCGCCGAGGATCGCCACCAGCTGGATGATCACCACGCAGGCGATGAGGTTGCTTTGTGCCATTTTCAATTCCTTCAACCCGAAAATGGTGGCTACCATCATCACGGTCTGCACGCCCATCGAGTAAAAGAAGAACCCGCGCAGGAAGTGTTTCAGCACGGGCATCTGGCGCACCTGTCCGTATACTTTCTTCAATTCCGTAAACCCTTCTGAAAACACGCCTCCTTTATGCACATCGATAGCCGGCTGCGATTTGGGCAGGCGCACGAAGGGGATCTGCGCAAACCCGATCCACCAGAGCCCGACGAGGAGGAAAGTGATCCTGGGCGCGAGGTCGCCGGGCAGGCCATTCGCGTCGAACGTCAATACCAGCGCGAAGCCTATGATCTGCAGCAATACGCTGCCTATATACCCGAAGGAATAACCGCGGGCGGAAACCCGGTCGCGCAGTTCCACCGGCGCGATTTCCGGCAGGTAAGAATTGTAAAACACCAGCCCGCCGCAATACCCGACCGTAGCCAGCACGAAATACAGCACGGCCAGCTCCAGCGAAGAATCCTTCGTGAACATAAAAAACGCCATGCACGAAAGCCCGCCGAGGTAGGTGAAAAAGCGGAGGAAGTTCTTTTTATTGCCCCGCGTATCCGCGATGGAACCGAGGATGGGCATGGTAAACGCGATGAGGAGATAGGCGAACGCCAGCGCATAGTCGTACAGCACGGAATTCTTCAGCTGCCAGCCGAAAAAGTCCACCACGTCGCCGCCGGATTTGGCATTGGTAATGGAAATGAAGTACAGGGGGAAAAAGGTGGTCGTGATCACGAGGTTATACACGGAATTGGCCCAGTCGTACATGGCCCATCCGTTCACGACTTTTTTATTTGGAATGCTCATAGGGAGTATTTAATCATTCACAATGAAGCCTGAAAGTACAAATTATTACTTGTAGTCGCTGATGCGGATTTGCGCTTTGCAGAAGCTGTATTCCGCGGGGTCGTTGGAAGACACGATAATGAGCCGGTTGCCGCCGTATTCGGCGATGAGCTGCTGGTACAGCGCGATGCCTGCGGCATCGAGGTTGGTGCAGGGCTCGTCGAGCAGCAGGGCGCGGACGTCGGAGAAGATGGCGAGGGCCAGCCGGGCGCGCTGTTTCATACCGGAAGAGAAATGCCGTACCTGCTTATGCCAGGCGCCGTCGAGGCCGACGATGCCGGCGATTTCCCGGGGCTTGAATCCCGGCAGGAACGACTTGAACTGAAGATGGAAACCGAAGCATTCCTCCAGGGTCAGTTCTTCCACCACCTCCAGGTAGGGGGCCACGATGGCGCAGTGGCGGAAGAACTGATCCTGCGGAAGCAGTTGATCGTTGAAGAAGTATTCGATCTGGCCTTCACTGTGATGGTGATGGCCGCTGATGATCTGCAGCAGGGTGCTTTTGCCGGAGCCGTTGGGCCCGAGAATGGCAAAGCCGCCCGTACCGGAGAATGTGTGGGTGAAACGACGGAAAATCCAGTCGTGGTTATACCTTTTGCCGACCTGGTTAAGCGAGATCGTCATTCGCCCGGGTGCTGTATCCCCTCATGATGCCGCGCCCGGAGTCGCGGATGAAGGAGAGGATCTCGTCCCTTTCGTCCGTGGCCGGGAATTCGGCTTCGATGATGCGGATGGCTTTGGAAATATTGTTGCCTTTCACGAAGAGGATCCGGTAGATGTCCAGGATGTGGTTGATCTTGTCCAGGGAGAAGCCTCTGCGTTTGAGCCCGATGGAGTTCACGCCGACGTACGACAGCGGTTCGCGGGCGGCCTTTACGTAGGGCGGCACGTCTTTACGGACGAGGGAGCCGCCGGTCACGAAGGCGTGGTTGCCCACTTTGCAGAACTGCTGAACGGCTACCATGCCCGCCAGCACCACGTGGTCGCCGATGGTGATGTGCCCGGCGAGGGTGGTGTTGTTGGAGAACACGCAGTTGTTGCCGATGATGCAATCGTGCGCGATGTGGCTATAGGCCATGATGAGGCAGTTGTTGCCGATGGAAGTTTTCCAGCGGTCCTTGGTGCCCCTGTTAACGGTCACATACTCGCGAATGGTAGTGTTGTTGCCGATTTCCACGATGGTTTCCTCGCCTTCGAACTTGAGGTCCTGCGGGATGCCGGCGATCACCGCTCCGGGGAAGATGCGGCAGTTTTTGCCGATGCGGGCGCCTTCCATGACGGTCACATTGGAACCGATCCAGGTGCCTTCCCCGATTTCGACATTTTTATGAATAACGGTAAAAGGATCGATTTTGACGTTGGGCGCTACTTTGGCGTCCGGGTGGATGTATGTGAGCGGATGAATCATGCTGTTATTTTAGCCTTCGCGTTTTACAATTTGAGCAACCATGTCTGCCTCCGCCGCTACTTTATTGCCGACGAAAGCGGTTCCGCGCATTTCCACCAGGCCTCTGCGGATGGGGCTGAGCAGCTCCATTTTCAGTACCATGGTATCTCCGGGTATCACTTTTTGCTTGAATTTGCAATTATCGATCTTGAGGAAATAGGTGTCGTAATTCTCGGGGTCCGGCTTGGGGTTGAGGGCAAGGATGCCGCCTACCTGCGCCAGTGCCTCGCAGATCAGCACGCCGGGCATAACCGGGTTGTTGGGGAAGTGCCCCTGGAAGATCTGCTCGTTGAAAGTGACGTTCTTGATACCTACCACCTGCGTGTCGCTCAGCTCGATGATCTTGTCGACCAGCAGCATCGGGTAACGGTGCGGCATGGTTTTCACGATGCGGTTGATGTCGTAGATCGCGGGTTGGTTGGGATCGTAGATGGGAACGTCGCGGTTGTGCTTGTTCTTTTTGATGTACGCCTTGATCTTGCGGGCAAACTCCACGTTGGAAGCGTGGCCCGGGCGGTTGGCGATGATATGCGCCTTGATGGGGTAACCGATCAGGGCGAGGTCTCCCACGATGTCGAGCAGCTTGTGGCGTGCCGGTTCGTTGGGGAAGTGGAGTTGTGCGTTGTTGAGGATGCCTTCGCGCTGGTGAACGGCGATTTCGGCACGGTCGAACGCCTTTGCGAGGCGGTTCAGCTCTTCCTGGCTCATCACACGGTCTACCACCACGATGGCGTTGTTGATGTCGCCGCCTTTGATGAGGTTATTGGCCAGGAGGTATTCCAGCTCGTGGAGGAACACGAAGGTGCGGCAGGGCGCGATGTCTTTCTTGAAATCGGCCAGGCTCTTCAGGTTGGCGTGCTGGGTGCCGAGTACGGGAGAATTGAAGTCGATGAGCGTGGTGATGCGGTAATCCACTGCAGGCAGGGCTACCATTTCCACTTTCTTCACTTCGTCGTAGTAGTTGATGTTGGTATCGATGGAATACCAGATCTTCTTGGCTTCCTGCTCCTGGATGCCTACTTCCTCGATCAGTTCGATGAAGGGGAGGGAGGAGCCGTCCATAATGGGGATTTCCGGTCCGTTGATCTCGATCAGGACGTTATCTACGCCCATGCCCACGAGGGCAGCGAGGATGTGCTCGACGGTACTGACGCGGGCGCCGTTGTGCTCGAGCGTGGTGCCGCGGGCGGTATCTACCACATAATCCACATCTGCTTTAACGATTGGCTGATCCGGAAGATCGATGCGTTGGAATTTGATGCCGAAGCCGGGCATCGCCGGCTTGAGGGTCATGTTCACATGCGCGCCTGTGTGCAAACCAACGCCTGAAATGGTCACGGGGCCTTTCAGGGTCTGTTGGTTCTGTTGCTGAGTGTCCATCATTATAGCTACGTATTCAGTTTCGTTTTAATAATTACACGCCGGCTTTTTCCGCCAGCAGCTGTTTCACCATGTCTTCGAGCTCTTTGACCCGTTTTTCCAATTCCGGCAAATTTCTAAAAATTGCCTGACTTTTCAGTGAACTTTTATAATCGTACGCCGGGGAACCGGTAAGGGCCGTATTGGGCGTAGTTATGGATTTGGACAATCCGCTCTGTGCATTGATGCGCGTACCGTCGGCGATCTGGATATGCCCTACGATACCCACCTGCCCGCCGATCACGCAGTTCTTACCGATCTTGGTGCTGCCGGAAATGCCCGTTTGCGCCGCAATCACGGTATTCTGCCCGATCTCCACGTTGTGGGCGATCTGGATGAGGTTGTCGAGCTTCACGCCGGAAAGGATCACGGTGGAGCCCATCGTGGCCCGGTCGATCGTGGTGTTGGCGCCGATCTCCACGTCGTCATGGATCACCACATTGCCCACCTGGGGTACTTTTTTATAGGAACCGTCGGCCTGGGGCGCAAACCCGAACCCGTCGCCGCCAATTACGCAGCCGGCGTGGAGGATCACGCGGTTGCCCACCACGCAATGGTCGTATACTTTCACACCGGGGTAGAGCACGGAACCGGAGCCGATCTTCACATTATCGCCGAGGTAAACGCCGGGATAGATCTTCACGTTGTCGCCCAGCTGCACGTTTTCGCCGAGATAGGCGAAAGCGCCGATAAACACGCCGGTACCCATCTTCACGGTCGCCGGCACATGGGAGGGCTGCTGGATACCGGTTTTTGCGCCCGCACCCACCATCTGCTGGTATTTCTCCAGCAACAGGGCAAAGGAGCTGTATGCGTCCTTCACGCGGATAAGCGTGGGCTTCACGGGACGGTCGATCTCCAGGGTATCGTTCACGATGAGGATAGAAGCCTGTGTGGTGTAGATAAATTCTTCGTACTTGGGATTGGCGATGAAACTTAACATGCCGTCTCCTGCCTCCTCGATCTTGGCGATATTGTGCACTTTCACTTCCGGGTCCCCCTCCAGCTTACCGTTCAGTATGGTAGCCAGCTGTAATGCGCTGAATTGCATAGTTATAATTTGAAAATGTTACCTTCCAGGCTGCCTCCGGCTGATATGAATGTATTCACTAACATGTTAAGTTCGTGTAAAACGTTGTTAGCCTAGAATTTTGGATGACAAATGTAGAATTTTTTTATCGGTCTTGCCAAAGTATGCGATACAAGGGCATTGTCGATAGAAGAAATATCCCGCACGTTGCCGTCCTTATATAATATGTTAATCTTTTCATCTTCAGCGTCATACGCCTTGAGGCTCGCGGTATCGGTGAACACGAAATATTCCGCTTCCTCCGGGGTAAGCCCCAGCGCTTCCGTCGCTTTTTCCCGCCAGGCGGCCACTTCCTCCGGCCCAAACGGATCGTTCCGGAGGGTGACCTTGAAAAGTTGGCGGTTCACGAGCCACCCGCAGAGGGTGCTCAGCGTCTTGTCGGCATGCCCGGCCCAGACTTTAATGGCGCCCATGATATCGTAATCGTCCAGCAGGCAGAACTGCCGCAGTACCTCGGGGTCGTGCCCGAATGCCTCGCGGCCCACGCGGCTGTACAGGAAGTACTTCAGCGCGGGGGAACCGAACAGCTCCTCTCCGCCGAGGGCCAGCGCCTTGGCCCGCTGCAGCACCTTCACCAGCATGCTTTCCGCGCTCAGCACCGTTTTGTGCAGGTACACCTGCCAGTACATGAGCCGCCGCGCCACAATGAACTTCTCGATCGAATAAATCCCTTTCTCCTCCACCATCAGCTCCCCGCCGGCCACCGTCAGCATCTTGATGATCCGGTCGTAGGAAATCACCCCTTCCGAAACACCCGTGTAAAAGCTGTCGCGGCTCAGGTAATCCATCCGGTCGACATCTAACTGGCTGGAAACCAGTTGATGCAGGAATTTTTTATGGTACCGGTCGTTAAAAATCTCCAGGGTAAGGTCCAGCGCGCCGTCCATTTCCCGGTTGAGGGTCTGCATCAGCAGCTGGGAAATCTCCTCGTGGGAGACGCCCTCCACCAATGTATGCTCCAGCGCATGGGAATAAGGCCCGTGACCTACATCATGCAATAATATGGCCATTTTTGCCGCCACTTCCTCCTCCTCCGTGATCTCCACGCCCTTGCCCTTCAGCTCCGCCAGCGCGCAGCTCATGAGATGATACGCCCCCATGCTGTGATGGAACCGCGTATGCATGGCGCCCGGGTAAACCAGGTGCGCCAGCGCCATCTGGTGGATCCGCCGCAGCCGCTGGTAATACGGGTGCGACAGGAGGCTGAATATCAATGGATGATCGATTGTTATAAACCCATACACCGGGTCGTTCACAATCTTGCGTTTTCGGTCAGTCATTCGCTTGTTTTATAATCGATCGGTACAAATCTACGCCATCCGCGCTAACTTTTACTGAACCCCGGGGCCCGTAAACCCGTTTTAACACCGTGCGGGTACGATTTTTGACCTTATCTAAATATTTGCCAATATATTCTAAATAAATTCGTAATTCGTATACATGAACCAAATCAACATACTCTGGGTCGATGATGAAATAGATTCCCTCAAATCCCAAATCATTTTCCTGGAAAGCAAGGGTTACCAGGTATCCGCCCTCACCAACGGGTACGACGCCCTCGAATTCCTCCGCGATAACATCGTGGACGTCGTGCTGCTCGACGAATCCATGCCCGGCATCACCGGGCTGGAAACCCTCGGCAAAATCAAGGAGATCAACCAGCAGATACCCGTGGTGATGATCACCAAGAACGAAGCGGAAAACGTGATGGACGAAGCGATCGGCTCCCAGATCACCGATTACCTCATCAAACCCGTCAACCCCAACCAGGTACTGCTGTCCCTCAAAAAGATCATCGACAACAAGCGCCTGGTGGCCGAGAAAACCACCACCGCCTACCAGCAACAGTTCCGGACCCTCTTCATGGCCCTCAACGACAACCCGAACCACGAAGAATGGGCCGATATCTATAAAAAACTCGTCTACTGGGAAATGGAAATGGCGAAATCCGACAGCCCGGAAATGCTCGAAGTGCTCCAGTCCCAAAAAGCCGAAGCCAACAACGAGTTCGCCAAATTCATCGGCAGGAATTACGCCGACTGGGTGGCCCCCGGCGCCAAAAACGCGCCCATCATGAGCCACAGCCTCTTTGCGAAGAAAGTCGTGCCCCTGCTCGACCCCTCCGTACCCAATTTCTTCATCCTGATCGACAACCTCCGGTACGACCAGTGGAAAGCCATCCAGCCCATCTTCTCCGAATCGTTCCGGGTGGTGGAGGAAGATACCTTTTACAGTATACTCCCCACTTCCACCCAATACGCCCGCAACGCGATCTTCGCCGGCATGCTGCCCATCGATATCGAAGCGAAGTTCCCGGATGAATGGAAGAACGACGACGAGGAAGGCGGCAAAAACCTCCATGAAGAGAAATTCATCGCCGCACAGCTGGCCCGCCTGAAGATGGATCCCAAATTCTCGTATACCAAGGTGGTCCACCATGCCGACGGGCAACATCTCGTCAATAACATGCACAACCTGCTGAACTATCCGCTCAACGTGATCGTTTATAACTTCGTGGACATGCTCAGCCACGCCCGTACCGAGATGGAAGTGCTCAAGGAACTGGCCGGCGACGAGGTCAGCTACCGCTCCATCACCACCAGCTGGTTCGAGCATTCGCCGCTGCACCAGGCATTGAAGAAGATTTCGGACAAGAAGATCAATATCATCGTAGCTACCGACCATGGCTCGGTTCGCGTGAAAACGCCCGTGAAAGTGATCGGCGACAAGCAAACTACCACCAACCTGCGCTACAAGCACGGGCGGAACCTGAACTACGATCCCAAGGAAGTGCTGGCCTTCCGCGACCCGAAAGATGCGGGGCTGCCGAGGCCGAATGTCAATTCTTCTTATATCTTTGCCCGCGAAGACGGATACCTTTGCTATCCGAACAATTATAATTTTTTTGTGAACTATTACCGCAACACCTTCCAGCACGGCGGCATCTCCCTCGAAGAGATGATCGTTCCGGTAGCGAAGCTGGTCAGCAAATAGATAAACAACGGGAGACAATATGAACCTGAAGAGTACCCCCGCCAACCTGGCGAAGCTGGAGAAGATTTTTGACGAGGCCAAATACATCATCCGTTACGAAAAGGGAACGTTCAACTCCGGCTACTGCATCCTGGAACACAAGAAAGTAGTGGTGGTGAACAAATTCCTGAACGTGGAAGGCCGTATCAATACCCTGCTCGACATCCTGCCCGCCATCACCCTGGAGGAAGGATTCCTCACGCCCGAATCGCAGAAACTCTACCGCCAGGTGATCGAAAGCAGGGCCGAAGCCGCCGCCAAAGAGGAAAAGGAAAACGGGGAAGCCGGGAAAGATGAAGCCGGCGACGCTCCTGCAGACGAAAACCCGGAAACCCCGCAGCCGTGAAAGTAACCTTCCTCGGAACGGGCACCTCGCAGGGCGTGCCGGTCATCGCCTGCCCCTGCAGCGTTTGCGCCTCCGCAGACCCGCGCGACAAGCGGCTCCGTTCCAGCATCCTCATTTCCGACGAACAGGCCGGCAATATCGTGATCGATACCACGCCCGATTTCCGCTACCAGATGCTCCGCGCACAGGTGAAGCGCCTCGAAGCCGTGGTGATCACGCATTCCCATAAGGACCACATCGCGGGGATGGATGATATCCGCGCATTCAACTATTTCCAGCAACAACCCATCGATATCTATGCCTCGGAATATTCGCAGGACGTTATCATCCGCGAATTCTCCTACGCATTCGCCGATTTCAAATATCCCGGCATTCCCGAGCTTAACCTCCGCACCATCGGCGACGAACATTTCTTCGTGAACGGACTGAAGTTCACGCCCATCAACGTTTTGCACCACAAAATGCCGGTTCTCGGATTCCGTTTCGGCGACTTCACCTACATCACCGACGCGAACTTTATCGCGCCGGAAGAAAAGGAAAAGATCCGCGGTTCGCAGGTGCTCGTGCTGAATGCCTTGCGCCGCGAAAAACATATTTCCCACTTCACGCTGGATGAAGCGATCGCATTGGGCAAAGAACTGGAAGTGCCGCAGGTACTCTTTACGCATATCAGCCACCAGCTTGGTTTGCATGCGGAAGTAGATCCCACCCTGCCGGAAGGCATGCACCTTGCATATGACGGTCTCGAAATAAATTTGTAATCCAAAAATCGTTACATTCGGCATCCATTAAAACCATTGTTTGTGCCGGATAACTTTTTTGATTTTTCCCGTCGGGAAAGACAAGGTGTTGCCTGTCTGCTGATCCTCATCCTAATATTTCAGGGTTTACCATTTGTGTGGACGCGCGTGCGCCCGGAGCCGCCGCTGGCAGATACTGCCGGCATCGCCGAAGCAGAGCGGGCTGTAGCGATGCTCCTGGCGGAAGGGGCGCGGGAAAAGACGCGGCGGTACGACAGCATGCGCGCGAGCTGGAAGCGGCCGGTTTATCGGAGGGACAGCGCATTCCGAAAGCCCTGGCCGCGCGACAGTTCCCGGAAGAAGATATGGGAGCGGAAAGCGGTGCCGGTGATCGATATCAATACTGCCGACAGTGCGGAATGGGAGCGGTTGCCGTACATCGGTGCGGGGTATGCGGGGAGGATCGTGCGGTTCAGGGAGCGGCTCGGCGGCTTCTACAATCACAAACAAGTGAGCGAAACCTACGGTTTGCCTGATTCCGTTTTTAAAAAAATTCAACCTTACTTACAGCTGGGTGATGAATCACTAAGAAAAATCGATCTCAATGAGACAGATGAAAAATCTTTGGCCGATCATCCATACATCAACACGAAATTGGCCCGTGCCATCATACGCTATCGTAGTGCCAACGGGCGTTTCAGGCAGGTGGAAGACCTTCGCGCATTGCCTTTGGTGAATGATTCCATTTATCGTAAAATTGAAAAATACTTAACCGCCCCTTAAAACGTAATTTCAGGTTATGAATTTTCAGCCAACGGACATGCAACAACAGATTGCGCAGGTGATCAAAGATTTTGGAAAAACGAACATCCAACCGCATATTATGGAATGGGACGAGTCCCAGACTTTTCCTGCAGACCTTTTCCACCGGATGGGTGAACTGGGGCTGATGGGCGTACTCGTACCCGAAACTTATGGCGGTTCCGGGCTTGGCTACCTGGAGTATGTGACGGTGATCAGCGAAGTAGCGAGGATCTGCGGCGCGGTGGGATTGAGCCTGGCGGCGCATAACAGTTTGTGCACGGGCCATATCCTCCAGTTCGGCAACGAAGAGCAGAAGCAGCGCTGGCTGCCCAAACTCGCCGGTGGCCAGTGGATCGGCGCCTGGGGCCTCACCGAGCCCAACACCGGATCCGATGCCATGAACATGAAATGCGTGGCCCGCAAAGAAAGCGACGAGTGGGTGCTGAACGGCACCAAATGCTGGATCACGCACGGGAAAAGCGGGGACGTGGCCGTAGTGATCGCCCGCACCGGCGAAGTGCGCGACAGTCATGGTATGACCGCCTTCGTTGTGGAGCGCGGTACGCCGGGCTTCAGCGGGGGCAAGAAAGAAAACAAACTCGGCATGCGCGCCTCCGAAACCGCTGAAATGATTTTTGACAATTGCCGCATTCCCGCCGCCAACATGCTCGGCAAGGAAGGCGACGGCTTCATACAATCCATGAAAGTGCTCGACGGTGGCCGCATTTCCATCGCGGCGCTCTCGCTGGGCATTGCGAAAGGTGCCTACGACGCGGCTTTGAAATATTCGCAGGAACGCCAGCAATTCGATAAACCGATTGCCAGCTTCCAGGGGATATCGTTCAAGCTGGCGGATATGGCCACGCAGATCGCGGCGGCCGAACTGCTCACCATGCAGGCCGCGGACATGAAGAACAAACACCTCCCCATGACCAAACAGGCCGCCATGGCCAAATACTACGCATCCGAAATCGCCGTGTCGATTGCCAACGAGGCGGTGCAGGTGTTCGGCGGGTATGGGTATACGAAAGATTTCCCGGTAGAGAAGTTTTACCGCGACGCGAAGCTGTGCACCATCGGCGAGGGCACCAGCGAGATCCAGAAGATCGTGATCGCGCGGGAAGTTTTAAAGGCTTAAATATTAGAAAAGGTCAATCCGGATAGTTCAGCGGCTGGCTCCTGCAGGGGCCAGCCGCTGCGGTTTTATAGCGGACGGCGCCAGCCCAATTTTATTTATCTTTAAGACACATGAAGCCAATCATCATTTCCGAAAAACAAGGCATGCCACCCATCGCCAAATGGATCGGGGGGATTATTCTCATACCCCTGGTGGTGTTGTTTATGTATATGGCCGCGACCACCGGGGAATGGATACATTACACACTCGTTACCCTGATGACGCTGCTGGTATTGGGCGGGGTGGTGATGTTCATGTATATGCAAATCGACCTGAATGATCGCGGCATCCACCTGAAAATCCGCCCGGTAATCCGCTTGCAGCGCAGTTTTCTTTGGGAAGACATTGCCGAGGTAACTCCTAAAAAAGGAAGTGCTTTATATGGCTGGGGCATCCGGTTTATGGGAGATGGCTGGGGCTATCTTTTCGGAGGAAAGCAAATGCTGCAGGTGCGCCTGCGCAATGGCAAGACCCGCTATTTTACCACGGACCACGGAATTGAGATAGTGGATGCATTTCGACGCTGGCAGGCCAAATAGATGCGATTTGAAACCTTGATTGCTTTTCATGCCCCAAAGGATCGCTTAATCCATCAATTTTAACACCCATACATACAATTTTAACCCCCTCCCTTCCGTTTTCTTCCACAAAAGTAAAAATTTAATCAATCGATTGCATGGTGGTAATGGGTTGATAATGATTTCGTTATTTTTTAATGATAACTTTTATAAATTGCGATCCCAAGCATCTAACATATGACAACCTTTGAAGACCAATTGCGTCAACTATTCCCCGATGCAGCCGCCATTCCGGCGGAGTACGACCTGCCCGGGGAAATCCACCAGAAAAGCTATCTGTCAGACGGCGTTATGAAAAACTGGCCTGGCGACGTCCACACCGTGGTATCGCCCATTTGCATCAAGACCCCCAACGGCCTGGAGCGCCGTGTGATCGGTTCGTACCCCCTTTGCGGCCCGGAAGAAGCCATGGCTTCCCTGGATGCCGCCGTTGCCGCGTATGCAGACGGCAGGGGAGAATGGCCCACCATGTCGGTGCCCGAGCGCATCGCATGCGTGGAGAAATTCACCGGCAAAATGATCGCCAAAAAACAGGAAGTGGTCAAACTCATCATGTGGGAAATCGGCAAATCCTACGCGGATTCCGTGAAGGAATTCGACCGCACGGTAGAGTACATCCACGCCACCATCGACGCGCTCAAAAACCTCGACCGGAAATCATCATCCTTTGCCGTGGAGCAGGGCATCATCGGGCAAATACGCCGCAGTCCGCTCGGGGTGGTCCTCTGCATGGGGCCGTTCAATTATCCCCTCAACGAAACCTTCACCACGCTGATCCCCGCGCTGATCATGGGCAACACGTTGCTCTTCAAACCCCCGAAGCACGGCACCCTGTTGCATTACCCCCTGCTCGAAGCATTCCGCGACTGCTTCCCGAAGGGTGTGGTCAACACGATCTACGGCCGCGGCAACCAGATCATCGCGCCGTTGATGGAATCCGGAAAGATCAACGTGCTCACGCTCATCGGATCCAGCAAGGTGGCCAACCAGCTGAAGAAGATGCACCCGAAAGTAAACCGCCTGCGCGCCATCGT
>NZ_CALNBI010000041.1 GCF_937874145.1 uncultured Chitinophaga sp. | reverse complement strand
CCCGAGGGATTCCTGCAGTTTGAGTTTTTCGGACTGCAGGCGTTTATGCAGCTCGTCTTCCTGCCGCTGCTTCTCCTGCGAAACTTGCTGGCGTTCGAGTACGACCTGTTGCTTGGCTTGTTCTATTTCGGATTTCTGGGCTTCGAGCGCCTCCACGCGTTTACGCCACTCGGATTCCATCTTTCCACGGAGGTCTTTCTTTATTTCTGCGGCCATGGCGTCTTCCATGACAAACAGATGCCCGCAATTGGGGCAGGTGACGTTTGTTCCCATAGTTCACATGATTTAGCCTGCGGTCAAATTACAGGCATTGGTACGCATTGTATCTGCGCAGCGGCAAAGTTAGCCGATTTTCGGTTTAGATTTCCGGGTGGCGGAACATTGGATATTCCAATCCTTTTTGTAGCTTACGGAATAGCACGGCCCAAGCCGCAGTTAAAAATCCCTTCCATACCTGATGAAAAATTTGCTACCCATTCTCGCACTTTTATGCTCGCAAAATATTAAAGCCCAAGACCCGGCTGAGGCAACGCAATTGGTTTATCATAACCAAAAGTTCTCCTGGTTCGTGCAAGCCGGGACGGACACCGCCATCATGCACGAAATAGGTCACAGCCGGTCGTTTAGGGGCGGCGGTTTGCGCATTTTAAGCGAGGACACGCTCTTCAGACAACCAGACGGCAACTTCACCGGCCGAAAAACCAGGCTCCGGAGGAATGGCGGCTGGGAGCTCATCACCCAAAACGGAAAAAAATATTCATATAAACTGCTCCAGCCTGCCGGTCCGATTGATAAATCCCAACTCAACAGCGCCTGGTACAACTCCCGGCAGGTATCACTTTGCCAAAAGTTAAGCGCCCGGTTCCCGCAATGGCGCTGCAATGCGGAAGTGCTCCACATTTGGGGCCAGTTGCCGGGCGAAGCCCTGGAGCACACCGGGTTCCGGGACCTCGCTGAAAAGCAATTGCGCAACATCGAAGACAGTGTGATAAACGTGGAAGAACGGAAAGACAGGATCACCCGGTACATTGGGGAACATATCAGGACAATGGAATTTTCCGCCGTTACCGACAGCCTGTATTATCTGCAACACGATAAGCCCTGGCGGAACCATCACTTCCGGACGGCCATCGATTCCATCGCTATGCATCAGCCAGCCTATTTTTACCGGTTAGCGGAAGCGCTGCCGGAGCAACGGTCCAATATCTTCTATGAAGGTGCGGAAATGAAAAAAGCACTCCCGGGATTGCAGGCAGTTGAGGGGCATGACGCGATGAAAACCGAGTTCCTGAAAGACAGGAAATCCCAACGCAAGTTACCGTATGTGGCGATTGCATCCGCCACTGCAGGCATGGCTTTGCTGGTGCTGGCGGTGGTGAGCCTCAAATAGCGGCCGGGAACTGAATAAAAAAAGGAGCCATTTCCCGAGAAATGACTCCTTTTTATTTGTATGTGCGGAAGAGGAGATTCGAACTCCCAAGCCCTTTCAGGCACTACCACCTCAAAGTAGCGCGTCTACCAATTTCGCCACCTCCGCGGGTGTTTAAGGTCGCAAAAATAAATTCTTTTCTGGTAATTCGATCATCGCGACATCAATTTTGAAAAATATTCTGACCGTATCGTTAACGTTTCCCTGATAATTAGTGATAATGTAGCCAACATTGAATAATATGCAACCGCTTATCCCTAACAATATAAACTAACCGGTGCTCATCAGTAATCCGGCGGCTCCAAAATCCCGCCAAATCGCCCTTTAACGGTTCCGGTTTTCCCATACCCTTAAAGGGCGAACGTAACGCATCCTTAATCAGCTCATTAATGCGCTCCAGGACTTTTTTATCTTGTTGTTGCCAATAAAGATAGTCTTCCCGGGCATGGGTCTGCCACGCTAACTCCATAGTTACTTTTCAATAAGTTTGTGTTTAACGGATTTTCCTTTATTCATTTCCGTTATTGCTTCTTCGAGTCTTTTACGGTTAGCCCTGGTACTTGTCAAATGTAACGTTTCCTGCAATGCGTTATACTCATCGAGGTCCATTACAACAACATTTTTTCCTTGGGATCGGGCAACAATTACAATTTCCCTGTCATCATTCACAGCATTAAGATTTTCCGTGAGATTACTGCGAAATTCTGAATAGTTAACAACTCTCATAAGTACGTATTTAAGTACAAAAATGCGTACTATATTCCAAATAAATACATAAAAAAACACCGGCTGGATAACCAGCCGGTGCTTAGTGCGGAGGAGGAGATTCGAACTCCCAAGCCCTTTCAGGCACTACCACCTCAAAGTAGCGCGTCTACCAATTTCGCCACCTCCGCGTGCGTTGTTGGGGTTGCAAAAATAAAGCCTTTTCACAAATATCCAAATAAAATTATTTCCGAAGCCAGATACGGAAGGTAGTACCCTTGTTTTGCTCCGACCATTTGACCGTCAGCCGCCCCTTGTGGTAGTCCTGGATGATGCGCCTGGCAAGGGAAAGCCCCAGCCCCCAGCCCCGCTTTTTGGTGCTGAAGCCCGGGCGGAAGATCTTTTCCTGCAGCCGCGCGGGGATGCCTTTCCCGGTGTCGGTTATGTCGATCGTGAGGTGGGCGGGGTGGTTTTCGATGAGTACTTGTATCTCGCCTTTGCCTTCCATGGCATCGAGTGCGTTTTTGAGCAGGTTTTCTATCACCCAGTCGAACAGTGTGGGCGAGATCATGGCCGACAGTTCCTGTTCGGCCGTTTGCAGCGTGAAATTTACTTTCTGCGGGGCGCGTTTCTTGATATAAGCCATCATGGCGGCCACCTGTTCCACCACGTTGCGTTCCTCCAGGCTGGGGACGCTCCCGATCTTGGAAAACCGGTCCGTAATCAGTTTGAGACGGTCCACATCCTTGCCGAGCTCGCCGGCGATAACGCGCGCTTCTTCGTTTTCCTTCAATATCTCCAGCCAGGCTTCCATGGAAGACAGCGGCGTCCCCAGCTGGTGGGCCGTTTCCTTCGCCATGCCCACCCATACCTGGTTCTGGACCGCGCGGTTGGTGGAAGACAAGGCGAAAAGCGTGAGCCCGATAAACAATGCCACCACGATCAGCTGGATATAGGGATAATACCGCACCTGCCGGAGGATGACGGAATCGCCGTAATAGATGTAATTATTGGAATGCGAGTCTACCGCCATAATGAAAGGCGGGTGCTGCTGCCGGAAATTCTCCAGCTGCCGCTCCAGGTACGCCGTATCGCGCACCACCAGTTGGGAATCGAGGTTGCGGTGGTCGATGATATGGCCCTGCTCGTCGGTCAGGATCAGGGGAATAGTGGTGTTGGTGGTCACGATCTCCACGGCCAGGTTCAGGTTCGCGTCGGGCGAAGCCTGCAGCAGTTCGCGGTTCGCTTCCACCCAGGTGGCTACTTTCTTCGTTTCCTCTTCCTGTATTTTTTCGGACAGGTTATTGACGAACCAGATGGTGGTTACGATGATAGCGACCGCCACTGCGATCAATGAGATTTTCCAGCCGGTAAATTGTCTAAACATCAGGATTCGGATAATGACGGCCATGCGGCCGTTAACAATAAACTAATTTAGTAATATTTGGAGGCTTTGTTGCATATTTGCAACGCTAAAAAATAATTAGTCAAGCCATAAACCTACGCATTTGTCAGTTCTGCCATCGGTCGCTGTTGTTATCCTGAACTGGAACGGAAGGAATTTCCTGGAGAAGTTCCTGCCATCCGTATGCGCTTCCGTATACGCCGGGCAATTGGATATCATCCTGGCCGACAATGCTTCTACCGACGACAGCGTGGCTTACACACAACAGCAATTCCCTTCTGTAAAGATCATCCGCAACGCCAGCAACAGCGGTTTCGCAGGCGGATATAACGAGGCCCTGCAGCATGTGGAGGCCGATATTTTCGTGTTGCTGAACCAGGACGTGGAAGTGGACCCCAATTGGATAGGGCCCGTTGTTGCGCACCTGCAGGCCAACCCCGACATGGCGGCCTGCCAGCCCAAACTCCGCGCCTGGGCCGAGCGAGACTGCTTTGAATATGCCGGTGCGGCCGGCGGCTGGATGGATATCCTGGGATACACCTTCTGCCGCGGGCGCATCCTGTATACGACGGAGAAAGATAACGGCCAGTACGACACCCCGCAGGACATATTCTGGGCCAGCGGCGCGGCGCTGTTCATCCGTGCTGCTGTTTACAGGGAGATGGGCGGATTCGATCCGTATTTCTTTGCGCATATGGAAGAGGTGGATCTCTGCTGGCGGCTGCAGCGGGCAGGATACCGGATCGGGTATTGCCCCGATTCTGTGGTATACCATGTGGGCGGCGGGAGCCTGCCGCAGGGGAACCCCAGGAAGCTGTACCTCAATTTCCGCAACAACCTTATCATGCTGCGCAAGAACCTCCATTTCCAGGAGCAATGGATCATCCTCTCGCAGCGCCTGGTACTGGATATGATGGCCGCCGCCAAAAGCCTCGTTTCCGGCAAGCCGAAAGATATGACAGCCATCTTCCGCGCGTACCGCGACTACTACCGCTGGCGCCGCGAAACCCGCAACCAGCCGCCGGACACTTTGCCCCGCAAGCGGCTGTTCGACCTGCACGGCGTTTTCCACGGCATCATGATCTGGCGCTACTATTTCCTGAACCGCCGCAAGTTCTCCGAGCTGTCCAAACCGGGGAAGAAATAAACGGGTTATTTGGACTTTGACATTTTACTTTGTAAGTTTGCACAGCGAAAAATTTGTATATGGAGCATACAGTTGAAAATAAGAATGATTTCACCCGCGACTGGGTATCTTCCTCCCGTTTCCTTTTCTACCTGAAACTGGCCTGCGTTCTGGGTTTTGTGCTGGGTGGCTGCTACAAGCTGTCGGAGCACCGTTATAAAAAGCCCAAGGTTACCGTACCCGAAAGCTCCCTTTACAGTCCGAAATACAAATAATCTCCGGATTGAAAAATATAGAAGCCGTGCTGTAAAGCGCGGCTTTTTTTATGCCCCTCCAACGTTATTTCACCAGGTGGCCGGTATGATTTTCGTCATTTTCCCGGTTCTCATTTCATTACAACAATTGCCGGATCCACTCCATCCACCGGTAATTTTACCTGATCCGTTGTTTGTAGTTCTGGTCCACGGAGATCACTGATAAAGCATGCAACACAACGACTTTTTAATTCTTCCCCCAACTTCTCAACTTGATCCAATTTTACCTGATCCGAAATCAACCCGGAACTAACCAAAAACAAAAAAGCCTGACTGCTATGCAATCAGGCTTCTGTTTCTGAGCGGAAGACCGGGCTCGAACCGGCCACCCCGACCTTGGCAAGGTCGTGCTCTACCAAATGAGCTACTTCCGCTTGTCCGTTTTGGGATTGCAAAAATAGGAAAGAGTTTGAATTCAGCAAATTATATTCTCAAAAAATTCAAAAAAAATATTCCCCTGTGCATCGGCTCCCTTTGTAGCCCGCGCCCATACTGGAAATGCGCACTTACCGTTATTAAAGAAATTAATTTATCATTGTACAAATTTTGGAAGCGAGACTATTCCGCATATGCACAAATCTATCCCGGCCGCTTGCCTGCTCACCCTGTTTTTCGCATGCAACAACAACAGCCAGCAGGCCAAGGCCCCTGTCCAACAGGAACAAACCATATCACGGCCCGATAACTTCGCAGCAGACATCGATTTCCTGCGGGCATTCACTTCGCCGGCCGTATTGAAAGACAGCACCAGCAAATCCGCCATCGCCATCGTTGCCGGATGGCAGGGCCGCGTAATGAGCTCTACCGTGGCCGACGACGGCCGCAGCTTCGGATTCCTCAATTACGGCACCATCGAAAACGGGAAACAATTTCATTTCAGCACCTTCGGCGGGGAAGACCGCCTCCTCTTCGGCCCCTTGCCCGACAGCACGGCGCTTGTTCCGAACGATTCCCTTCCCGCCACGCCGCTCCCCGATCCGCTACGCGACTCCGTCCTGCTACGCCAGGTGCCCTCCGCAAAAGGCGTCATCACCCTGGAAGGCGACGCGCTGCTCCCCAATTCCAAAAACAATCCCCTCAACGCACATATCACCCGCACCATCACGCTCCTCTCCCGCCGCGACCTGCACAACTATCTCGGCGCCGACATCCACCGGAGCGTCCACGCCGTAGGCTTCCATTCCGACAACATTCTCCTCAACACCGGTACCCAGCGCTGGGACACCTCCCATGGCACCACCGCCATCCGCATCCGCGGCATGTTTGCCGCCGGCCCGCAGTCCGTCGGCATCATCCCCCTCCGCAAAGGCGGCAAGGTGCATACGGGCACGGAAATACCCAAAGAACGCTTCCTCGTGAAAAACAATGTCGCCTTTTTCCGGGCCGACGGCAACTTCGAAATGGAACTGGGTGTTCAACAGGCTTCGGCGCTAAATTTCATGGGTATTTACGATCCCGAACGCAAGCTGCTGACCGTAATCCAATTCACTCTGCCGCGCAACCCCGCGCTGTACCTCGGCGCAACCGCGACGGACACGCGCGCGGAAGTGCTCACCATCCGCAACAACGGACCGGAAAACACCGTTGCGCGGGGCAGGTTCGTGGAAGTGCAAAGCACCTCCCCGGCCGCATTGCTGAAACCCAAAGGCAGGATGCAACACTTCCACCGCACCATCCACCTGGAAGGCAGCGAAAAACATCTCGGAGACATCACAAAGAAGATTTTCGGAGTTAACCTGAAAGAAATTACGACGGCGCTACCCTGATCAGAGCGGTTTGATCTCGAGGTTGTAGATATCTCGCAGCCGGAGCAGTGTGAGGTCCAGGCTGGCTTTGGGGATACCGATTTCCATGCTGCAGAATAACTGGATATCCTGCTTGTGCACGGTGCAATTGTTCTGCTTCACCACCATCATCACTTCGTTGAGGATCGTATAATCAAATACGAGCAGGAAGCGCGCTTCCACGTTTTTCTGCACAGCAGGTATCAGTTGCAGGGACATCGCGCCGCTCATCTTGTATGCATTGATGAGCCCCGGCACGCCCAGCAGGGTGCCTCCGAAATAACGCACCACCACCACCAGCACGTCGGTCAGCTGCTTGCTGTCGATCTGCCCGAGAATTGGTTTCCCGGCCGATCCCGCGGGCTCGCCGTCGTCTACCGCGCGGAACTGCGTACCGTCTGTCCCCAGCCTGTACGCATAGCAATGGTGCGTGGCTTTGGGGTGTTCCTTTTTCACTTCCTGCAGGCATTCTTTCACCTGGTCGGTATTTTTAACCGGGAAGGCGTAAGCGAGGAACTTGCTGCCCCGGTCTTTGAATTCGGCTACTGACTTTTTTTCAATCGTATAATAAACGTTCATTTCCTGGTTTTAAGTAAAGGCGGGGACAAAGGTATCGATCCTGTCGCCAGCGATGTAAGCGCTTTCTTTCAGCAGTGCGTTTTTAAGCACGGGCGCCGGCAAACCGCCGCTTAATGCCATCTGGCCGGTGATGACGCGCGCCTCGTCCCAATGCCCGCCGCTGATAAACTGTTGCAACAGCAAAGCGCCGCCTTCCACGATCACGCTGAGGACAGATTCCTTATGCAGCTGCGCGAGCACCTGGGGCACGAGGGCCTGCTCCGCATCGATTTCCGCGGAAGTAAGAATGAGCGTGCGCACCGATCCGTCTTTTACATAATGGCTCCCCGGCACCTTGCTGTCGAGATCCAGCACGATGCGGACCGGCGACTTCCCCGGCCAGAGGCGGGCCGTGAGCCGTGGATTATCCAGCAAAGCAGTTTGCGTACCCACCATGATACCCGCTTCTTCCGTACGCCAGCGATGCACGAGGCGATCGGCAAACGGGTTGGAAATGCGGACAGGAGAGCGGTCGGGCGGGGCGATGAAACCATCGGCCGATTGCGCCCATTTGAGTACGACATAAGGCCGCAGCTGTTCATGGAAGGTGAAGAACCGGCGGTTGAGGTAACGGCAGGCATCTTCCAGTACGCCCACGGTTACGCCGATGCCGGCCTGCCGGAGTTTTTCGATGCCTTTACCGGCTACTTTAGAGAAGAGGTCCACACACCCGATCACCACTTCCGGGATATTCTGCGCTATTACGAGATCGGCGCAGGGCGGCGTTTTGCCGTGATGCGCGCAGGGCTCCAGGGAAACATAGAGGGTAGACCTGGGGATGAGCTCCTGCAGTTCCGGGGGCACGCTGTTGACGCAGTTCACTTCGGCATGGGGGCCTCCCCAGAAATGGTGGTCCCCTTCGCCGATGATCCCCCCTTCCTGCACGAGCACCGCGCCAACCATAGGGTTGGGCGATACATGCCCGGAACCTTTCAGCGCCAGGCCGATGCAACGTTGCATAAAAAATTCGTGCGGGTGGGTGTTGCTCATTTACGTTATAAAGGAATTGCAGTAAACAACAAAAATAGGCACTAGGAAGGCATTTGCCAAGTCGGGCATGATGTACATGCTGGCGTTGTTTCAACCCTGATAAGATAAATTAACATTCCATTATGTTAATTGTTGATCCTAACAAAAATAGAGTTGATATAATTTCCTTATTTGCAGCCGGATGAAAATTTCCCTTCCATGCAACCCATCAAAAAACTCATGAAATCAAATGCCATCACGATGATGTGCATCCTGGCCGCCTCTTTATGCCATGCGCAGGAAAAAAATGTCTATGCCGAAACGCTCGCCCGCCTTTCCCTGAAAGCGGATTCCCTGTCAGGGGACGAATACGCTGCTTTCAATAAAAAACATTTCCAACGCGAAATCATCTTATTGCCCTATGTCCGTTATTTCAAGGCAGACCACCTGCTGATCTCGCTGCAGGAGAATTCCGACCACAAGTTTGACCGGTTCAGTTTTCAAAACAAATATGACTTTTACAAAGGATTGGAAAGATGGCCCACACCGGGTTTGGCAACATTAGTGGATACCACCGTCGTCCAGGCGGGGAATGCGCAATACCTGGTGGTTCGCTTCCATCTACTGGGCGAAGCCTATCTTTCATTTTTTTCGGAGCTGTACAACACTGACAAATATCTCTTCGGAAAGATAAAATGCAGGGCTGAAGACATTCCTTCGGCGCGCGAATTCCTGAAAACGATCCTGCCGGAACCATAGCATATCGCCGGCGATTATCTCTATCAATAAATTGATAATCAATAATATAAACCGGCCCGCACACGATATGCAACTATTCATTATGTTTGCGAAAATTTCGATCCGGCGGCCCTGCCGCTGTTTCGCCGTATAACATGACGATCCAATCCGCATTTGCAAACCTTACCAGCGCCCTCCGCCCCATGTACGACATGCGGGAAGCGGCCAATATCGGCCATCTCCTCATGGAACATATCACCGGGCTTGGCAAGCTGGACCGCATCGTGCACAAGGATATGGACCTTACCCCGCCCTGGGAAGCGAGGTACAACGAGGGACTGGAGCAACTGCTTGCCGGCAGGCCCATCCAGCACATTACGGGCAAAAGCTGGTTTTACGGGATGGAACTGATCGTCAACGACCAGGTGCTGATCCCCCGGCCGGAAACGGAAGAACTCGTGGAATGGGTGCTGCTCGATCATCCTTCCCAACCCGCCCTCCGCTTGCTGGATATCGGTACGGGCAGCGGATGCATCCCTATCGCGTTGAAAAAACACTGGCCTTCGGCCGATATCTGGGCGATGGATGTGAGCCCCGGCGCATTGTCTGTAGCCGGCCGCAACGCACAGATGCAACATACGCCGATCAATTTCGTGCAGCAGGATGTACTGGAGCCCAAAGCCGCCGCGCTCCTCCCCTGCCTGAATATCATCATCAGCAACCCGCCTTACATCCCGGAGAAGGAAAAAGCGGATATGGCAGTGAATGTGCAGCACTTTGAGCCGTCCGCTGCCTTGTTTGTGCCCGACAACGATCCCCTGCTCTTCTACCGGCGCATCGGCCAGCTGGCCATGGAGCGCCTCGACCCCGGGGGTAAATTGTATTTCGAGATCCACGAGGATTACGGGCCGGAAGTGAAGGCTGAACTGGAAAAGCAGCGGTTCCACGACGTGATCCTGAAGAAGGATATGTTCGGGAAAAACCGGATGGTGCGTGCTTCTAAGGCATAAAAAAACTGCACCCGTTGCGGATGCAGTTTCCTGATGTAATAAAGTATAACCGGCCGGTTACCTGGCAGGCGCATTTTGCGGCTTGGCGGTGCCCAGTACCGTTTTGGCGCCCAGCTCCCTTGCGATCTGCATAACGGATACCACGGCGCTGATGGGAACGGATTCTTCGGCGTTGATCACGACGGTAGGATCCACTTCCCCGGCGGGAATCTTGGAAGCCAGGATGGCCTGTAGCTCGGCGAAGGAAACGGGGTTGGTGCCCACGAAAAACTTTTGCCCCGCATCGATGCTCACCACCACCGTTTGCTTGGCTTTGGTGTTGGAAGCGGCTTTCGGCAACGCCAGCTTGATGACGTTGGGGTTGGCCAGGGTGGAGACGATGAGGAAGAACAGCAGCAGGATGAACAGGATGTCGTTCAACGCGCCGTTGTGCATTTCCGCATGTCTTTTATTTCGGCTCCGCAGGTTCATGTTGATTCTGTTTCTTTTGAATGATTAGCGTTTTACCGGCTCCAGGAGCACGTCGATGAACTCGGAGGAAGCGGCTTCCATCTTATTCACCACCTTGTCGATCTGGGCCTGCAGGTAGCTGTAACCTACGTAGGCGACCAGGCCGATGATCAGACCTGCGGCGGAGGTCACCATTTTCACGTAAATCCCCCCGGCGATGGTGCTCAGGGTAATATCGGAAGTCTGCGAGATGTTGAAGAAAGTCTGGATCATCCCTGCGATGGTTCCCAAAAACCCGAACATGGGCGCGATGCCGGCGATGATGGACAGTATCACGAGGTTCTTTTCCATCTTGTACACTTCCAGCTTGCCTACGTTCTCCATCGACTTCTCGATACTGTCTACCGGTTTGCCGATGCGCTGGATGCCTTTATCGATCATCCGCGCGATGGGGCCCTGCGTGTTTTTCGAGAGCGAGCGGGCGGCGCTGATATTGTCGGAAGTGATGTGGTCGCGGATCATCGGCATGAAATTGCTTTCCATTTTACCGGCGCGGGCGATGGTCAGGTATCTTTCCACGAATACATAAATAGCGATCACGGAAAGCACCCCCAGGGGGATCATCAGCGGTCCGCCTTTTACGATCATATCCCACAGCTTCATTTCCTGCGCGGCGCCGGCGGCTCCCTGGGCGGCCGTAGCCACGGTGTCGGCCTTCGGCAACAGCAGCGAATCCTGCATAAACGTTACGAGTCCTAGCAACATGTATTAAATTTTCGTTCTTTTTTGTATTAACAAGGGATCAAAGTAATAATAAAAACGCATTCCCCGGCAATAAATTATACGGCACGCTCTTCCCATACACGGGCGAGCTGAATGATCACATCAACGGCTTTCTGCATGTCCTGCACGCTTACATATTCATGCTTCGAATGCAGCGCCATCTCCCCGGTGAAGATATTGGGGCAGGGCAATCCCATGAAGGAAAGCCTCGAACCATCCGTTCCCCCGCGGATGCTCATCTTCAGCGGCTCCACGCCCGCGCGCCGGATCGCTTCTTCCGCATTGGCAGCCACTTCAGGATGCTTGTCCAGCACCTCTTTCATATTGCGGTACTGCTCCTTCACCTCGAAAGTGGCCGTAGCGCCGGGGTGCCTGGCGATCACGGATTCCATGATCCTGCGCAGGTAAAACTCATGCCCTTCCAGCTCCGCCGTGGTGAAATCACGGATGATGAATTCGATTTCCGCCTTTTCGGTAATGCCGTCGATTCGCACAGGATGAATGAATCCCTGGCGGTCTTCCGTGGTTTCCGGGCTGAGGATGTCCTTCGGCAGCGAATGCAATATTTCCGCGGCGATCTTGATAGCGCTCACCAGTTTGCCTTTGGCCGCGCCGGGATGGGCGCTGACGCCGTGGATGGTGATTTTTACGCCATCGGCCGAGAAGGTCTCGTCTTCCAGCGCGCCCAGTTCGCCCCCGTCCATCGTATACCCGAAATCTGCGCCGAGCTTCTGCATGTCTACATGCTGAACGCCGCGGCCCACTTCTTCGTCGGGCGTGAAGAGGATGCGGATCTTGCCGTGTGGGATTTCGGGGTGCTGGATGAGGTATTGCGCCGCGTCCATGATTTCTGCGACACCGGCCTTGTTATCCGCGCCCAGCAAGGTTTTGCCGCTGGCGGTGATGATATCGTCGCCGGTCTTCTGCGCGAGGTACGGATGTTCCTTCACGGAAATGACTTGCGAGGGATCATCGGGCAGCACGATGTCTGACCCATCATAGTTTTTATGCACGATGGGCTTCACGTCTTTCCCCGAACAATCGGGCGCTGTGTCCATATGCGCGCAGAGGCAGATAACGGGCACATTTTTACCGGAAGTAGCGGGAATGGTGGCATATACATATCCGTGTTCATCCAGCTCTGCGTCTGCGATGCCAATTTGCTGCAATTCCTGTACCAGGATGCGGGCCAGGTCTTTTTGCTTTTCGGTGGAAGGGAAAGTAGTGCTTTGCGGATCGGATTGAGTGTCTACCGTTACATAGCGGAGGAAGCGCCCGGTAACGGAGTATGCATATTGTTTGTCCATATTGGGATGGGTATAAAAAGTGAAAGTAAAAAGCAGCGGACCACTTTTTACTTTCAGGAAATGTATAAGGAGGACCGGTTAAACGATCTCTACCAGTTCGATGTCGAAGATCAGGGGCTCGCCTGCCAGGGGATGGTTGGCGTCGAGGGTGATGAATTCGTCGGTGATGGCAACAACTTTCACCGGGAACACCTGGCCCTGGGGGTTGCTCATCTGCAGGTCCATACCCACTTGCGGGTTCAGGTCTGCGGGGATATTGGATTTCGGGAATTCCATGATCAGCTCCTCGCTTTTCGGGCCATATGCTTCTTCTACTGCAATGTTCAGCGTTCTTTTATCGCCGGGCTTCATGTCGAGCACGCCATTGTCAAAACCTCTGATCACCATACCGGCGCCCACTTTGAACTCAAGCGGATCCCTGCCTTCGGAGGAGTCAAAAGTATTGCCATTTTGTAACCGCCCGTGGTAATGTACGCGAACGGTATCGCCGGTCTTAACTTGTTGCATATAAAATATTTAAAATAAGATAATAGAAGGTGAAGGTACGTTTTTTGTTTTTTATTTACGGTTTGCCACCTTATTTTGTTGTATTCAACCCGAATTTGCATGAATAGCTTCCTCAAACTGCTGATGCTCTGCTGCCTCCCCGCCACCCTGCTGGCGCAGCAGCCCAACGTGCGCACCGCCGCGCAACGGACCGACGCTTACCTCCCGCTGCTGAAAGGCAAACGGGTAGGGTTGCTCGTTAACCAGACTTCCATGATCAGCCCCAGCGCCCACCTCGTGGATTCGCTCCTGTCCCTGAAAGTCAATATCGTGAAGATCTTCAGCCCCGAACATGGTTTCAGGGGCACGGCCGATGCGGGCGAAAAAGTAGGCAACAGCCGCGACAGCCGTACCGGCCTCCCCATCGTTTCCCTCTACGGTTCGCACCGGCAGGCTACCGCGGCCGACCTTGCGGATGTGGATGTGCTGGTTTTTGACGTGCAGGACGTGGGCGTGCGGTTCTATACCTATATCTCCACGCTGGAAGAACTGATGGTATCCGCCGCGGAGAACAACAAACCCCTCATCGTCCTCGACCGGCCCAATCCCAACGGCCATTACATCGACGGCCCCATCCTCGACACCCGCTTCCGCTCCTTCGTGGGCATGCAGCCCATCCCCACCGTGCATGGCATGACCGTCGGCGAATACGCTAAAATGTTGAATGGCGAAGGCTGGTTGAAAGGTAAAGTGCAGTGTGCGCTCACCGTCGTCCCCTGCGAAAACTACGACCATAACACCATGTACCAGTTGCCGGTAAAGCCCTCGCCGAACCTGCCCAATATGCGGAGCATCTACCTCTACCCTTCGACCTGCCTGTTCGAGGGCACCGTCTTCAGCCTGGGCCGCGGTACCGACAAGCCTTTCCAGGTGTACGGGCACCCCTTGCTGCCTAAAAACGGGTTTTCCTTTACGCCGAAAAGCGTGCCGGGCGCGAAGTCGCCGGTGCTGATGGATTCCCTCTGCTACGGCTTCGACCTCACCACCATCGATCCCCTGACCGATGAAATCGACCTGAGCTATATTATCAATGCTTACCAGCTGTTCCCGGAGAAAGCGCGTTTTTTCAACAACTTCTTCGACAAGCTGGCGGGCAACGACGTTTTGCGGAAGCAGATCCAGCAGGGTATGACGGCCGAAGCGATCCGCAAGAGCTGGGAACCGGGTTTGCAGCGTTTCGCAAACATCCGCAAGAAATACCTGTTGTATACCGATTTCTAAATTGAATACATTTGCACCCATGAGAATCATTTTTATGGGAACGCCCGACTTCGCCGTGGCCTCGCTGGATGCGCTGGTTAAAAACGGATACAACGTCGTGGCCGTGATCACCGCGCCCGACAAACCTGCCGGCCGTGGCCTCCAGTTACAGCAAAGCGCCGTGAAACAGTACGCGGTTCAGCATAATATACCTGTTCTCCAGCCCGAGAAGCTGAAAAACCCCGACTTCCTCGAGGAGTTGCGCGGTTACCAGGCCGATCTGCAGGTGGTAGTGGCGTTCAGGATGTTGCCGGAGATAGTATGGAATATGCCCCCAAAAGGAACCATTAATTTACATGGTTCGCTGTTAC
>NZ_CALNBI010000040.1 GCF_937874145.1 uncultured Chitinophaga sp. | reverse complement strand
CCTCCGGTCGTAATGCCAGCCGCCGATGCAGGTATCGGTTTGCCAGGGCAGGGGCTCAATAGCGTGGCTCTGCCCTCTCTCAATGTCCCACACGAGGCATTTGCGCTGTTCAGGGTCGAGCCCTTTGCCGGTAAGCACCGCTTCCAGCTTCCCTTTCTTTTGGATGCTGCGGTTGTAGAGGTATGCGGCGATGCGCAGCCCCACATCGCTGACAGGCCATAGTGGTAATACGGTGTCATCGAAATACACCAGGTCGGGATCGTAATTATCGATGAGCGCCAGGGTGCGTTTGTAGAATTTGTCGGCGTAGGCTTTTGATGGAATGGAAGCGC
Organism: uncultured Chitinophaga sp.; assembly: GCF_937874145.1. Taxonomy (GTDB): domain Bacteria; phylum Bacteroidota; class Bacteroidia; order Chitinophagales; family Chitinophagaceae; genus Chitinophaga. The sequence continues at coordinate 2,809 of NZ_CALNBI010000040.1, read as the reverse complement.
CGTCGGCCCAGTCCCACTTCTTGAGGTGATCTCCGCCCGGCTGGCTCAGGGGGTGGTTTTGGGCGTACAGTTCCTGGGGGTCGAGCCCCTCCCACCAGGTGCCCTTCCCGTCTGCCGCTGTGAGCTTCCCGTCGTAGGGGACGCCGGCGAGCGGGCCATGCTTATCCGCCTTCTGCGCGGCTTCGAACCAGGTCCAGGCGTGAGAGGCATGTATGCTCACACCGAAGGGAAGCCCTACTTTCTTCGCCGCCGCCGCCCAGCCGCCGATTATGTCTTTGCGGGGGCCTACGCGGGTAGAGTTCCATTTTTGATATTTATTCGGATAGAGGTCGAGATTGTCATGATGATTGGCCATGGCTACGAAGAATTTCGCGCCGGCGCTTTTGTATAGAGTCAGCAGCTCTTCCGGGTTCCAGTTCTCTGCCTTCCATTCGTTGATCACATCTTTGAACCCGAATTTGGAAGGATGGCCATATTTTTCACTATGATACTTGTAAGCCGCGCCGCCCTCGTGGTACATCTGCTGCCCGTACCAGTCCCCGAATTCGGGCTCGCATTGCGGCCCCCAGTGCGCCCACAGGCCAAATTTGGCATCGCGGTACCATTCCGGGACAACATATTTGGAAAGGGATGGCCAGCTGGGTTGGAATGGACCGGCCATTTCCGCCAGCAGCGCATCCGTCAGGGAAGCGGAACGCCCGAAAGCGCCGGAAAGCAATAACGATGGAATGCCGGTAAGTACGCCTTTTACTAAAGTCCTTCTTTTCATATCAGTACAATGCTTGGAGCCGGGAATCTGTTTCTCAGTGCAACCGCGTGGCCGGCCTGCCGTTTAGTATTTCTTAACGTGAATTCAAACTTACTACGAATCTCCGGCTAAAAACTTGCCGTAAATGGACTTTTTTTTGTACAAATCCGACCTGTTGTTTACAATTATCTCCTGTTTATGCTTAATTTGAACATACATTTTCCACGACATGATCAAAAGAAAATTTCAGCATACTTTCACCTTATTGAATGTGGACCGCGTGCTGCTCGACGCCCGCTGGAACTACCAGAACGTCATCAGCCCGTATTACCGCATTTATTATATCCACGAGGGCGAAGGCATGCTTTCCGGTGCGGGAGAAACGGTGAAACTGGAGCCGGGATTCCTGTATATCATCCCCAGCTTCACGCTTTGCAACATGCGGTGCGAAAATCACCTGGACCAATACTTTGTACAGTTTTTCGAAGATTCCACCGACGGTATTTCCCTTTTCGCGCAGCATCGCAGCATCGGGAAAGTAAACGCCACCGAAACGGAGCGCCTGCTCTTCAACCGCCTGCTGGAAATCAATCCCGGCCGGGGCATCAACCGGTCCGACAATCCGAAAGTCTACGAAAAAGACGTCTATTACAAAGAGTACCAGGAACTGAATAACCTGCAGAATATTTCCGTGTCCATGGAAACGCAAGGCATTCTCTGGCAGCTGACCGCCAAATTCCTCCACCCGAATCTGCCCGACAGCCGGCCCGACAAAATGATCCCCCTCAAACTGGCCGAAACGCTGGACTACATCGAACTGAACATGCATGCGGAACTAACGGTCAACTTCCTCGCTTCGCGCATCAACCAGCACCCGGATTACTTTTCCCGGCAATTCAAAGCCTACACGGGCACCCGGCCCCTCAACCACATCCTTGAAAAGCGGATCGAACGGGCGCAATACCTCATGGCCACCACGCGGATGAACTACGCTGAAATCGCTGCCCAGCTGGGATTCAGCGATCTTTCCCACTTCTCGAAGGCCTTCAGGAAATCCACCGGCATGGCGCCCCGGGATTACCGGAAACAGATGTACCTCGTCGGCTTCCATCATCACCCGAAAAAAAATCAGGGCTAACGTTGCGCCCGGAAAAGCATTTGAATTAATTTGCCGGCCTAAACCCTCACTCACCATGCGACCCGTCATCATCTCCGCCGCCGCCCTCCTGCTGCTGTCTGCCTGCGCCAATACCGGCAAGCAGCCTGCATCCGACAGCCTGACCGTATCCACCGCACCCGCATCTACCGACTCCCTCCGCCAGCAGATCGCCACGATCGCTGCCGAAGCCGGCGGCACCGTGGGCGTAGCCATCCGCCACCTCGGCACCGGCGATACCCTCACGCTCAACGACACCGCGCGCCTGCCCATGCAAAGCGCCTTCAAATTCCCCATCGCCATGGCCGTCCTCAAACAGGTCGACGAAGGCAAACTGAAACTCGATCAGCAACTGCCCATTTCCACCGATGACTATTTTGAAACTTACAGCCCTCTGAAAGACAGCTTCCCCAAAGGCGTCAAAGACAAGACCATCGCCAATTTAATATATCTGATGGTGAGCAAAAGCGATAATGTCGCTTGTGATGTGCTGATTCGCACCATCGGCGGCACCAAAGTAGTCGACGATTTCATCCATGGCCTTGGTGTGGAAAATATAGCCATCAAGCTTACGGAGGAAGAGATGAATGGTCCCGGAACCGGCTTCGAGCCGCAATTCCAAAACTGGGCAAACGTATCCGCCTATACGCACCTGCTAGACATCCTCGACAAAGGCACCGCATTATCCAAAGGCAGCAACGATTTCCTGGTGAATACGATGCTTGCCACCACCACAGGCCGCAACCGACTGCCTGGCTTGCTGCCTCCCGGCACACCCCTTGCACATAAAACCGGATCGGGCTATACCCATAACGGCCTCAATTCCGCTACAAACGATGCCGGCACTATTTACCTGCCTAATGGCCAACGGGTAGCCCTGGCCGTGTTCGTTTCCATGAGCCCGG
>NZ_CALNBI010000039.1 GCF_937874145.1 uncultured Chitinophaga sp. | reverse complement strand
AGGCGACCGGCTGTACACGGGGCACAGCATCAACTGGAAACAAAAGAAGAAAGACCGGCCCAGGGATATGTCGGCCCTGGAAGAGGGTATGGATGAGCGCGTGCGCCCGTCCCGCAACCGCCGTTTTCTCGGCATGCCCATCAAGCTGTGGTTGTATAATTTAGGGAATGAGCCAAAGGGCAAGGGTTTGAACCACCTGCTGCGCAATAAGTGGGGCGAGCCGCCGGTGCTCCTCAGCCAGGTGCGCCCCCGCCGTACGACGAATGTGCTTGAAAGTTACCTTGAGGACAATGGCTATTTCCAGGTGTTGATCGAAGATTCCATCAAAAACCAGGGAAAGAAGAAGGCCAGTCTCCAGCTGACGGTGGAACCCAATCACCGGTATACGATCCACCGCGTGCGGTTCGATACGGATACGGGGGTTATCAGTAAAGTGATCATGCAAACAGCCCGCGAAACGCTTTTAAAGCCAGACGATTACTATAGCCTCGACCGGATTAAAGACGAACGGGAGCGCATTCATAATAACCTGAAAGAGCAGGGGTTTTACTATTTCACGCCCGATTATATGATCGTGCAGGTAGACAGTACTTTAAAAGGACAGGTAGACCTGTATGTGAAAGTGAAGCCCAACACGCCATCTACCGCCACGCGGCAGTACTGGATGCGTACGGTTGAGGTGTTCCCCAACTATGACCTTACCCGCGACAGTGCATTGAAAGCAGTGGAAGCACGGGATTATGGCGGGTATAAAGTAGTAGATCCGGATTCTCTCTTTAAGCCGGTGGTATTCAACCGTTCCGTGTTTTTGCAGGAAGATAGTTTATACCGTTTGAGCTCGCACAATATCACCCTGCAGCGCCTGGTGAACCTGGGGGCCTTCAAGTTTGTGCGGGGGAGCTTCCGGCCTCTCCGCGACAGTTCACTGCTGGCGGCCCGTTTTTACCTGACGCCTTACCCGAAACGTTCGTTGCAGTTTGAAGTGAGCGGCACGTCCAAATCGACGGGTTTTGTGGGCAGCCAGGTGAAGATCTCGGCGAGGAACCGTAACCTGCAAAGGAAAGCGAACATCCTGGAAATCAACCTGGGCGGAGGTTTTGAAACACAGATCGGCGGTAAGAAAACGACGCTGTCCACCAACGCGTACAGTCTCAATGCGGAGGTAGCCATGACGATGCCGCGGTTTTATACGCCTATTATCCAGTTCAATCCCCGGACGCCGTATGTGCCGCGGACGCGGGTGAGCCTGGGGTATGAACTGCTGCGGAGGCCGAATATGTATACATTGAACGCGATGACTGCGCAGTATGGTTATTTATGGAAGCAGACCCGTTTCCTTGACCATGCATTATATCCCGTTTCTATAACTTATACGTTACCGTCGAACCTGTCGGATACATTCAAGGTGCAGCAGGAGCTCGACCCGGCGCTGAAGCAGTCTATTGCCAAGCAATTTATACTTGGCAGCAGTTATTTGCTGACTTTCAACAACCAGACGCCCGCTAAGTATCATTCTTTCTTCGGCCAGTTCAACCTCGATGTTTCGGGGAACCTGGTTGGTTTATTTGCTAAAAAGAGTGAAACGGGCGCCAAAGAAATTTTTGGGCAGGACTTTGCGCAATACATCCGTGCCAGCGTGGATGGGCGGCATTACTGGCGGCTGGCGGACAAACTCCGTTGGGTAAACCGGTTGTATGTGGGTTATGGTTATGCTTATGGCCGGTCGGTTGCAACCCCCGAACTGCCGCCTACCCTTCCGTTTATCAAACAGTTCTTTACCGGGGGGAGCAACAGCATCCGTGCGTTCAGGGCGAGAACACTTGGGCCGGGCAGTACGCCGCCCCCGGGGGAAAACGACAATTTATTGCTGGCGAATGCTGCAGGTGATATCAAACTCGAGTACAATTCAGAGTTGAGATATAAAGTCCAATCGCTGATTGAACTGGCGGCATTTGTGGATGCAGGAAATATCTGGCTGGGAAAAGCGGAGGATGGCAAGAAATACCAGGAGTTTGCATTCAACCGTTTTTATAAGGAGATTGCCGTGGGCACCGGTTTGGGTTTGCGCATTGATGCTTCTATCCTGCTGGTGCGGTTCGACGTTGCGTTTCCATTGCGGCAACCGGAACCGGGGACTGGTACTTTTAAATGGTCGTGGGGCGACATTGATTTCGGAGACGGCGACTGGCGGAAACGGAACCTGATCCTGAATATCGCGATCGGTTATCCGTTCTAAAACGCGCCAATTCATATTTTACTCCAATCGATTAGCGCGAAATGCCCGCTAAACCGGCTGTCGCGGGGAATTTTTTATACATATCTTTTCCACATAATATTAACCGGCTCATCAAGCGTAACATTATATTGATTTTCAATACATAGGAATGAATTGCCTTTAATTCATGTAGATTGTGAAATAGCCCCATAATCAGGCCCATAGCGGCTTTCATGACCGTATTTTTATATTCTTATTTTTGTTCAATTAACGTTTAATTCTATATTTGTCGTCCGGGGTAATATTATCCCGGGCGATACTGACCACATTATTCCTGTACCCAAACGAACGCAGATGAAGAAAATTTCTACGCAACTCTGCCTTTTATTCCTGACCCTGATGCTGCCCTTTGCCGTGCAGGCACAGCGCTTATTCGACCAACAGGACCCGCTCCCCCAACAATATTTCGAAAACAGATATCTTGGCAACCCTGCCCTGGCGGGTGCCGACACCGGGCTTAGCCTCAGCATGGGTTACCGCAAGGCCTGGAAAGAATCCGCCGATGCGCCGGTTTCCTTCTCCCTTACGGGCGATTACCAGCTTTTGCGCACGCTCGGCGTTGGTTTGACAGTATTCAATGACCAGGCCGGTCCGCTGAAGCAGACCCGTGTGGCCATGTCTTACGCATATCATACGCCGCTGAACGAAGAAGGAACTGAATTCCTCCACATCGGCGCCAGTGTTTCGCTGGACAACAAGCGGGTGGAAAGCCTGAAGCCCGGCACCCCGGCGGAGCACGTCCTCAAGGGGTACGAAGGTTATAAAAACGCTATCGGTGCCGACCTCGGTATAGC
>NZ_CALNBI010000038.1 GCF_937874145.1 uncultured Chitinophaga sp. | reverse complement strand
AACTGGTGATCACCGGCCTGCGTCCGTACATGAATGTGTCCCTGATCGGCGACACGACCGAAGGCAAGAACCTCGGTTCCTTCTCGATCTACGAGGAAAACGACGCGCGCAACAAATGGGGCATGCAGCCGATCGTATCGCAGACCTTCAATAAACTCAACCAGAGCGATTATTCCGACGGCTTCGCGCCCAACGAAAAGTACCTGGAAACCCTCCATCTCGGCGTGCTCGGCAGCGTGGAGGAACCCATGCTCGCCAAAGCCATGACCCGCATCCTGGGCCACGCCCCCGCAGCCCGGAAAGCCGCACCCGCAGGCAGCCGCACCATGATGAACAAAATCGGCACCAGCCGCAGCTTCAAAGCTTACAGCGGCCGGATGATCGATCAGTTCCCCCGGTAAACCTAACTTCTTCCCATAAAAAAAGGCGCCTCACCGGGCGCCTTTTTCGATTTATTTATCCATCTGCCTGACCACCTCCAGCACGGTGTTCGCCGCCTGGTAAAAGAAGGAAGGTTGGATGCGCGAGAATTCGTCGCTGGGGCGGTGGTAATCCGGGTGATCCTCCACACCGAAGTAAATAAAAGGAATCTTCTGGGCGTGAAATGCGCCCTGGTCGCTTTGGGAGGTCCAGTCCTGGGCGCCCGTGCCGGCATTGTCGTGCCCGGTGAGCAGTTTGATTTTTGATGTTGCCGCGGCGGCGGTGATGTAAGGTTTGAGCTGGGGATAATGGAAGGTGCCGCAGGCGTAGAGCTCGTTTTTATCATTGCGGCTCACCATGTCGAGATTGATGTTGGCGACGATCTTGGCCAGCGGCACAGGCGGCCGCGCTACGAATGCCTTTGCGCCCTGGAGCCCCATTTCTTCAGCGTCGAACGCGGCGAAGATGAGCGTGTATTTCGGCGGGTGTTTGGCGAACCAGGCGGCGATCCCGAGGATGGCGGCCACGCCGGATGCGTTATCATCGGCCCCGTTGTAGATACTGTCGGCCACGCCCGCCGCCTGCCGCGTGCCCACGTGGTCGTAATGCGCGGAGATAACGATCACGCTGTCGGATTTGCCGGGGATGTAGCCGTACAGGTTCGTGCCCATGATGCGCTCGGTGCCGCGGGTGAAGTAGAACGACTGTTCATATGTGCCCGACATGGGTTGAATGCCGGCCTGTTTAAATCGGTCGAGCAGGTAGAATTGCGCCAGCCGGTTGCCTTTGGAGCCCGTGAGCCGGCCCATGAACTTGTCGGCGCTGAGGGTTTCCACGTCTTTCAGCAACTGTGCGGAATCCACTTGTGCGCTGGCGGCGCTTGCCACGAAGGCGCAGCAGATCAGGGTCAGGATTTTCTTCATCTGGGATGGCATTTTCCCAAATGTAGCGAATACCGGCTGCTAAATCCGGCAGGCGAATAAAAAAAGCCGGCCCCTTCCCGGAGCCGGCTGAAGCTATATGGCAAAGCGTTGTTATTGGAAGATGTTGTATACCGCCCAGCTGCACACGTAGGCCAGCAGGGTCATGTACACGAACTGGATGATGGGATACTTCCAGCTTTTGGTTTCGCGCTTCACGATGGCGAGCGTGCTCATGCACTGCATGGCGAAGGCGTAGAAGATCATGAGCGACAATCCCGTGGCCAGGGTGTACACCGGCCGGCCGTCGGACCATTTGGCCGCGGCCATTTTCTCGCGCAGCGTGGCGTCGCTTTCTTCCGCGTCCACACTGTACAGGGTGGCCATCGTGCCCACGAACACCTCCCGCGCCGCAAAAGAAGTGATCAATGCGATGCCGATCTTCCAGTCGTAACCCAGGGGTTTCACCACCGGTTCGATGGCGTGGCCCACGATACCGGCGTAGCTGTTGGCCAGTTTGGCGGACTGCATTTCACGGTCAAGCTGGGTGAGGGTTTCTTCGTCGGTAGTGGCCGCCATTTGCGTTTCGTACTGCTGGTGAACGGCTTCCATGCGGTTGGAGGGGCCATACGAAGCGAGGAACCAGAGAATAATGGAAATCACCATGATCACCTTCCCGGCGTCGGTGATGAATATTTTTGACTTCTCCACCATCGTGGTGCCAACGTTTTTCCAGCGGGGCGCGCGGTAAACGGGCAGTTCCATGATGAAGTAGCTTTTTTCTTTGATCTTGATGAAGAGCTTCATGACCGCGGCCACGATGAACGCCATCACGAAACCGAGCAGGTACAGCACCATCATGGCAAGCCCCTGCAGGTTGAAGATGCCGAAAACAGGCGTGTCAGGTACCACCAGGGCGATCATGATGGTATAAACGGGCAGCCTGGCGGAGCAGCTCATCAACGGCGTGATCATGATGGTAATCAATCGCTCTTTCCGGTTTTCGATGTTCCGCGCGGCCATGATGGCGGGCACGGCGCAGGCTACCCCGGAAATCAGGGGCATCACCGATTTCCCGTTGAGGCCCACCTGCCGCATGAGGCGGTCGGTAAGGAAGGAAATGCGCGCCATGTACCCGGTATCTTCCAGGATGGTGATCAAACCAAATAGAATGGCAATCTGGGGAATGAAGATGACGATCCCGCCGATGCCGGCGATCACGCCGTTCACCAGGAGGTCGGTCCAGCTGTTGTCGGGCAGCACTTCGGAAACCCAGCCGCCGAGGGAGCCGAAGAGGCCGTCGATCAGGTCCATCGGGTAGGAGGCGAGCCAGAAAATGCTTTGGAACATAAGGAAGAGGACGCCCAGCAGGATGAGGTAACCCCAGACGCGGTGCAGGAGGATGTTATCGATCCTTTCCGTCTGGAGCTGCTGCTGCAGCGGGTCGGTTTCCACCACCGTTCCGTTCATGATATGTTTGATGCGGGCGTAACGTTGCATGATCTCGTCGGCCTGCACTTTGGTCTTGTTGAAATTTTGCGCTTTCAGCAATTCACGGATGTCGCGCTGTTTGTTTTCGGGGATGAAAGGCAACTCCTCGTGGTTGGCGGCCACGTGCAGCGCGGCGTAATCGCTGGTAACGGGGAAAATCGCCTTTACGCCTTCGATCACCGCGGGGGCGAGCTGGCGGCTGTCGATGAACTCGCGCGCGGGCGACTGGAATTTCTCCTGCGCGATCAGTTCGATATTCTTTTTAAGGGGTTGGAGCCCTTTGTTCTTCCGCGGGTTGATGGCCACCACGGGCACTCCCAGTTCCCGTTCCAGGCCGGCCAGGTCTACTTCTATGCCTTTTTTCTTGGCCAGGTCCATCATGGTAAGGCCGATGATCACGGGCATTTTCAGATCGATGATCTGCGAGCAGAAAAGCAGGTTGCGCTTGAGATTGGAAGCGTCGGCGATGATGATGATCATATCGGGCCGGTCGTTTCCTTCGGGGTGGAGGAGCACATCATAGGTCACGAATTCGTCCGCGCTTTTCGGGTACAGGGAATAAGTGCCGGGCAGGTCGATGATGTTCGCCTCCAGCGTCGGCGAGATGCGGGCGCTGCCGGTCTTCTTATCTACCGTAACGCCGGGGAAGTTGCCTACTTTCTGATTTAATCCTGTCAGCGCATTAAAGAGCGAGCTTTTGCCGCTGTTCGGGTTGCCGACCAGCGCAATATTGATTGGTGCCTTCATCCTTATCTGTTCCTCCGGTGGTTTTTAGAATATGCAAAACTAGCAATTAATCAGGGAGGCGAGTGATCGGATCGGGAAAAAAGGAGGAGCGGCAGCCCGGTTCAGGCCCAATAAATAAGAAAGCCGCGGTAAATACCGCGGCTCCTCTGGTTTTAGAAACTAAACTTATTGTGACGAATTGCTATATCTTATGAATACGCTACCGGTGTGTTGAACAGGAACCCGATGAAAGGGCGGCTTGCCGTGGTCTTGGGCTCTGCTGCCTGGGGAACCGTGTCCGTTTTGGCGGGAGCGGGATTGTTCCGGTCGGGGCCCTGGTACCGGTAATTACGGTCGAGCGAGTCGCGTTGGTGGCGTTCGGTGCCCGGCGCGGGAGGGATATCCCTTCTTTCCCAATCACCGTTGTCGTTCATTTTCAACTCCATACGGTCATTTTCTTCCCAGTTATGCCCTTCATCCCACCAGCGGCCGCGGCGGTAGCCGTCGAAATGGAAGTGGTTGCGCGCATCCCTGTCCACGATCACCTGCTTGCCGGCCGGTACGTAAATCGTGAGATATACGCGCTGCAACCGGTATTTCGAGTCACGGGGAATGGAAAAGCCGCTGGGCAGGAAGATCACGGAATCGCGCTGGCTGATCTGGAACTGGATCTGGCGGGCCAGGCCGCGGGCCTCCGCGCTGGAGCGGCCCCTCGATTTCTTTCCCATCATGATGCTGAACTTATCGTCCAGGCTCTTTTCCATATTGATGACGATGTGCCCGATCACGATGGTGTCTTCCGAAATCCGTACATGGTCGTCGAACATCGGGTGATCGTCGATGTCCAGCATTTCGTCGGCCGTCGAGATGATGAGCCGGCCGGTGGATGGCTGCTGGATGGAAAGCTGTTCACGTACACCGTTCTCGGTGGAGAAGTCGCGGGAAACGGATACCGCGAGGGCGATGGCAAGCACGATGCCGAGGATCCAGAAGAACCCGAGCGTCATGCCGGCGTATTTATTCGGCATCCGGTTACCGGTGATCTTGCGCACCAGGAAGAGGATGAGCGACAGGATGGGAACACCTATCAGCAGGGCGAGGGCAGGCCAGAAGAGCATCGACTGGGTACCTTCGGCGAAAATGAGGTCTTTGATCGGCACCAGGACCGCGGAAAAGGAGGCAGCAGCGATCAGACCCACTACCATCACGAAGAGCAGTACGAATCCGAAGAAGAGGAAGAACCCTTTGGCAATCCATACGATGGCGTTGCCCAGTCCCCGGAAGAAAGACTCTATTGCAGATCCGGCATCTCTACCGAACTGTTTCCCGCGGCCCGCGGAAAAATTTCGCACATCCTCCCCCATACTTTCCATGCGGGCGCGGATCTGGTTCATTTCTTCCTGGACGGTTGCTTTAATATTATTTACGTCTACGCGCTCCCCCCGCATTTCCAGTTTCTCCGCTGCGGAATCGGCTTCCGGCGTGGCGAACCAGAGGATGAGGTACACGATGATACCGCCGCCCCAGAAGAGGGCCGTGATCACGAACAAGATGCGCAGGATAACGGGATCGATGCGGAAATAAGCGGCCAGTCCGGAGCACACGCCGCCGATCACTTTATTGTCGCCGTCGCGGTAGAAGCGTTTACGCGGACGAACATACGAAGGGTCGAATGCGTATTGCTGCTGTTGTTGCTGCGACTGGGAAGTGTTGGCGTTGTTGGCGGCGGGTTGATCGTCGCCGAATTGTTCGGGCGTACCCATGGCGGCTTTGATCTCGGTCACGTCTGCATCGGTGATGCAATGTGCGCCTTTTTTGATTTTATCCTGGAAGATTTCTGCGATGCGGCTTTCGATATCGCTCACGATCTCGTCGGCCCCCTCTTCCTGCGAGAAATATCGCTTGAGGCTGTCCAGATACTGCCTGAGCAGCTCGTAGGCCGAGTCCTCGATGGGAATCAGGCGGCTGGAGAGGTTTATGTTGATAATCTTTTTCATCTCTGAATCTTGGTTTTTAGGTTTTGGATGGGTATTTATTGATGAGATTCTGATTGCTGGGTGAGTTGGTGAACGGCGTTGGCGAGTTCGTTCCAGGTGGCCTCCAGGACTTTATAAAAGGATTCCCCTTTATCGGTCATGGAGAAGTATTTGCGCGGGGGGCCCGAGCTGCTTTCTACCCAGCGGTAGGTGAGGTACTCCGCGTTCTTGAGGCGTGTCAGAAGCGGATATAAAGTCCCTTCCAGGATATCCAGCTTCGCTTCTTTCATTTTTTCAATAATGTCTGAAGGGTAAGCCTCGCCTTGCTTGATGATGGAGAGGATGCAGAACTCGAGCACCCCTTTTCTCATCTGTGATTGTGTGTTATCTATATTCATGGCAAGTGAGCTTTTTTGTTTTGGGCTGAATCTTTCAGCTTGACAATTCAAAGATACAAACAATTTACTACTATGCAATACACAATACCCTTTAATGCAAAATAACTTGTTTAGAACATTACCGGTTAAAATAGCTGGAAGTAAAGATGGTATTGGATTTGGCCGGAAAGGAGGGATTAAGGGCGGGAAGATTGAATTGTGATGAGCGGTAAATGGGAGTGATGGGATTTATGGTTGTTGTTTAACTATAAGTCCCGGATTTATAACAGCTTAAGGGTTATTTAACATTTTTTTGACCGGGAAAAATATGATTTATGGATTTCGGGGGGTACTTTTGCTCAACACGTAAGTGTGCAATTTACAATTGATGAAAAAGCTAATCAGTATTTTCCTTTTCGGCCTGATGTGTATCCAGGTGCTTCCTATCAAGGAAGTAGGGAAACTGCTGTTTAATAATCAGATTGTAGAGGAACATGTGGAAGGTAACTGCAGCGCGAAAGGGATCAAGCTTTCGCCGAGCGATCTTAACTGCCATAAATATGGTGAGGAAGAAACCGAGATGAACCCGGCCCTGTTTCTGAAAACGCTTACTTATCGTTTAATGGAAGATATCCCTGCTGGTCCTGTGCAGGAAATCCAGACCCCTCCTCCGAACGTGCTCGCTTAATGGCCGTTCGCGCCACCCGCTCCGGGCATGGCGCATTGACTTTTCTTTTTTTATCAATTACTCTCCACGGAAGACGCATTGCAAAGCCGGTCTTGAGGCTGTTTCGATGTTCCCGTTCATAAGCTGCTCCGCGGGCGGCTGGTGCACGGCGATGATCGCGACGGGCCCGATGTGCTGGCGATAAACGTTCCGGCATGGCCTTTAATGACTGCAGGCCAGCCAGTACGCGCGATGCCGGGTTTCCGTATAAAATCAAGCTACATGAGCAAGCAAATTAATGCTACGTCCAATATTAAAGGCGACCTCTCTGCGGGGCTGGTGGTATTTCTCATTGCAATCCCGCTTTGCCTCGGCATCGCCCTGGCATCCGGTGCGCCTCTCTTCGCCGGCCTTATCGCCGGTATCCTGGGTGGTATCGTGGTAGGCGCTTTCAGTGGTTCCAATCTGAGCGTGAGCGGTCCCGCCGCCGGCCTCATCACCATCGTGGCCGCCGCTATCCTGAAACTGGGAACCTGGGAAACCTTTATTCTCGCCGTATTCCTCGCCGGCGCAATGCAACTCGTGCTGGGCTTTGTGAGGGCCGGTATCATTGCCAACTATTTTCCGTCTAACGTTATTACCGGTATGCTCACCGCTATCGGCATCAGCATCATTATCACGCAGATCCCGCATGCCGTCGGCCACGACGAGCAGGCGGAAGGTCAGCTTGCTTTCATCCAGGTCAGCGGAGAAAACATCATCACCTCCGCATTGAGCAGTATTCGGCACATTCAGTTGGGCGCCGCCATCATTACAGCGGCGTCCATTCTGATCCTCCTGTACTGGTCCAAGCTGCCGAAGATCGGATCGATCCCCGCGGCACTGGTAGCCGTACTTGCCGGTGTGGGCATCAACCAGCTGTTCATCGCAACGGGCTCCAGCCTCGCGCTCGAACAATCGCACTTGGTGACGCTCCCCGTCGCCGAATCCATGGAAGGGTTCTTCAGCCAGTTTTCATTCCCCGATTTCAGCCAGCTGGTAAACAGCCAGGTTTGGATCGTTGCGGGGACCATCGCGCTGGTAGCTTCCATCGAAACGCTGCTGAACCTCGAGGCTACAGACAAACTGGACCCGCTGAAAAGGTACTCGGATCCCAACAGGGAACTCCGCGCGCAGGGGCTCGCCAACATGGCCAGCGGCCTGATCGGCGGCCTGCCCATCACTTCCGTGATCGTTCGTTCTTCCGCCAACATCAATGCCGGCGGCCGTACGAAAGTGGCCACCATCGCACACGGTACGCTGCTGCTCGTTTGCGCGGCCCTCATCCCGATGGTGCTGAACATGATCCCGCTGTCGACCCTCGCCGGCGTACTGCTGGTAACCGGCTACAAACTCTGCAAACCCACCGTCTTCAAACAAATGTTCGCCAAGGGGAAATACCAGTGGATTCCCTTCGCCGTAACCGTGCTGACGATCGTGTTCACCAACCTGCTCGTAGGCGTGGCCGTGGGCCTTTGCGTAAGCGTGCTGTTCCTCCTCTGGGGCAACATGAAAACGCCGTATATGTTCCGCAAGGAGCGCTACCGCACCGGCGACATGTTCGTACTGGATCTTTCCCAGGAAGTATCTTTCCTCAACAAGGCCAATATCCTGCTCACGCTCGATAAAATGCCGGAAAACAGCACCGTGATCATCGACGCCGCCCAAACCGTGTACATCGACCAGGACGTGCTCGACATCATCCGCGAATTCACCCAGATAAAGGCTCCGCAGAAACAGATCAAGGTCGTGCTGCGCGGTTTTAAAGACGCATATAAAATCAATAACACCGACCATCTCTTCATGAACGGAGAGAAAGAATCACCGGTTGTGGTGCCGAACTCGCAGGGCACCCACAAGGAATTGTTAAAAGAATTATCAGTTAATTAAAAACATTGGAAATGAGAACACACAACAAACTCTCCCAAAGCAACACAACGCCTGAAATGGCACTGGAAATACTGAGAGAAGGGAACGCACGGTTCGTAAACAACCTGCGCATCAACCGCAATCTCCTGGGCATGGTGAACGATACGAAAGAGGGACAGTGGCCCGTTGCCGCCATCGTTAGCTGCATGGACTCCCGGACTTCCGCCGAACTGATCTTCGATCAGGGCCTCGGCGATGTCTTCAGCATCCGCCTCGCCGGCGCCGTGATCAGCGACAACGTGCTCGGCAGCCTCGAATACGCCTGCAAGGTGGCAGGTTCCAAATTCATCGTGGTGCTGGGTCACACCCATTGCGGAGCTATCAAAGGCGCCTGCGACCACGTGGAAATGGGCAACCTCACCGGCCTGCTCGGCAAAATCCGCCCTGCAGTATTCCAGGAGAAAACCATCACCGAAAACAGGAATTCCAAAAACCACGATTTCGTGGAAGCCGTTACCAATATCCACACCGACCGCTCGGTGCAGGCTATCCTTGAACAAAGCATCATTCTCGCAGAGATGATCGATAACGGGGAAGTAGGCATTATCGGAGCCATGTATGATGTCGAAACAGGTGTTGTAACTTTCCATGAGCACACCCGGCGGATCGGACGACCGCTGGAAGTAGCCGGGAAAACCGCCTGACCCCTGAAAAGTCAAAAGCCGGAAGAGCAGTCGCTTCCGGCTTTTTTTATGCATTTAAGTGAAGGAATAATCCCTACATGAATTTATCGCCTTTGTGGCGCTTCACTTCAGCAACGTATTCCTTGATCTGTTGTTCGTTTTGTTTTTTGCAGATGAGCAGCACGTCGTTCGTGTCGATCACGATCATGTCATCCAGCCCCTGCAGCAGCACGAGCTTGTCGTTCGGCGCTTTTACCATGCACTTCGTGGCGTCGATCACCATTACGTTCTTACCTTGTACGGCGTTGCCGAGGTAATCTTTTTCCAGGTTCTCGTATGCGGAGGCCCAGGTGCCCAGGTCGCTCCAGCCGAAGTTGGAGGGGATCACATACACGTTCTCGGCCTTTTCCATGATTCCATAATCGATGGAAATATTGGTGCACTGCGAGTAGATGCGCTCGATGGTTTCCTTTTCGGTCGTGGTATTGAGACTTCCATGGTTCTGTACAAACAATTCGTCCATTTCCGGCAGGTGTGCGGCCAGCGCCTGGAGGATGGATTTGGCGTTCCAGACGAATATGCCGGCGTTCCAGAGAAAGTCGCCGCTTTTAAGGAAGGTCTTGGCCAGTTCCAGGTTCGGCTTTTCCGTGAAGGTCTTCACTTTATACACGTTATCAGCCACCTGCTCGGTTTCGAACTGGATGTAACCGTAACCCGTGTCGGGCCGGGTGGGTTTGATGCCCAGGGTAAGCAGTGCATTGTTCTTCTGCGCAAACAACAAGGCGTTCAGGCAGGTGTTGGTGAACGAAGTCGCATCCATGATGAGGTGATCCGCTGGCGCACAAATCATACTGGCTTTGGGATCCTTCTTAAAAATCTTGTGGGAAATATATGCCACACAAGGTGCGGTATTTTTCCGCGATGGTTCGCTGACAATATTATCGGCAGGGAGGTTCGGCAGTTGTTTCCCAACGGTATCTGCGTACTGGTGGTGAGTGACTACGTAGATATTCTCTTCTGGAATGAATTGCGCGAACCTTTCGTAGGTCCATTGGAGCAATGTTTTACCGGTGTTCAGGATATCCAGGAATTGTTTAGGATAGTCTGTACGGCTATAGGGCCAGAATCGGCTTCCGATTCCTCCGGCCATAATGGCCACGTAAAAATGGTTATTCAACGGTGTCATCGTTTAAATAATTCCTTCTCGGATTAAGTCGTGTAAATGTATAATTCCATGATACTGATCACCTTTCATGACCAGTAATTGGGTGATGTCATAATTTCTCATCATGTCGAGCGCGTTTACGGCGAGCTCATCGGCCCCGATGGTTTTCGGGTTGATGCTCATGATGTCTGCCGCGGAAACGCCGGCGGCATTCATGTTTTTCTCCAGCATCCGGCGAAGGTCGCCGTCGGTAATGATGCCGCGGAGCCGGCCCTGATCGTCCACCACGCCGGTAACACCGAGCATTTTAGACGAGATTTCCACGATCACTTCGCGGAGGCTGCTTCCGAGGCTTACTTTCGGCACCTGGTGCAGGCGGCTGAGGTCGCCCACTTTGAGATAGAGCTTCTTGCCGAGGGTGCCTCCCGGGTGGAACCGGGCGAAATCTTCGGCGGTAAAGCCTTTCATCTCTATGAGACAAACAGCGAGGGCGTCGCCCATGACCATCTGAGCCGTGGTGCTGGAAGTAGGGGCCAGGTTATTGGGGCAGGCTTCCTGCGATACATACGTATTCAGCACAAAATGTGCCGATTGCGCCAGGTAGGAGTCGGATTTCCCCACAATCGCCACCAGCGTGTTGCCGAGGTTGCGGACGAGGGGTACGAGGACTTTTATTTCCGGGGATTCCCCGCTTTTGGAGATACAAACCACCACATCTTCGGGGGTAATCATCCCCAGATCGCCGTGGATGGCGTCGGCCGCATGCATAAATAGCGCCGGCGTACCCGTGGAATTGAACGTAGCCACGATTTTCTGGGCAATGATGGCGCTTTTGCCAATGCCCGTGACCACCACCCGCCCGGTACAGGCCGCCATCAGCTCCACCACGCGCTCAAAGTCAGCATTGATGTACTGCTCCAGGCTCCCGATCGCCGAAGATTCCAGCCTGATCGTCCTGATTCCTGTTTCCCGAATATTTACCGAAGTCTTCTGTTTCATGCGACAAACACAAATTTATCAATTTTTAGCCAAGGGGGCGCGATCCTGTAAATTATCATTGACAACACGGGGTTTTTTAAGTAATTTCGTGTCCCCCAAAATTATATATCAATAATATTTCATCTATAGGCAGCGTTATTTCGCTGCATTTTACACGGATCTAAAACAAATGTGATGGCTGTTGCAAAGGTAAGTTTGTTGGATGCATTACACGAACATTTTGGGTTTGATTCTTTCAAAGGGAATCAGGAAAAGATTATTAAAAGCATACTTTCCGGAAAAGATACATTTGTGATCATGCCCACCGGCGGCGGTAAATCGCTTTGCTACCAGCTGCCGGCCCTGATGAGCCCCGGAGTAGCGCTCATTGTAAGCCCGCTGATCGCGCTGATGAAAAACCAGGTAGACCTGGTTCGTTCCTACAGCAGTAAAGACAACGTGGCCCACTTCCTGAATTCGACCCTGACGAAAGCGCAAATCAAGAAAGTTCGTACCGACCTGCAGACCGGCAAAACAAAAATGCTGTACGTAGCGCCCGAAACGCTGACGAAACAGGAAAATATCGACTTCTTCCGCGAGCTGGAGATTTCCTTCATCGCCGTGGACGAGGCGCACTGTATCTCCGAATGGGGGCACGACTTCCGTCCGGAATACCGCCGGTTGAAGGAAATGATCGATATGATCAGCGCCGATCTCCCCATTATCGCCCTCACCGCCACGGCCACGCCCAAGGTACAAAGCGATATCGTGAAAAACCTGGAGCTCCGCAGCCCCGAGGTTTTCATCTCCTCCTTCAACCGCCCGAACCTCTATTACGAAATCCGCCCCAAGCGCAAAAAGGAGCAGACCATCAAGGAAATCGTCAAATTTATCCATCTCCATAAAGGCAAATCCGGCATCATCTACACCCTCAACCGCAAAACCACGGAAGAGCTGGCGGATATGCTCGTGGCCAACGGCATCAAAGCCGTAGCCTACCACGCCGGGCTCGACGCCACCACCCGCGCCCAGCGCCAGGACATGTTCCTGCTCGAGGAAGTGGAGGTGATCGTTGCCACCATCGCCTTCGGGATGGGGATCGACAAGCCCGACGTTCGCTTCGTCATCCACTACAACATTCCCAAATCGCTGGAAAACTATTACCAGGAAACCGGCCGCGCAGGCCGCGATGGGCTGGAAGGCAATTGCATTTGCTTCTATTCCTACCAGGATGTGCAGAAGCTTGAGCACCTGATGCGCGACAAGCCGCTGTCGGAACGGGAAATGGGCGCACAGCTCATCAACGAAACCGTTGCCTACGCCGAAAGCGCCGTGTGCCGCCGCAAAGTGATCCTGCATTACTTCGGCGAGCCCTACGAAACCGAAGATTGCGGCAAATGCGATAACTGCCGTAACCCGAAGGAGAAAATCGAAGTCAAGAACCGCGTTGTGATCGCCCTAAAAGCCATTTCGGCGCTCGAGGAGCGCTTCGGCTCGGATTATGTCGTGAATATCATCACCGGCAAATCCAATCCCCAGATCACCACGTTCCGCCACGATAAGCTGGACGTGTTCGGGGAAGGGAAGGAGTTCGACGCGCATTTCTGGAACTCGCTCCTGCGCCAGATGATGCTGGAAGGACTGATTGAAAAAGACATCGAAGAATACGGCCTGCTGAAGATCACGGAGAAAGGCCGGAAGTTCATGAAGAAGCCTTACCTCATCCACGTGGCGCTCAACCACCAGTTCGAGGAAGAAGCGGCGGAAGAAGAAGAAATGGCGGCCCAGGAAGCACAACCCACCGCGGATCCCGTGCTTTTCGAAATGCTGAAAGACCTCCGCAAGAAAGTCGCCAAAGAAAAGAACCTGCCGCCATTCGTTATCTTCCTCGAAACTTCCCTGGAAGACATGGCCACGCAATACCCCACCACCACCCAGGAACTGGAAAAGATCCAGGGCGTGAGCAAGGGAAAGGCCATCCGGTACGGCAAGCAGTTCGTTGACGTGATCTCCAAATTCGTGGAGGAAAACGACATCGTGAAGCCCGACGACTTCGTGCTGAAATCCGTTGTCAACAAGAGCGGCCTGAAGGTGTTCATCATTCAGAACATCGACAAGAAAATGCCCCTCGAAACGATTGCCCGCAACAAGGAACTGTCGTATTCCCAATTGCTCGACGAGATGGAAACCATCGTAGCCAGCGGCACCAAGCTGAACCTGGATTACTGCATCGACGAGGAGCTGGACGATTACGCGCAGGACGAGATACTGGAATATTTCAAAGGCTGTGAAACGTCGAGCCTGGCGTTGGCGAAAGAAGAGCTGGAAGAAGGCAATTACTCGATCGAACAGTTGAAATTAATGCGTATCAAGTTTTTGGTGGTTTATGGGAATTAATGATGTAAAAAGAGAAATAGCCGGCGTCCGCGGGCAGATCGTGCACCACCCGTTGTACGGGCATTTGCAGTCGGTCGAAGACGTGCGCCGGTTCATGGAGCACCATGTGTTTGCCGTGTGGGACTTCATGAGTTTGCTCAAAGGCCTTCAGCGCGCGCTCACCTGCGTGACAACGCCCTGGGTGCCTGTGGGCTCGCCTGAAACGAGGTTCCTTATCAACGAGATCGTAACGGGGGAGGAGAGCGATGTGGATGCCACGGGCACGATGCACTGCAGCCACTTCGAGCTGTACATCCTGGCGATGGAGCAGGCGGGAGCGGATACGCGCAGGATCAACAACCTGCTGGAAGGGATTCGCGGCGGGCAGCCGTTGGATGCTTTGCTGGAGGGTTTTCCGCCTTCGGTGAAAGGATTCCTCGAATTCACATTCGAAGTAATTGCTACAGGCAAGCCGCATATCATGGCCGCGGTTTTTACTTTCGGCAGGGAAGATCTTATCCCGGATATGTTCTACGCACTGGTGAAAGATCTCAATGATCAGTTCCCCGGAAAATTCGACATTTTCATTTACTACCTCGAACGCCATATCGAAGTAGACGGCGATCATCACAGCAAACTCGCAGAAAAAATGGTGGAAGAATTGTGTGGAAGCGATGCGGGTAAATGGGCTGAAAGTGCCGCCTATGCTACAAAAGCGCTGGAGTGGAGAAACAATCTCTGGAATGGAATTATTGCGAAAGCAGAAATTTTTGAATAATGTTTTGGAGATTTCAATAATTGTCCTACTTTTGCATTCCCCTTTAACGACGGGGTGCCTTGGTGCGGTAGCTCAGTTGGTAGAGCAATGGACTGAAAATCCATGTGTCGCCGGTTCGATCCCGGCCCACACCACGAAAAAAAGAGATCATCGGAAGATGGTCTCTTTTTTTTATTGCAGCCTTACTTCTTCAACGATTCAACTGCAGTAACAATATCCAGTTTAATTAACTCCCAATGCTTTCCTTTCAGGCAGATTGGATCCAAATCGTCATCCGCATTGCGAAAATCCGTTAACCCGCTGTAAATAGCATCAGCGTCATGCGCATAAGGATAACGCGCTTCATGCAGGGCAATCATTTGCTCCATATTGCAGGAATCCAATATCTCGTGAATGTCCCAAAAGTCCTTTTTCCTCGCGTCCCTCTGTACGATATCAATTTTCATCGCAGCAATTTCTTCAAGCGTCGCCATTCGCACATTGCCTGAAGTTATGACCGGCTGAATAAATTGATCGGTATAATACAGATCTATCTTCATCAAATCTTCATCTGCTGCCGTAGCGCCAACTATATAGCCTCTTCCCATTCCAGGAGATTCATTATCCCAGGGAGGGCTAACGTATTCGAAATGTTCGCGCAGGTATGTGTCGATCAATTTAA
This sequence comes from uncultured Chitinophaga sp., assembly GCF_937874145.1. GTDB lineage: Bacteria > Bacteroidota > Bacteroidia > Chitinophagales > Chitinophagaceae > Chitinophaga. The sequence continues at coordinate 12,964 of NZ_CALNBI010000038.1, read as the reverse complement.
AATCAACGGAACCGTAAGCTGCGTCTGTGAATAAATCTATATCGGTAGACATCCTGTGCCCCAACTGCAGGCTTAGCGAAGTACCTCCCACAAGCCGGAACATACCGAACAGCGGTTCGTCCATCATCTGAAGTAAAACCGCTCGTAATTTCGGCTCAACCGTATTCCAATACATCATTCGATTATTTATTTCCTGATCTCCTTTTCATTTAAAATACTTCTTACTGCTGCTACCCCATAAAAACGCACTATCTCTTTTTTCTCCCGAAGCAGCCCTCTTTCGAAGACACGTCTTATTACAGCTCTCTTTTGCCTGATCCAATCTATTTTGTCAAATGCCGTATCCCAGAATAAGATCGGCCGAAGCCTTGACAAATCCGGCTTCTCCGGCGTCCGGTGCTTTTCCTTTTCCAGCTTCATATCGTGATAAGCCTGCAAAACCATGAAAAAGCCTTCTTCTATGTCCAGCGCTTCCTCGATCCGGTAAGCCAGGTTGGGGTTCATTTTCCGCTTTCCTTTCGTAATCGCGCCCAACGTTTGTGGGAACTCATTGATAGACAACGCAAAGGGGCCCTTGGCGATCTTTCGTCGCTTTAACTCCCTTTCCAGCACAAATCCTGGGTGGATCCCCTTAATTAAGGCAATCGTCTTAAATGTCGTCATAACACTAAGATAAGCAAATTTGCTTACACAAATATGATTACTGCATGAATCTCCGCAATCCCATGAAACACTGGGCTGTTCAGGCAACTCTTATACTCATTTCTAAGTATTGCCCTCACCGCACTATTTTCGCATATTTGCCGTCCGGCAACACCTGCTTACCCTCCAACGACCAGACGAGGAGCGGAATTTCTTCCACCAAATCGTGCTATGGCCTATGATCGCTTTCCAACGGCTGCTTCTTTCGGGAACATTTGCCAGTATTTTCCTGCTGACCGATGCGCGCGCGCAAGACATCCCGCTTTCGCGGAAGGGATTCGTGGATGTGTATTATTGTTATGGGAAATCGCCTGTCGCCCCGGCGGATAAATCCTTCATCATGAAGTTCGGCGATCCGGACAACCTGCATTACGGCCTTCCCGACCGCGACGCCCTGTCCAACGCATCGGCCGTTGTGCTGCGGTTCCGCGCCTGGACCATCCTCGGCGAGCTGGTCACCCATCCCACGCTTTACTGGACGATCAACAAACAATTCCTACACGGCCGGAAGCACCGCGTGGAATACGCTAAAATTTCCAAATATCCGGATCTTGTGAAACGGTATGAAGCGATCCGCCCCTCCGCCATCAGGGCTATCGTAGGGATGGGGCTCAACCCGCAAAATACCTACGCGGGTGGCGCCTATGCCTGGTTTAAAATTTCGGATAACGACGTGCTGATCTATCCTTCCGGAAAATCTCCCATGACATTCCCCACCGCGCCGCTCAATGCAGGGGAGGGGATGATCGCCCGGTCGGAAGAAGCACCCTCCGGCCAGTGGTCCTTTGTCAGCAATTTCGCAGACTTCAAACCCGTTGAAAAACCCGCCGAATACTGCTCCCCGCTCCGGCAAGCCACCTCCGCCGGCGATCACGCCTTGATCCGTATCGGGGAAGGACAAGCCCGCAAAAACGGCACCTCCCGCGATCAGAACATCTGGCTGGAACTCAAATGGCCGCTCGACGCCATCGATAACATCCACGATCTCTACCTTCAATACGAAAACGGCGTTCCGCCATCACCGCTCGAAGAAGCAGATAGCGCCCTCGCCGCCGAAAGCCCGCGCACCTACAACGGTCCCAACGAATGGAGCGAAGCTTACGAAGACGATCTGAAAGGCGTTACCATGTATGGCGAAAAAGACTTCTACGGTTTGAAAGCCAACGGCCGCATCATCGCCAGTTTCAGCAGGAAAGAATACGCCAACATGCAGGGCTTCAACAACGACGGGAAATTTTTCGCGCTGATCGGGCGGGAAAGCGCCACGCAAAAATATCCGCAATTCATCCTCAATAAAAGAGGCGTAAAACAAACCATCGATGGCCACACGGAATTCCAATCGGTGCAGCAACTGGAAGACGGCACCATAGCGGCCGATGCGCTGCTTTCTCCCGGCGAATTCCAGAAAAAGATCGCGGTGCGCACCTTCGGAAGCGGCCAGCCGAAAGGCGTTTACAACACTTTGGCGGAGGCGCGCAGCGTCATCGTAGATTATGACCCGGGACAAGGCACGTTCTACGGATCAGAACGGGATTACTCGGTAGACAAGGTGCAGCGAATTATTCTTTCCCCTGACATGACCGTTCTTTCTTCGAAAACCATGTGGAAAATCCGTTAACCGAAAATCAACATGAAGAAAATATATATCTCCGTCGCGCTTTTCCTCGCCATCACGCCGGCCTCGGCGCAATCCGCGCGCGAACTTTTCGACGCCGCGAAAACCGCGTACGAAAATGGCCGTTTCGATGAGTCCATCCGCCTCATCGGGCAATGCGAGCAGTCGCTGGGAAAAAGCAATCCCAAAATCGAATCCCTGAAAACACACGTTTATTATTCCACGAGCGACTGGAGCAACGCCTATCTCGCCGCCAGCCGCTATTTCAGCATGGCGCCCGCTTCCAACGCAGGGTCTGTGGCGCATAAGGAACTGGAAACGATCCGGCGGGAAGTGACGGGCAAGATGAAAGCACTCCACAAAGATCATTTCAAAACCATCGACGACAAACGGATGGAACAGGCGAACAAAGCAAGTGCTTCGCTGGAATCCTCTGCCAACGCGAAATCAACTTCCATCCGTAACCGTTCGGAGAAAAGATTGAAGTCCATTTACCTCGCATCGAGCGATGCCGCGGTGCTGAAGGAATACACCGATATGTTCGGACAGTCCGGCGACAACAGGGTATTCGAAGAGAAGAAAGTATATCTCCGCCACATCGTACTTGGCGACAAATTCCTCGAAGAAAGACACTACCAGAAAGCGCTGGACCATTACGAAAGCGGTTATCAATTCATTAAATCGGACACCCTCGCCACACGCATCGCCAGAACGAAAGACGAGCTCCTGTACCGGACCGCCGAAAAATCCAGTAACCTCCAGGATTACCTGGCCTATGCGGAGAAATATCCTTCCGGGCGGTTTGCGCTCTGGGTGCATACCACGCTGGTCCGTTATTACAAAGAGGAAACCGAAGGCCACATGAAGAAGAAATCTTACCCCAACATAGCCGCAAATCTCACAGAAGGCAGCAAATATCTCAAACACTGCAGCCGGGAGATGAAAGACAAATATTATGAAACCCTGCTGGCGGCAGCAAAATTGTTGGAAGATGACCGCAAAGCGATCCGGAAAGATGTGATCCGTTGCCGGGAAGTGATCACTTATTACACCTATTACCAGGCGTACAAACCAACGGTAGAAGTGGATCGCCGGATTCAGGAATTAAAAGCTTCGCGGAAGAAATGGCATAAAGAGTAGTTTCCGCTCGTCCCTCCTTCAAACGTTGTAAACGGGCTTTCCGGGACTAATTGTGGATTGCGGGTTGGAATCCCCCGCAGGGAATCCTATTTTTAGGCTAAAGGGTATTTCCCTGCTTGAATTCCACAGTCAATCAGTCATTTATGAAAGATAAGCGCTTCCCTGCCCGGGGGATATTGTTGATAAGCTGCCTCTTCCTGCTCACGGCATGCGCCTCCCAGCGCGCCATGCAGGGCGCCGTTAACTGGAAACAGAAGAAAGTCCTCGTTTTTACTAAAAATGGCAAAGGATTCGTCCACGACAACATTGCTGACGCGGCGGCGGCTTTCAAGAAGATGGGCGCCGACCACGGTTTTGCCGTTGACGTGTCTGACGACGCGGCCGTTTTCTCCGAATCCAACCTCGCCGGCTACGATGCGCTGGTTTTCACTTCCACCAATAATGACGTTTTCGACACCGACGCGCAGAAAGTAGCGCTCATGCGGTATATCCAGTCGGGCGGCGGGTTCATGGGCGTTCATTCCGCCATCGGTACGGAAAGGAAATGGGATTGGTTTAAATGGATGATCGGGGGGACCTTCTCCTGGCACGCCAGGTTCCAGAAGTTCCGCCTGGTCGTGACGGACCCTGCGCATCCTTCTTTGAAAGATGTCCCGAAAGTTTGGGAGCGCGAAGACGAATGTTATTTTTCCAAAGAAATGTACGCCGGTATTCATACCCTTCTGGCGCACGACGTTTCCAGCCTGACGGACGTTAACGACACGGTGCTGCTCCGGAACCAGGGGTCGTATGGTAATTATTATCCCGCGGCATGGTACCAGCATTTCGATGGCGGTTATGTTTGGTTTACTTCGCTGGGGCACCGGAAGTCCGATTATTCCGATCCCGTTTTCCTGAACCACCTGTACCAGGGCCTTCACTGGCTCGTAGGGCGCACCGGCGCGAGGGACCAGTCCAGGGCATATGCCACCACGCCCACAACCCCGGTGGACTATCAACGTTAATATGATCAACATGAAACAATACCGTTACAGTTACCTGCTGGGCGCCTCGCTGCTGATGGCAGCCTGCGGGCCCGGCCAACCGAAAGAAGAGCAAGATATGGTTCACCTGATCACCCTCGCGCCCGGCCACTTCCACGCCGCGCTCGTGCAGAAAACGGCGACGCCCGGCATCGACAGCGTAGTGCACGTGTATGCACCGCAAGGCCCCGAGCTGGAAGCGCACCTCAATCTCATCAAACAATATAACGAACGTGCCGACCAGCCCACCAGCTGGAAAGAAGAAGTTTATACGGGCAGCGACTGGCTGGAGAAGATGAAAACCGACCGCAAAGGGTCTGTTGTCGTGCTCGCCGGCAACAACCACGACAAAACCCGTTACATCGATGCCGCGGTGCAGGCGGGGATGCACGTACTGGCCGACAAGCCGATGGCCATCACGCAGGAAGATTTTGCATCCCTGCGCAAGAGCTTCGCTGATGCGGAATCCGCCAACGTGCTCCTGTACGATATTATGACCGAGCGTTCCGAGATTACCAACATCCTCCAGAAAGAGTTGCTCCGCGACGCATCCATTTTCGGGGAGATGCAGCCCGGAACGTCAAAGGAGCCGGCCATCGAAATCGAAAGCATCCATCACTTCTACAAAATGGTATCGGGCAAACCGCTCCGCCGCCCATCCTGGTTCTTCGACCCATCGCAGCAGGGCGATGCGCTGGTGGATGTGAACACCCACCTGGTAGACCTCACGCACTGGATGTTGTTCGACACCACCGAGCTCGACTATAAAAAAGATATTCAATTGAATAGCGCCGTAAAATGGAAAACACCGCTCACGAAGTCGCAGTTTTCCACTATCACCGGCGCCGAAACGTTCCCGGATTTCTTGTTGCCGTATGTGAAAGACACGGTGGCGGGCATCGCCGCGAATGGTACGGTGGATTATCAAGTTAAAGGATTCCATGTGCGTTTGTCCGCATTGTGGAATTTTGAAGCGCCGGCCGGCGGGGGCGACACGCATTACGCGATTGTCCGCGGAAGCCGTTGCAACATCGTGATCCGCCAGGGTAAAGATGAATCCTGGAAGCCCGAACTCTACGTAGAACCGGTGTCGGCTGATACGGCATTTGCTTCCGCGCTGGAGGCTTCCGTGAAACGCCTTTCCGCAAAGTACCCCGGTATTTCCGTGGAGCCCCAGGGCAAGCGTTTCCGGATTTCCATTCCGCAGGAGCTGAAGACGGGGCACGAGGCGCATTTTGCCGAAGTGCTCCAGCGCTACCTCGGGTTCCTGAAGGCCGGCGCAGTGCCCGCCTGGGAAGTGAAAAACATGATCGCGAAATATTACGTAACCACCGCCGGCCAGGCGATGGCCAAAGAGATCAATAAATAAATGCCATGCACGATTTCGATCTGTCGGGAAAAAGAGCATTGATAACGGGCGGCGGCTCCGGCCTGGGGCTGGCCGTTGCCCGTACTTTCGCCGGATACGGCGCCGAAGTGATCATCGCCGGCAGGCGGGCCGACGTTCTCGAATCTGCCGCAGCAGCCATCGGCGGGAACGTCCGCACCATCGCCTGCGACCTTTCGCAGCTGGAAGTGATCCCCGAGCTGGTGGATGGAATTGAATCCGCTTACGGGCCGATAGATGTGCTCGTCAATAACGCCGGCATCCATCTGAAGAAAGACGCACTCGAAGTAAGCGACGCGGAATTCGAATCCGTGTTGCGCACCAACCTGCAGGCCGTTTTCGCATTATCGCGGGAAGTGGCGCGGCGGATGACTTCACATAAATCGGGCAGTATCATCATGATCAGTTCCATGGCGGCGAAATACGGCATCCCGAAAGTGATTGCGTACACCGCCGCCAAATCTGCCGTGGAAGGCATGACGAAAGCGATGGCGGTGGAATGGTCGCCCGAAGGCGTGCGGGTAAACTGCATCGCTCCCGGATTTATTGAAACAGAAATGTCGGCCAAAGCGCTGAACAACGACCCCGACCGGAAGAACCGGGTACTCGGGCGCACACCCATGCGGCAACTGGGCAAGCCGGAAGACGTGGCGCTTGCCGCCGTGTTCCTCGCATCGCCGGCAGCGGGTTTCATAACCGGAACCAGCCTGGCGGTAGATGGCGGCAATTCAATCGGATTCTGATCACCTTCAATCATATTCCACATGCGACCCAAGAAAAACACCGGCGGCGGATCGCGCCGGACATTCCTAAAGAACGCCATCACCGGAGCCGCCGGGAGCCTGGCCCTCAGCCACATTCCCATGATCGTTCCGGCACACGTTATCAGCGGCCCCCTGGCGCCGAGCAACCGTATCAACGTAGGTGCCATCGGCAACGGGCGCATTTCCCGCGAGCACGATATGCCCGGCGTCTGGAAACATGAACAGGCCAATATCCTGGCCGTCTGCGACCTCGACAGCAACCGCCTCCAAAGCGCGCGCAAGCTGGTCAACGATTACTATTCCAAAAAAACCGGCAAAGCATACACCGGAACCAAAGCATACGAAAACTACCAGGAGCTACTGGCCGATAAAGACATCGACGCCGTCATCATCTCCACGCCCGACCACTGGCACGTGATTCCCGCCGTGGCCGCCGTGCGCGCGGGAAAAGACGTTTACATGCAAAAACCCGCTTCGCTCACCATTTCCGAAGGCCGCTACCTCAGCAATGAAGTGCACAAGAACGGGCGCATCCTCCAAATCGGAAGCCAGCAGCGTTCTATGCCGCAGTTCAAAAGAGCCTGCGAACTGGTGCGCAACGGCAGGATAGGGAAGGTACATACCGTTTACGTGGGCCTGCCGATCGACGATCCCTCCCAAAGCACGCCTGAGAAAGAAATGCCCGTTCCGGCAGGATTGCAATATGACGCCTGGCTCGGCGAAACACCCTGGGCGCCTTATACCCTGAAGCGCGTTCACCCCACCAACGACTTCAGCCGGCCGGGCTGGCTCCGCTGCGAGCAGTTCGGCGCGGGTATGATCACCGGCTGGGGCGCTCACCATTTCGATATCGTGAACTGGGGCCTCGGGTACGAATACACCGGTCCGGTGGAAGTGTCTGCCAAGGCGGAGTTCCCCGCGGCGGGAAATCTCTGGGACGTGCACGGGCCGTTCCAGTCCGAAAATATTTATGCCGACGGCGTGAAAGTGCTGGCCAGCAACACGTATCCCAATGGCGTGAAGTTCGTAGGCTCCGACGGCTGGATCTTCGTTTCGCGCGGAAACTATGCCGCCACCGCCAATGATCCGGCAAGCCTGGCCAAGAACAGCAAAGCCCTCGACGCATCGGACCCGAAAATTCTCACTTCAATTATCGGTGAAAACGAAATCAGGCTGACCGACAGTAAAGACCACCACGGCAACTGGCTCGAATCCCTCCGGACCCGCCAGCAGCCGATCACGCCGATCGAAGTCGGGCACCGGGCATGTACCGTCTGCCTCCTCAACCATACGGCCATGAAACTGAAACGCAAGCTTTTCTGGGACCCCGTGAAAGAACGTTTCCAAAACGACGATGCCGCCAACGCAACGCTCACACGGCCGCAACGCTGGCCTTATGTCCTGGATTAAAAAATAGAAAGCGGCTCCGGCCGCTTTTTTTCTCAGCCTTACACAACGACTGCCATTTCTGCTCAAATGCATCCCGCCACATTTTTCCTTATTTTCGGAAGATGAATCACGCGGCCATCCTCGCTACCAGGCTTTCCCGGCAACTGTTGACGCAACCTTCGAAGCAAGCGCCTGCCGACGTGGCGGCACATCTCTGCGCCATCCAGGCGCAGGATTTCGCTGGCGCGAAGTGGTCGCTGGGCCAGCGCTGCCACGGGCTCACGGATGCGGGTGTGGAAAACCTTCTGGCCGGTAAAAAACTAATCCGGATTTCGAGCCTGCGGGGAACGCTGCACCTGATGCACCCCAAGGACGTCCGCTGGATTACTGCGCTCGTTACGCCGCGGATCAAACTGCAGGCAGGAAGTATGTGGAAAAAATTGGGGGTGGATGATGCCATCCTGTCGAAGGCGCTCCGCCACATCGGGGATGCCCTCAAAAACGGGGAAGCCCTTACCCGCGCCGAGCTGAAAACCATCCTGGAGAAAAAGCGCATCGACACGTCGGATCACCGGATGAACCAGTTCCTCACTTTCGCCGGGTTGCAACAAGTGATTTGCTGCGGGCCCCGCCGCGGGAAGGAATTTACGTATGTGCTCCTCGACGATTGGCTTCCCGAAACAAATTTCCCGATGCCGGAAAATCCACTGACAGCGTTGGCTGTACGTTATTTGGAAAGTCATTCCCCGGCTACGGCGGAAGATTTTTCGTGGTGGAGCGGGTTTCCTGTAACGGCCTGCCGGCGCGCGTTTGAAGAAGCAGGGATCACGGAAAAATTTGTTGCGGACGACAAAACGTATTTCCTGCCGCCGGGCAAAACGGAAACGAAACCGGATCTTAAAATCCGTTTGCTGTCGGGGTTCGATGAATATTATATCAGCTATGCCGATCGATCGCTGGTAGCGGGAAATGTTCCACCGGGAATTCTATCTCCCCCGAATGGCATTTTACCTTATCTAGTCATTGCGAAAGGAAAAATCGTGGGAACATGGCGGCGGGAAATCGGGAAAAAATCAATCGAAATGGTATATATACCTTTTGATAAAACGGCGATCGGGGAGGAGCGGTTATCCACCGCCGCGAAAGCTTATGGCAAGTTCATGGGTTTGCCTGCGGAATGGAATTTATAATTCCGACTCGCCGGGCCATAGGCTATTCATCCGGTCGATAATGTAATTCATTTTCCGGTTCCTGTCCCGCGACGATTGCGACAACTGCCGGCGGAATCGGATGATCTCCTGCGACAAAAACCGGATGCGCATTTGCTGTCGCTCCCATTTCAATTTGTACCTTCTTTTCTTCTTTTTCATCATGCGGCATTATCGGTTTTTCTGCAAACAGGACAGGTGAAGCATTTGTTAAGGTTGTGCCGGAAATATTTATTTTTGATACATGACCACCAACTCCATTCCGCGTGAAGCCACAACGTCCTGGCGACTGAAAGCAATTTTTACCGGCTCCGTCGGCAACCTCGTGGAGTGGTACGATTGGTACGCTTATTCAGCGTTCGCGATTTACTTCGCGCCAGTCTTTTTTCCTTCCGGCAATGCTACTGCACAACTGCTGAACACCGCCGCGATTTTCGCCGTCGGTTTCCTCATGCGCCCACTTGGCGGATGGCTCTTCGGAACCATCGCCGATCGTCAGGGCCGAAAAATGGCGATGACACTTTCGGTACTCCTGATGTCTCTCGGATCTCTGCTGATCGCCTGCACTCCTTCATTCTCCACCATCGGCGTAGCCGCGCCGGTACTGCTTTTGCTGGCGCGCCTCATGCAAGGCCTCAGCGTGGGGGGCGAATACGGCACTTCCGCCACCTACCTCAGTGAAGTGGCGGATTCTTCGCGCCGCGGTTTCTTCTCCAGCTTCCAATACGTAACGCTTATCGGCGGACAAATCCTCGCGCTCGGCGTTCAGATGCTCCTGCAAAGGGTTTTCCTCACTCCCGAACAACTCGCGGAATGGGGATGGCGCATACCTTTCGTCATCGGCGCGCTGCTCGCCATTACCGCACTTTATCTTCGCCGCAACATGCACGAATCCGTGAATGTGGACATTAAAAAGAAAGACCGCGGCTCCGTAAAAGCGCTCTTCCGGAATCACCCGCGCGCAGTGCTCACCGTCGTAGGGCTCACTATGGGCGGCACTTTGGCGTTCTACACATATACAACTTACATGCAAAAGTTTCTCGTCAACACGGTGAAACTTTCGAAAGAAGAATCCACGCTGATTTCGTTTTTCCTCGTGCTGATCTTCGCATGCATCCAGCCGCTGTTCGGTAAACTGTCCGACAGGATCGGGCGCAAACCTTTGCTGATCGGCTTCGGCGTTTTGGGAACATTGTGCACGGTGCCGTTACTGACAGCGATCAGCCAGGCCACTACGGTGTGGAGCGCATTTTTTCTCATCCTCGCCGCGCTAGTGATCGTAAGCGGTTATACGTCGATCAATGCCGTGGTAAAAGCGGAAATGTTTCCTGCGGAAATCCGCGCGCTCGGCGTTGGATTCCCATATGCGCTTACCGTGGCCATTTTCGGGGGAACGGCGGAAACCATCGCATTTGCGCTGAAAGATGTTGGCCACGAATCGTTGTATTACTGGTATGTGACCATTTGCATTTTTATTTCGCTGATCGTCTACGTTTTTTCGCCCGACAGCCGGAAAGGTTCGTATATGGACCGGGAGCAATTATAGTCCTGGCGCCGGTTTCGGGCCGGAAACGGATGCAGGGTTAATTTTGATTATTTTTGCAGAATATGTACCTCACCATCAAGGCGCTTCATATCATTTTCATTGTAACCTGGTTCGCCGGACTGTTCTACATTGTACGGCTGTTCGTGTATTTCACAGAAGCGCAGGAAATGGAAGAGCCCCGGCGCAGCATCCTCCAGGACCAATACCGGATCATGATGAAAAGGCTTTGGTTCGGAATTACCTGGCCTTCTGCCATCCTCACGCTGATCTTCGGTCCATGGATGGCTTTTTTGCTGGGCAGCATCCCGGTTTGGTTGTGGATTAAAATTGCATTCGTACTCGGCCTTTATTTTTACTTCTTTTTTCTCCACCGGATTTACAAAGATCTCCAGGCCGGCGTGATCAAACGCAGTTCAACGCAACTTCGCGTGTGGAATGAGGTAGCCACGATTTTCCTGGTGGCGATCGTTTTCCTGGTGGTGCTGAAGAGTTTTTTGAGTATGATCTGGTCGATGGTAGGACTGATCATTTTCACCGCCGCGCTGATGGTAGCGATCAAGGTGTATAAGCGGATCCGCGAAAAGAAAAATTAACCGGTTTACTTTTTCCCCATCGTCAGCTGCAGGCTAAGGCCGGCAGAGTACAACTTCACTTTTCCTTCTCCCACGCCGCCGGCCGGTATTTTCAGGTAGGGTTGCAAACCCCAGTTCAGTCGTCCTTTCGTATTTTTTTCCCAACCAGCGCTGAGGTTGATAACGGAAAACCAGTGTTGGTTTTGGTTGCTGAAAACGCGGGTGCGTTTATAATTATTGGGATAGTAGTATTCGTATTTTTCGCGGAGCATGAAATAAGTGGACGCGCCGGCGCTGACATTCCATCGGCCCGATGCATTTTCGGCAAATACAAAATGGACATTCAGCGGCACATCGATCACATCGCAATCAGCATCGATATCCACATAATTTCCGGGGTAAGGAGAATTGTATTCTTTTGGAGACGCCGCGTACAACTTTTTCGTGTAGGCGGCCCCGGTACTCAGGTACCATTTGTTATTCACATGGTACCTGAGCAGGAGGCCTCCGGTAAATCCGGCGCGCATTCCTGTGAAAGATCCGGTGGCGTTTACATCCGGACCGAGGTGGATGCCACCATCAAAACCCTTTCTCCGCGGAGCTTTCCAGTTTTCGCGGGATGATGCTCCCAACGAGTTTGAGTCTGTTGAAGCCGGGTTCGCAGCGTTGTCCACATGAACGGGGGCGCCGATGTTTGCAGTTTGATTTTTTTCGGACCTGGTTGGCGGAAGGGAGGGGTTATCCACACTTGCGGGAGCTGGCGTGTTGTTTTTATCTTTTTGGGAAGATAAGGGAACTGATGATGAGGGGTTTTCCACATCCTTCCGGCCGGCTACGGAAAAATTATTTTCCTCTTGAACTTTAGCTGCTGGATTATCAGGTTTATCCACATCGTTCTTTCTGTCGCTGCGTGTATCTGATTTGCTTCCCGCTCGCAAATTCGATTTCTGGAAAGTTACAACAGATGAATTCGCGGGATTATCCACATGGTTTTCCGTTTCGGAATTTACCGCCGATTTTTTCACAGCATTTGATTCCTGGAAAATCGGCGCGATCGGTTTCTTCTGCCGGGCTTTTGTGTTTTCACTTTCCACGATAGCTGCATCCGCTGGTTTATCCACAATCAATTTGTCAGTTTCAGTAACCGCATTTTTGTTCGGGTCACCGTTTTCAACTTCCTGTTTCGGTTCAGTGGTGTTAGCGAAATTTTCTGTTTTGGGGGAAGATGTAGAATTATCTCCGGCAGGGCGCGTGAACCACCACCAGCCGGCGAGCCCGAGGATGAGGGCGAGGCCGCCGAACCACCACCACATGGGGCGCCGGTTGCGGGGTTGATCCAGCAGTTTTTCCATCCGGTCCCAGGCCTGGGGCTCGAATGGAACTTCTGCTTCTTGCAGCTTCTTCCGGATATTATGTTCAAACTGTTCGCTCATGACGGTTGGGGGGCGCCGATCGGACCGGAGCCAGAAATATTCATAGATGTTAACGCATCGATTTTTTCTTTGAGAATCCTTTTCGCCTTAAACAAATTGGATTTTGATGTGCCCTCCGAAATGCCGAGCATCTCAGAAATCTCCTGGTGTTGAAAACCTTCCACTACGTACAAATTGAAAACGGTC
>NZ_CALNBI010000037.1 GCF_937874145.1 uncultured Chitinophaga sp. | reverse complement strand
ACGAAGAAAACGCCGCCTACGCCGCGGGCGCGGAAGCACAGTTGACGGGCAAGATCGCCTGTTGCGCAGGGAGCTGCGGGCCCGGGCATGTGCATCTCATCAACGGTTTATACGACGCCCAACGCTCCGGCGCACCCGTGCTGGCCATCGCCTCGGCTATCCCCTCGCCCGAGTTCGGCTCCGGATTTTTCCAGGAAACGAACATCTACAAACTGTTCGATGATTGCAGTTATTACTGCGAAATGGCCACCACAGCGGTACAGGCGCCGCGCATGCTCCAGATGGCCATGCAAACGGCCGTCAGCCGCAAAGGCGTGGCGGTGTTCGGACTGCCGGGTGATGTATCTGAAATGGATGCGGAGAAAGCCCCTTCTTCCCACCAAATCTACCTCACCCAATCCGGCATCATCCCTTCCACCGGCGAACTGGCACAATTGGCCGAAACGCTCAACCAGAGCGAAAAGGTGACCATTTTCTGCGGCATCGGCGCCGCAGGCGCGCACCCGGAAGTGATCGACCTCGCCCACGCCCTCCAGGCGCCGGTCGGCTACTCGTTCAGGGGGAAAATGGCCGTCCAGCACGACAATCCTTTCGAAGTGGGCATGACCGGCCTGCTGGGACTACCTTCGGCCTATCACGCCATGCACCACGCCGATACGCTGCTGCTGCTCGGGACCGATTTCCCCTACACCCCGTTCCTCCCCGACGATACGCGCGTGATACAGATCGATGCGCAGGCCGAAAGGCTGGGAAGAAGGGCCACCCTGCACCAGGGGCTTCACGGCACCATCCGCGAAACCCTGTCGGCATTGCTTCCACTCATCCAGCCCAAAACAAAAACCGATTTCCTGGAAGACGAACGGAAACTGTACGCGAAAGTGAAAGACCGCCTGCAGTCCTACGTCACGGATGAAGGCGGCGAAAATAAAATCCACCCGGAATTCGTGGCCGCCACCATCGACCAACTGGCCCCGCACGACGCGGTTTTTACCGTAGACACCGGCATGACCTGTGTGTGGGCCGCACGATACATCTCATCCACCGGCAACCGCGCACTCCTCGGTTCTTTCAACCACGGTTCCATGGCCAATGCCCTGCCACAGGCAATCGGCGCGGCGTTATGCGCACCGGAACGCACCGTGGTGGCGCTTTGCGGCGACGGCGGCCTGTCGATGACCACCGGCGACCTCGCCACCATCGCGCAATACAAACTGCCGGTAAAAATCATTGTATTCAATAACCGCTCGCTGGGTATGGTGAAACTCGAAATGGAAGTAGCGGGCCTGCCCGACTGGCAAACCGATATGCACAACCCCGATTTCGCGATGCTGGCGCAGGCTTACGGCCTCCCTGGCATCACCGTTTCGCAGCCCGGCCGGGTGCGCGAAGCCCTCAGCCATGCGCTCAGCCAGCCCGGCCCCGTGCTGCTGAACATCATGACCGATCCCAATGCGCTGGCGATGCCGTCGAAAATCAAGCTCGCGCAAGTGCGCGGGATGGCGGCTTCCATGACAAAACTGATGCTGAACGGCGAGTTCGAAGAAGTATGGGAAACCATCAAAAGCAACATCCGCCACGCAAAGGAACTACTTTGAAAACCCCTCATCCACGCCGGCTTAACCCCTGGCGCAAAAGAGAAAGCCTGTCCGCCGCTTGAACCCGGTGACAGGCTTTTCTCCTCTTTACAGTAAATCCTCTATTGCTTCACATCGTAAACATGCGTTCCCGGGCCTGCGCTGACAGGCGCTCTGCCAGGGAGTTCCAGTGTAGCGATACTATTCGGCGGGATGGTCATCGTATATTGCACCGTACGCCCTTTGCGCTTCCACGACGAAACGATGCGGCCGGCGGGGCCGTCGTGATGCGCTTCGAAATGATCGAGCCCTTTCACGAATTGCGGTTTCATGCGCACATGCCGGAAGCCTGGCTGCCGCTCGTCGGGGAAGATGCCGCCCACGCCTTTGAAGAGCCAGGCGCCGATCTCACCGAACATGATATGATTGAGGGAAATATCACTTTTCGCATTGATGGGCCAATTCTCATATAGCGTGGTAGCGCCGTTTTTGATCCACCATCCCCAGCTCGGGTAATCTTCCTGGCTGGCGATTTTCCAAGCGGCATCCGCATACCCGTTTTCGCTGAGGGCGTTGAGGATGGCCTTGCTGCCTATAAGCCCCACATCCAGGTGGAAATTATCCGCGGCCACTCGTTTGTACAGATTGGCAGCTACTTGCGCGCGCAGCGAATCCGGGACCAGCCCCCAATATAAAGCCACGCTCAGTTCCGTTTGTACGCCCTGTCCATAAACCGCTGTTTCGCGATTCAAATATTTTTCGTTGAAGGCGTTGCGGATGTATGTGGCCAGTGCGGCGTATTTTTCCGCATCCTGTGATTTGCCCAGCAACTTCGCGGTTTTGGCGAGGATGTTCGCATCCGTGTAATAAAACGCCGTGGACGTGAAAGGCACGGGTGTTTTGGATTTGACGGGAATCCAGTCGCCGAGGCCCCAGGTGGTGATGCCGGAAGGCGATATCGATGTGATGTAATCGACGTAACGGCGCATCGCGTCGTAGGAGCGCGAAAGCAGCGTGGTATCGCCATAAAACAGGTAGATGTTCCAGGGGATGATGGCGATGGTGCTCGTCCAATCGGGCCCGTTGCCCCATTCGTAGCCCCAGCCGCCGGTGGGAATGATCGACGGGAACACGCCGTTGGGCTGTTGTTCATCGAAATGATCGTTCAGCCATTTTTCGTACACGGTAATGCCGTCGAAATTATACAGTGCGGTTTCGATGGCCTGGTGCGCGTCGCCGGTCCAGCCGTTTTTCTCGCGTTGCGGGCAATCGGTCGGGTAGCCGAAAAGATTGGAGAGGTAGGAATTGTTGGTGGCCTCCCAGATTTTGTTCATGACGGGATTGGAAGTATGCACATAGCCCTTTGGCTCCACACGGCTGTGCTGGAAGTATCCCGTCAGGCTTTCTTTGGTAAGTTCCACCGGCACGCTGCTCTCCACTTCCACATACTGGAAACCTTTGTAATTAAAGCGCGGCATGAAAGTTTCCTCCCCTTTGCCGGAAAGGATGAAAATATCAGTCTGGAACGGATCCTTGTCGTCTGTAGGCCGGTAATGCACGTCGATATTGGATTGATCGGTGTGCCCGGATGAATCCAGCCGCTCGGCGTGGCGGAGGCGCATCACCGTTCCGGCAGGACCTTTCACCGTGATCCTGCTGACGCCGGAGATGTTCTGCCCCAGGTCGTACAAATAGCGGGAACCGCTGAATTTCCGGAAACCCTTCGCCGGCAATGTATCACAATCCGCCACGGACACCATGGCCTGGGCGGTAACGTTCATCGACGGCACGGCGCGGAGGAGCACGTTCTTCCATTCTTTGTCGTTAAAACCCGCATTCGCCCATCCTTCCTGTTCCAGCCGCGCATCGTAATGCTCCGCGGTGTAAATGCTGTTGAAGATGACAGGACCCGTAGCGGTTTTCCAGTCTTTCCCCGTGGAAATGGTTTCCACGCGGCCGTCGTCGTAAGTAATGCGGACGTCCATGCAGAAGGCGGGGCGCGCGCGCCAGGGGGCGCGGTGGAAATCCCACACGGCGGTGGACTGGTGGTTATACCATCCGTTCCCGAGCATCACGCCCAAAACGTTTTCGCCGGACTGCAGCTGCGGGGTGATATCCCAGGTAACATAAAGATTGCGGCGGTCGAACCGGGTGTACATCGGATCGAGGCGGTGATTGCCGATGCGCTGGCCGTTCACGTACAGTTCATACAACCCGGCGGCGGCGATGTAAGCCCTCGCGCTGCGGATCTTCCCCTCCGGCTTGAACGCCTTCCGGAACAGCGCGGCGGGCTTCAGGTCCACGTCGTTTACGTCACTGATCCAGGCGCCCTGCCAGTCGCGCCGGTTCATCATGCCCGTTTCAAAACGGGCGCTGGCGCGGTCTGTGGATCGATCCGGATGCCTGATCTGCACTTCCCAGTCATACGCCGTGAAAGACGCCAGGGCTGGCCCGGTGTAACGCACCAAAGCCCCGGGACCGCTCAGTGTGCCCGACGACCAAACGACCGCTCCGTCCCTGCTGACCGTCACCTCGCACGACGACTGCTCCCCGGACGCGAGGCGCCAGGTAAAACGGGGTTGGGCCGCGTCGATCCCGATCGGGTTGGCAAGATGTTCGCACCGGAGCCCGGTGAGCTGGGCGCTTGCATACTGCGCGGCACAGAGGCCAAGCAGGAAAAAAAGGCGTTTCATGGCCCGTAATATAAAAAAACACCGGGTTTAACTGTCCCGGTGTGTCCTGCTCTGCCGCTCAGGGCTTTGCATCCGGCCATTTCACATCGAGGAATTCCCATTCGCGGATATGTGCGGGCCGGTGTTCTTTCTTCACGATATCGTCGAACCGCCGCAGCAGCGCGGGTTGTTGTTCCGCCACGTTTCGCTGTTCGGCGGGATCTGCGTCGAGGTCATACAGTTCCCAGGGGCGGTTGCGGTCTTGTTTCAACCCGGTTTTCACGGCTTTCCATTTGCCCATCCGGATGGCGAGCTGACCGCCTTTTTCGGGGTATTCAAAATATAAATACTCGCGGGCAGCGGTACCGTCGGGTTTGCCGGTCATTTCCGGAAGCAGGGAGATGCCGTCGTTTTCCGGTGCGGGCGTATTGGCCATATCGGCGAAAGTGGCCAACAGGTCGTACTGCACCGAGACCAGCCCTGAGGTCGTTCCGGCGGGAATTTTCCCGGGCCAACGTACCAGCAACGGTTCGCGGATGCCGCCTTCATACAGGTCCATCTTCAATCCCCTCAAC
>NZ_CALNBI010000036.1 GCF_937874145.1 uncultured Chitinophaga sp. | reverse complement strand
GCAGCCGTACGGCTTCCAGGATGCGAAGGGTTCCCACTCCGTCCACATCGGCGGTATATTCCGGCGTTTCGAAGCTCACCTGCACGTGGCTCATGGCGCCCAGGTTGTAAATCTCGTCTGGCTGTACTTCCTGGATGATGCGGATGATATTGGTCGAGTCCGTCAGGTCTCCGTAATGCAGTTTCAGGTGAACGTTCGGTTCGTGCGGGTCTTGATAGAGATGGTCGATTCGATCGGTATTGAACAGGGACGTGCGGCGTTTGATGCCATGCACTTCATATCCTTTCTGGAGCAGGAGCTCGGTCAGATAGGCGCCATCCTGGCCGGTGATCCCTGTAATTAACGCTTTTTTCATCGGTTTGGGCAGATTTAATCCCGGCAAAAATAGCATTATATCGGGTTCCGCAGGGGGAAAAATAAAACCGCCCGGACAATTCTGGCCGGGCGGTTTGTTATCGCAAATTATACGCGGACGTAGATTTTCTTTCTGTCCATCCACCAGCCCACGAGCCATAACAGCAGTACGTGGAACAAAGCAAAGGCCAGCGAGCCGGGGTAGTTGCCGAACGCAGGCTGGAAGATGTGGTTGTACATCCAGCTGTAGAGCCCTTCGTGGTTGGGGCCGAGGCGGAAATACGAGTAAGTGTCCACCAGCATGCCCGACAGCACGTAAATGAAGAGCGGGTTTTTGCCGAACACTTCGAAGAAGTAAGTCCCTTTCCCTTGCCAGCCTTTCATCTCGATCAGGTAAATCATTACGGAAAGCAGCAGGGTGGCGAGGCCTACGGTGTAGAGCACGTATGAGCTGGTCCATATTTTTTTGTTGATGGGGAACACGGAGCTCCAGAGCAGGGCCACGGCGATGAGTAAGGAGCCGGCGATCACCAGTTTCAGGAGCATGCCGCGGGCGTGGCGGTTTTTCTGCACGTACGCGCCCACCAGGTAGCCGAATACCACGTTGCCGACCGCGGGCAGGGTGCTGAGGAGGCCTTCCGGTTCAAAGGCTACGCCTTCGCCGTGGTACATGTGCGATTCGCCGAGGATGGCGAGGTCGATGGCCTGGCCGGCGTGGCCCGTCATGCTGTAGGGATCGCCGCTGGCGCCGAAGAAGTACATCACGGCCCAATACCCGAGCAGCAGCAGGCAGGTAACGATGGCTGCGCCGCGGGGCCTGACGTAATGGATGAGGAGCGCCGCGATGCAATAGCAAAGCGCGATGCGCTGAAGTACGCCCAATATGCGGAGGTTGCTGAGATCGATGAAATTGAAGTTGCCTTCCGCGTCATACCGCCCGAACGGATACAGGTTCAGGAACAGCCCGATGAAGAAGATGAGGAGCGTCCGCTTGAAGATCTTGCCCAGCACTTGCGCGTTGCTGAGGGTATTGAATTTCTTCATGGCGAAGCTCATGGCGTTGCCGACGGCGAACAGGAAAAACGGGAACACCAGGTCGGTAGGCGTACAGCCGTCCCATTTGGCGTGGCCCAGCGGAGCGTACACGTATTGCCAGCTGCCCGGAGTGTTCACGAGGATCATGCAGGCAACGGTGAGCCCGCGAAAGACATCGAGGGACAGGAAGCGTTGATTTTGGTTCATTGGCACGGGTTTATCCGCTAAAGCTAATAGAAAAAGCGGATAATTGGTAACGCTACCGGTGCCCTTTTATCCCGCCATTTCGCTCAGTTCCAGCCAGCGCATGCCTTTGTCGTCGAGCAGCTGGATGACCTCCCCGATGCGGCGGGCGGCGCTTTCGAGCTGGTCGTACGGTAGCGATCCGGATGCCATCTGGTCGTCGAGGGTTTTCTTTTCCTGCTCGAGCGCAGCGATTTCCTTTTCGAGCAATTCCAGTTCGCGTTTTTCCTTGAACGACATCTTTTTAGCCTTCTGTTCGACAGGCTGGGCCTGGGAAGGGGCCGGGGCGGCTTCAACAGGTTTGGGAGCTTCCGCCTTGATCTTTTCCTGGTCTTTCTCCCATTCGCGGTATTGCGTGTAGTTGCCGGGGAAATCTCTCACCACGCCTTCTCCTTCGAACACGAACAGGTGATCCACCAGTTTGTCCATGAAGTAACGGTCGTGGCTCACGATGATGATACAGCCCTGGTAGGTCATGAGGAAATCTTCCAGGATGCTCAGCGTGGGCAGGTCGAGGTCGTTGGTGGGCTCGTCGAGCACGAGGAAGTTGGGGTTGCGGAAGAGGATGGAAAGGAGGTGGAGCCTTCTTTTCTCCCCGCCGCTCAGCCTGGAGATGTAGGTATATTGTTTTTCCGGGGGGAAGAGGAAAAGCTGGAGGAACTGGGCGGCAGACACCTTGGTGCCATCGGCCAGAGGGAAATTTTCGGCGATATTCTTCACGAATTCGATGACGCGCATGTCTTCCTTGACGATGAGCCCCTGCTGGGAGTAATTCCCGAAAACAACCGTATCGCCGACGTTGATTTTGCCGGAATCGGGTTGTTCGGAACCGAGGAGCATGTGCAGGAAGGTGGACTTGCCGACACCGTTTTTACCTACCACGCCGATGCGCTCGCCTTTTTTGAAGGTATAATCGAAGCCTTTGAGGATCTGGAGGTTGCCGTAAGCTTTATATACTTTCTTGAGTTCCAATATCTTACCGCCGAGCCGGGTCATTTTTACGTTGAGTTCCAGCTGGGCTTGTTCGAGGCGTTTGCTGGCGCGTTCTTTCACTTCGTAGAAGGCATCCTGCCGGGATTTGGACTTGGTGGTGCGGGCTTTGGGTTGTTTGCGCATCCATTCCAGTTCTTTACGGTAGAGGTTCCGGGCCTTTTCGGTGCTGGACCGGTCTGATTCTTCCCGGGCGGCTTTTTTCTCGAGGTAGTTTTCGTAGTTGCCTTTATATATGTATAGTTCGCTGTTATCGATTTCCATGATCTCGTTGCAGACGGAGTCGAGGAAGTAACGGTCGTGGGTAACGAGGAGGAGGGTTACGTTTTCCTGGTCGAGGTAATGTTCCAGCCATTCGATCATGGATACGTCGAGGTGGTTGGTGGGCTCGTCGAGGATGAGGAGGGTGTGTTTATGTTCGAACCCGATATCGATGAGCACTTTGGCGAGGGCTACACGTTTTTGTTGTCCGCCAGAGAGGGTGTCTACCCGTTGGTCGAGGTGGTGGATATTGAGTTTGCCGAGGATTTGTTTGACTTTGGAATCGAAGTGCCAGGCGCCGAGCTCGTCCATTTTGGCGACGGCGGCGGATAGGATGGCGGCATCGGGCTCGGGGGCGTCCGGGTCGGTGAGGGCTTCGTATTCCTTGATGGCGTTGAGGATGGGATGGTCGTGGTCGAAGATGTTTTCGAGCACGGTTTCGCCGGGTTCGTGGCGGCTCGACTGTTCGAGCATAACAACCGTAACGTCTTTATGGATCCAGACTTTACCTTCGTCGGGGTGTTCGGTGCCGGTGAGGATTTTGAGGAGTGTGGATTTACCGGAGCCGTTGAGGGCTACGAGGGCGATTTTATCGCCTTCTTCGATATGGAATGAGATATTTTCGAAAAGGGGCTTCTCGCCGTATGATTTGGAGAGGCCTTCCACCGTTACGTAATGCATGGTGCGAAGTTAAATCCTTTTCAGAGAATTGGTTTTTTCAATATTTTTTTCGTATATTCATAAAGGGAATAACAGATGGGATTTTTTTCGATGGGAACCTTATTACAGCCATCCAGCAACACTTTAAGAATCAACCTGCACGACGGTATTCCGTATATGCTTCCGGTGAAAATGGTATAACTGGGGAGTTCCGGCAGAAGCACCTCATCCATCGCTTGCCCCAGGTACGGCCTTTTTCCATTTTTTTGTGGTATCTTTTGTTTGTCTCCCCTGGTTGAAGGAGAATAAAAAATCCTGCCTACATGGGTGGGATTTTTTGATTTTGGGGGATGGGGGAAAAGAAAAGCCTCCCGGTGGGGAGGCTAATTTGTTTTGCTACAGAAATGATAATGTTAGGTAGGGACTACTTGGCTTTTTCAACCTTTTTCATCACCCAGGCCAGGGAGAGCAGGCCGAGGAAAACGATCCCTCCGGAGAGAAAATTCAGGAACAGGCTAGTCATGTCAATTAGATTAAAGTATTGTTCCTAAGTTAAGAAATTAATAAGGTATGTTATAGCACCATTTTCGTGTTATTTTTTGCAAATATCGCATCGGGGCGCTATTGTATGATCATAAAAAATAATACTTAAAAGTCATAATATAATTTACGGAAGCTGCTTCGTAAACCAAATGAGAATATTATTTCTTTATTTGTGATCATGCTATTTTTTTGCTGACGGCCCGCAACAGACATTTCCACCCGAAGGTTATAGGTAGGGTTCAATATATAAGACACCATACCCTGTATATAAAGTAAATCCGTCTTAAGGCCCTGTCCTAACTTGTGGCCATAGTCGCTGGCGCGTGTGTTGTAATTTTTGAAGATATCCTGACCGTTATTTACATCTGAATTGTTATCCAGCCCGGATTGGGCATACATAATCTGACCGCGGGCATACCAGCGTTTGATACGATAACTCGCGATTCCGTTTAATTCGTAAAAATTTGCACCCAATGGATGAGCCAATGACTGGTTGTAATGGGCATAATTGATAAATGTACTGCTATAGGAATAGGTAAAGGGGCGAACTACATTGAATTCTCCAATCACACATCCGTCTTCTACGCCGCAAGGTGTCAGCACATGTGTGAATTTGGAACAAAACTGCGGGTCAAAT
>NZ_CALNBI010000035.1 GCF_937874145.1 uncultured Chitinophaga sp. | reverse complement strand
AAGCCACGATGCCGGGTTTCCCGTCGAGCGCGCGGCGGAAGGCTTCAAAATTCTTCTCTATGCCACCTTCATTGGTGAAATACACAACCTGATCTTTATTCAGGCCCAGGTTGCGGTTTTTGATGAAATGAATCTGCAGGTAGACGAGCGCCGCCGCCACGATAAGCACCGTCGAAATACCGAACTGGAACACGACGAGCCCTTTCCTCAGCCACACCGCCGACGATTTCAGTCGCAGCATGCCGCCTTTCAGGGTGGATACGGGGTTGAGGGAAGAAAGATAGAATGCGGGATAGCTGCCGGCGGCAAAACCCGTGAAAAGCGCCAGGCAGAAGAGACCCAGCAAATTATACCAGGTGAAAACCGGAACGGCTATTTCCGTGTTCACCATCTTTTCAAATACCGGCATTAGCAGCCAAACCAGCAATACAGACAACAGCGAAGAAATAAAAACCAGCGCAAACGATTCGCCCAAGAACTGCGACACGAGCGAGAATCGGCCAGCACCAATGCTTTTGCGGACACCCACTTCCTTGCTGCGCTGCACCGCCCGCGCGGTGGAAAGATTCATGAAGTTGATGCAGGCGATCAGCAGCACGAACACCGCCACGATAATGAACAACCGCACATATTCCATCCTGCCCGCCAGCTCTTTGCCGTCTTTAAAACTGCCTTTCAGGTAAATATCGGAAAAGGGATACAGGAACAATTCGGTGGTAGAGCCTTTGGCGTTTCGTTTCACGATGTCTTTGGCCGCGGCATTGACTTTCGAGAGATCGGCCTGCTCGCTGAGGAGCACATAGGTGCGGGGTGCATTAGCGTCCCAGCTGGAGAGCCAGGGATGTTCGGTCTTCAGTTCCTGCATCGGCAGTAGGAACGCGAATTTGACGGTGCTCGCGTCGCCTGGGGATTTCACCACGCCGGCTACCGTGTAATCCTTCGTGTTTTCGATGCGGACCGTTTTGCCCAGGGCTTTGCCGTCGCCGAAGAGCGCCTGGGCCGTTACGTCGGTCAGCACGATATGGCCGGGTCGCGTCAGCGCCCCCGCAGCGCTGCCTTCCACGAAGGGAAAGCTGAATATGTTGAAGAATGGATTCTCGACATAATGCCCCTGGAACTTGAGGTTCTTTTCTCCTACAGACAGCAGTTTTTCAGCATTCCAGCTGATGGAAGCCACCTGGGCGATGCCGGGCACTTCGGTCCGGAGCTTCTCCGCCAGCGGTCCGGGAGTGGCTGTGGTAGTAAGCATTTCGTTGTTGGAATAGTACTGGTGCTCATACACCTGGTAAATGCGGGGCAGCTTTTCATGGAAACGGTTGAAGCTCCACTCATTGGCGACCCACAACAGGATGAACATACAAGCCGTCATCCCGATCGTAAGCCCGGCGATATTGATCACCCCGAACACTTTATTGTTCCAGAGATTCCTCCAGGCGATCTTGATATGATTTCTGAGCATGTACATATTGAACAAGGGGGTTATGCAGGTTAAATGTTTTCGGAATTGACCGCCCTCCGGCGAAACTGGTTGAGCATGCAAAGCCCCGCAAACAGGACCAGGAGCAAGGGAAACAACAGGGACGGCATCACCATCATCGCCTGGAACTCTTCATCGGCGGCGCTTCCGCCGGTAAAGCAGCTCACCAGCGAACCGAGGTTCGGTAACAGGCTGATATGTTCCGGGCATTCAGGTAACATGGGTAAATGATTTATAAAGTTTAGACGTGAAATTGTTCCTTGATGTTTTCCGTCACCACCTTACCGTCGAACAGGTTCACGATGCGGTGAGCGAAACCCGCGTCGTACGGCGAGTGCGTCACCATGATCAGCGTGGTGCCGGCGTCGTTGAGTTCCTGGAGTAGCTTCATCACTTCTTCGCCGTTGGTGGA
The DNA here is from genome assembly GCF_937874145.1 of uncultured Chitinophaga sp. Taxonomy (GTDB): domain Bacteria; phylum Bacteroidota; class Bacteroidia; order Chitinophagales; family Chitinophagaceae; genus Chitinophaga. The sequence goes on along the minus strand of NZ_CALNBI010000035.1, from coordinate 2,631 downwards.
ATCGAGGTTACCCGTAGGCTCGTCGGCCAGGATCAGTTTGGGCTTGGCGACAACCGCCCTCGCAATGGCCACGCGCTGTTGCTGGCCGCCGGAAAGCTGCTGCGGGAAGTGGTTGCGGCGGTGCATGATGTTCATGCGTTCCAGCACCTGTTCCACCCTGGCCTTCCTTTCGCTGGCCGGCACTTTGAGGTACAGCAGCGGCAGTTCCACGTTCTCGAAAACCGTCAGCTCGTCGATCAGGTTAAAGCTCTGGAACACGAACCCGATGGCGCCTTTGCGGAGCTGCGCGCGCTGGCGTTCGCTCATCCGCGCAACTTCCTGCCCCCAGAAATGATATTCGCCGTGGGAAGGGTTGTCGAGAAGCCCGATGATATTGAGCAAGGTGGATTTGCCGCAGCCGGAAGGGCCCATGATGGCTACGAATTCGCCGTCCTGGATTTCCATGTTGATGCCGTTGAGCGCCGTTGTTTCCACTTCTTCGGTGGTGAATAATTTCTGCAGGTTGACTGTTCTGATCATTGTTGACGATTGAAGATTTTGATAAGATTTGGGTGGGTCAGAATTCCAGGACTTCCTTGTTCCCGAAGTTCTCGTAAGAGGAAGTGATGACCTGGTCGCCGGCCTGGAGGCCCTCCAGCACTTCGAAATATACGGGGTTTTTGCGACCGAGGGAGATCTTGCGCTTCACGGCCCGCTTGCCGCCGTTTTCCACGACGTACACCCAGTTGCCCCCGGTGTCCGAAAAGAATCCGCCCGCAGGCAAAAGTAAAGCTTCGGACGATTTTCCCAGTTCAAGGCGGATAGGAGAGGATTGCCCGCGGCGGATGCCTTCCGGTGCGGCCTGCACGAAGTTCATGTCCACTTCGAAACGGCCGTTTTTCACTTCAGGGTATACTTTGGAAATCACCATTTCATTGGCTTTCCCGTTAAAATCGAAATTGGCTTTCAGCCCCGCGAAAACGCGGGAAATGTAATGCTCATCCACTTCTGCACGCATCTTAAACCCGTCCAGGTCGTCGATCTGCCCGATATTCTGGCCTGCCTGGATGCTGGTGCCCACTTCCACGTTGATGCTCGACAGCTGGCCGTCTACCGGCGCGCGCACCACCAGGTTGGCCAGGTTTTCCTTCATCATGCTGAGGTTCCGCTGCGTCCGGGCGATAGTGCCTTCCAGCTGCGCGATCTGGGTGGTGGCGTTTTCCAGCTGGTACGACTGCGACTGCACTTCGATCTTGCGCTGTTTGTCGAGGCGTTCGTATTCGCGCTTGGTGCGGAGGTATTCCTGTTCTGCTACCACTTTGTCTTTGAACAGTTTATGGTTTCTTTCGAAGAGGTCCTTCGCCTGGTCTACCTGGTAATCCAGATCGCTGAGGGTCTTTTCGAGGGAGAAGCGGTCCTGTTTGAGGCGGAGCCTGGTGTTCTGGAGCTCGTTGATGAGGCGGTACATTTCGGTTTCCCGGTTCACGAAATCCATCATAAGACGCTGGTTTTCAAGGCGGAGGATGGAATCGCCGGCTTTCACCATGCTGCCGCCTTCCATGAATTTGCGGGCCACATAACCGCCCTCGATCGCGTCGAGGCGGATGGTTTTGAGGGGATGAACGACGGCGGTGACGGAGATATACTCGTCAAATGTGCCCTGGGTGACCTTCGAAACGGTGATCTTGTCCTTTTCCACGTTCAGCTTGCTGCGCTTGTCGGCGAAGATGAAGCTCCACAGCAGGAGGAGCACTACCGTTCCGCCGCCTCCGTAAAGGAACAGGCGTTGTTTGGTCCAATATTTCTTTTTGATCTGTCTGTCCATGACTAAAATTGCTGGACAGCTAAAGTCAATCCATGTGCCAAGCCATGCCAAACCCCGAAACCCGCTACCATGGCCAACTTAACCCAAAGCCCCCGGGCAGGGGCTGTTCCAAAGCGGACAAAGGGTGTCCGAATCCGGACAGGCAGGCGGCCGAACCGCGGACGTCAAAATAACCTTACCCGATCCCGAATGTTTGTTTAATATTGCCACAGCAGGGCCGTTCCGGCCAAAAACAGGGCCCCTCCGGCCGGAGGACTCACCCATCCCGGAACACGTTTTGCTGTCTTCAGCCCAAAACGCATTAATCCTATATTCATGAGCATCCAGCAAGGTAAAATTCTGATCGTGGACGACGACGTGGACGTGCTCCGCGCCGCAAGGCTCCTCCTTAAAAGGCATTTCGCGCAGGTCGATTTCGAAAAGAACCCGCAAAAAATCCCCTACCTCGTCACCAATTTCGATTACGACGTCATCCTGCTGGACATGAACTTCACCCGCGACCTCTCCAGCGGGAAAGAAGGCTTCGAATGGCTCGACCGCATCCTCGACATCAATCCAAAAGCCACCGTAGTGCTTTTCACCGCCTATGGCGACGTGGAAATGGCCGTGCGCGCCATCAAAGCCGGCGCGGTCGACTTCGTGCTCAAACCCTGGGAAAACGATAAACTGCTGGCCACCATGCAAACCGCCGTGGCGGCTCACCAGGCGAAGCAGGACAAAAAAGCCGGCGGCGCCACACTCCATACCGACAACGTGCTCATCGGCGACAGTCCCGCCATGCAGGAAGTCCTCGAAACCGTTGGCCGCGTTGCCGGAACGGATGCCAA
>NZ_CALNBI010000034.1 GCF_937874145.1 uncultured Chitinophaga sp. | reverse complement strand
GGGCCGTTGCGGTCAGGGCAAAGGCCAGGAGGGCGACTCCGAAGAGCGCTGCAAATTTTTTCATGGAATCTTGAATTTTGAGATTGAACAATTAGTCCTCACCCACTTTGACGTCGGAATGCCTTCCGTTCACAGTTATGAGCGGAGACGATTCGGCGGCATTGGATGTTATGGCGGAATAGGAGAGGTTACCTTTGTTGCGTTGCTCGTTGACATGCTTGAATGAGAACCCATCGGCCCTGAAATTACCATTCTTGATGTCGGCACGCACCCGGAACGGAGTGCCGGACTGTACGCCCAACCTCAGATCCGTATAATTGATGTCGGCGTTCACGGACTTGAAGCCCTTGTCGATCTTCCTGACCCGGATATTGCCGTAGTTACAGCTGATGATGGCGCTGGCACCCAGCTCTTCCATCCTTACATCGGAATAATTCGCCTTCAGCACCAGGCTGCCGATATTCCTGAACCGCAGTTCATCATAACTGGATTGCAACTTCAGTTCTTTCACATCCCCGAACGAATAATGGCCGTAGCTGGACGTACAATTCACCTCGTCGATTTTACCACAGTTCAGGGAAGAATACGCCGCCTGCACCGTCAGGTGCTCCGCGCTGCCGATCCTCGCTTTATTGGTGTAAGCGATACTGAGGAATATCCTGCCGGCATCGGCCACATCAATGAAACCGTAATTCACTTTGAGGTTCGACGGAAAAGGCAATTGCCGCGCGATCACATCCCCGAAGCTGTTGGCGATATTCATGGTTTTCAGACGGGAAGGCACGTATAATTCGATATCGATATTCACGTATTCTTTATTGTCTTTCCGTTGATTGAACCATTTCGATGCGGAATTCGACACAACGTTGATATTCACATTGCCACCCGACTCATCCATTTTTACATCGATCGTTTCGGTCATCTTGCGCGCCTGATCGGCGTTGTTGCCAAATCCCGTTACGGTCACGGTAGACTTGCAGGCGGGTTTGTCCCAGATATGCACCGTTACTTTACCGTATTTGGTGTTAATATTTACAGAAGATGATTCGCTGACGCGGAATTCTTTTACCATCGTCACCTTGTGCTCTTCGTCCCCTTTCGTGGCGAAAACCAGGATCGGGCTCAGTAATAAAAACAGTATGGTAGATTTACAAAACATCTTTTTTCGTTGACGGTGAATCATTTGTGTACTTGTCGTGCTCTTCAAGGATCTTCTCCAGGAGCTCGAGCTTCATCTGGTAGTACCGGATCATAGCCGCGCGGATGCGCTCGTTCCCGGGGTTGGCGGCCAGCTCCTTTTCCAGCATGGTATAAGTATCGTTGCGCAGTTCAAGCTCTTTCATCGTAAGGCTGTCGAGCCCCGTTTCCGAAACGGGCAGCTGCTTCAGGACTTCCAGTTTCTGCTCGATACGCGCCGAATAGTAAGATTCCATTTCTTGGATCTCCGGGATCACCACCGCTACTTCCTGCCTGGTATTCATATACTTCAGCAGTAACCCGGCATTGACGATCAATGCCACGAGTATGGCGGCTTTCCACCAGTGCTTCGCCACCATCATCACCACTTTTCCCCTCTCCTGCTTCGGCTTCGGCAACTGTTTTTCCAGCGCTGCCCAGACGTCCGGTCGCGGCCCCTCTTCCTCAAATCCGCTCCTGTTCTGCCGGATAAACTCTTCCAGGTTCATATCGTTTTTGATTTAAGTTTCACGATCTGGCGGACTTTTTCCTTCGCCCGCATATATTGCGTTTTGACGGTAGACTCCGTGATGCCCAGCAAACCTGCGATCTCACGGTGGCTGTAATCCTCGAAAATGTAGAGGTTCAGCACCGTCCTGTATCCCGCCGGCAACTGGCCGATCGCGTCCTTCACGGCCGCAACCGTCAATGTGTGCTCGGATTCGTCAACCCCTTCTTCCTGCTTCCATTCCTGGTCTTCCACTTCCTCGAAATACACTTTCTTTTTCCGGAGGTAACTGAGGCAGTGGTTCACTACGATCCGCTTGACCCAGGCGGTCAGGCTGCTGTCGGAAGCGAGGTTATCCAGATTTTTAAAGACCTGTACGAATGCCTCCTGCAGAACGTCTTCCGCATCGGCCTGATGGCCGGTCATCCGGAGGCAGATATTATACATAGCCCTGGAATATGCGTGATACAGGTCATGGAACGCACGGGCGTCGCCCTTGCGGCATCTGGCCACGATCTGATCTGTTACAGGCAAATTTTCCAAGTTGTCCGGGTATAAATTCATATTAAAGACGATAAAGCTTTAAAAGGGTTGCACGGGCCGGGACATTTTTTTCAATGTACTGAAAACCACCCGCATATAAAAGCGAACGCGGCCCAGAAGAGCCGCGTTCTTTCCATCCTTATATACCTAAAACATGATTAGGTCGGTGTAATTGCCTATTTCACGCGGCTTTGCTCGTCTTCCAGGCCGGTCTTGCGGTTCCGGGCCTCTTTTACGTTGCTGTTGCCGAATCGATAGGTGAAGTTCAGGCGCACCTGGCGGCTGTCCCAGCCCGTTTTGAGGGTCAGGTTGCTGTTGGTGACAGCGTAGTCGCCACGGAAGCGCTGTGTCTGAAATATGTCGTTGACGTTCAGGCGGATCGTGCCTTTTTTGTCGAGCACCGTCTTCTGGATCCCGGCATTGATTGCGTACATCGCCTTCATCCGGAACAGGCCTTCCTGCGCGATCTGCGGGGAGGTGTAAAAGGCGGAAGCTTCCGCCGTCCAGCCTTTGCCCAGGGTAAAAGTGTGCTGCGTGTTGCCGAAGAAACCGGCCGACGCGCGCCTGATCTCCTCTCCTTTCACCACCGTTTCAAATTTGTTGTAGAAAACCGAAGCGGTCGTGAACGTTTTCCACCATTTGGTTACCGGGATGGGCGCGCTGACATTCAGGTTCACATTGTCTTTGGTAGCCACGTTCATGTAACGGTACACCACAATCGTTGTGTCGCCGGTTATATCGTCGACGCCCGGTTCCAGGATGCGGGAAAGCATGTCCTTCGTGTGGCTGTACCCGATGGCCGTGGTCAGGAACGATTTGAACGTCCAGGTGAAATCCACGTTGCTGGAAAACTGCGGCCGCAGGTTGGGGTTGCCGCCGGCTTTGGTATAGCGGTCGAGGTAGAATTCGAAGGGGTTAAGGTCGTCGTAGCTCGGGCGCTGCAGGCGGCGGCTGTACGAAAGGCCCAGCTGGTGGTCTTTCCCGGCATTGTAGCTGAAAAAGATGCTGGGGAAGAAGTTGAGATAACTCGTATCGTTCACTTGCTTAAGCGTCAGCGAGTTACCAATTACGTGGGTATGTTCGGCGCGGAGACCGGCTTGTACACCGAGTTTTTTGAACTGGCGGCTGTAATTGATATACCCTGCGTTCACGTTCTCTTTGTAAATGAAGTAGTTGGAACGGTTTCCATCGTACACCCAGGTATCATTCAGCAGCGAATCGAAGCGGGAATTGTTGTCGGAATCCACCCAGCTGAACTTCGCGCCGGCTTCCAGTTTGTCGTTGTGTTTCAGCGGATGGGTGTAATCCACTTTAACGGTTTTGATGTTGATGATCGACGGCTGGAAGTTGCGGGTTACATCGCCGCGGAAGAACTCCTCCCCTTTGGCGTCCATATAGTTGGAATACATGTTGGTGCGGCTGTCTTCCGTGTTGCGGGAATAATCGAGGTCGATGTTGATTTCTTTCCCGGAGGTGTCGAGTTTGCCTTTATAGTTGAAGTTGTAAGATTGGCGTTTCCAATCCTGGTTGTTGTCGTTGGTGGTATGCAGGCTGGAGTCCTGCCGTATGCCGTTTCCAATGATCGTCAGGCCGTTGCCGTCGCCCGTCCATCCGCTTTTGGCGAGGTTGACCATGAAACCGAGCGTGTGGTTGGGATTGATAAAGTAATCGATCCCGGCCTTACCGCCGTGGTAGGTAGACGATTTATCGATGTAATTGTGCTGGTCGAAGAAAGTGCGGCCTTTTTCCGTCTGGTAGTCGCGGGTGATGTTGAGCTCTTCGAAGCCACGGAAGTAGCTGATGTTGTAGGAGCCGTAAACATTGACTTTTTTATTGCGGTAGTTGAGGTTGAGGCCTCCGGTCGCCTTGGGCAGCATGCCCTGGGTGTACCCAGCGTTCACGCTGCCGTTGGCGCCGTAGTTGCTGTTTTTCTTCAGCTTGATATTAATGATCCCCGCGTTGCCTGCTGCATCGTATTTGGCGGAAGGATTGGCGATCAGTTCGATTTGGTCAACGTTCGAACTGGGCATGTTTTTGAGCAGCTGGGCAACGTCCTGGGGCGACATATTGGAAGGTTTGCCGTCTATCATGATGATGACGCCGTTTTTGCCGCGCATGGAGATGTTATCGTCCTTATCGACCTGGATGCCGGGCGATTGCTGGAGCACTTCCATGGCGGTGCCCCCTGCGGCCACGATAGAGTTCTCGACGTTTACGACCATTCTATCGGCTTTTTGTTCGATGAATGGCCTTTTGGCGGTAACGTCTACTGTTTTCAGGTTGCGGGTATCTTCGCCGAGCACGATGGCGGGCATGTTCACAGGGGAGCCGTTTAAGGTGAAGGGCTGGGAAAAACCCTTTTTCAACCCCATGTTGGCGGCGGCAACGATGTATTTGCCGCCGGCCACGCCGTCGAATGCGTATTTACCGCCGATATCGGCGAGCACGCCTTTCACCAGGGAAGAGTCTTTTGCACGAAGGAGGGTTACGGTGGCAAATTCAACGGGAGCGTTATTGGAGCGGGTTACGGAACCGGCGACCTGCCCTTTGGCGGCAGCGCCGTTTTGGGATTGGGCCTGGACGGATAGTGGCCCGGAAACCAACACACTCAGGATCAACAGTTTGTAAAACGAGTTCATATAAGGCGGATTATAGTTAGGATTTAGATCTTTAGATTGATTAGTTCCTTTGTTTGGGTAGTTCCTTTCTTTATCAACTACAGTGCTAAGATAGGTAGTATGTTTTACATAGTACATAATTATACACAAGTGGTTTGCAAGAAGGGATGATTGGTAAAAATGTTGGAAATTGATTGTAGAGATCCACAAACAAATATGTGGCTACAGGAGAAAGACGACCGTTAGACCATTTGGTTACAAACAAATTTGAAAAAAAACGGCGCCGGGGGAAAATCCCCCGGCGCCGCGCGCTTCATATATTATTATATGCTTCCTTTATCAGGACTTCCGCTCACCATCCTCCTCATCTCCTACTGCCTGCGGCTCTTCAGCGGGAGCAGCTACTTCAGCAACCGCTTCCTCTTCCTGTTTCCTCCTCCGCCCGCGGAACCAGTTCCACAAGCCAGCACCTCCGGCGATGAGGCCCATAATAATGAACTTCCCGAATTTCGCCAGTATGGCAAAGAAGCCCGCTTTGGCCAGCACCTTGCCGGCCACGAGGCCCCCTACCGTCCAGGCGGCTACATTGTCCACATCCGGGTTGAAGTCGGAATACGCAAAACCTTCTTCGAAGGTGGCGCTGTTAAGGATGGCAGGGATATGCGTCTTGATCTCTGCCAGTTGGTCGATGCCGCCGATAGCGTTCATTGACAGAACGCCTTTCCGGCCAAGCACCCGCAGGTTATAATTAAGCGTGTGCGCATCGCTGGCGCTGGATTTGAGATCGAGCGCCCAGTGCAGGGTTTTCGTGTTTTTGTCGTAGAACGGCTGCGAGGCCCATCCAACCGTAACCAGCTCGGAATATCCCTGTGCTACGCGTTGCTTGTTCTCCTCGACCTCATCGTCCTTCATGGTCTGCAACAGCTCGGCGTAATCAATTTTGTCGGCGTCCTCGTCTTTCACATACCCCAAATCATCGAAAGAGATATTGAACGCCCAGGAAACCTCGTCGATCGGGCCGAACGAATCTGCAAAGAGCATTCCCATCGTTTCCATTTTGGGATTGCCCCACAGTT
>NZ_CALNBI010000033.1 GCF_937874145.1 uncultured Chitinophaga sp. | reverse complement strand
TTCCTTATTGCCGGGGTTCCGGTCGGGATGGAACTGCATGGCCACCTTGCGGTAAGCCTTTTTGATCTCATCCTGGGAGGCGGTTTTGGCAACCCCTAATATTTCGTAAAAATCTCTTTTGGTGGACATGTTTATACACTTGAAAAGCCCATTCCGGCGGAACAGGCTATGAAAATTCTATGGGACGGGCGATCTGCTGTCACAACGTCATTTACCCACCACCACGCGGGCGTGACGGATGATTTTGTCGTTGAGGTAATATCCTTTCTGCAGTACGTCGATCACTTTACCTTTCAGTTCTTCGGTAGGAGCGGGGATCTCGGTAACGGCTTCGTGGAGGTCCGGGTTGAATTCCTCGTGCATGGCTTCCATGGCTTTGAGGCCTTTGGATTGCAGGATGTTCTGGAATTTATTGAATACCAGCACTACGCCTTCGGCGGCGGCGCCGGATTCACCGGAAGTTTCCAGCTGTTTGGTGGCTCTTTCGGAATCGTCGAGCACATCGAGCAGGGCAACGATGACCTCTTTGTTGGCGGTATTGATCAGTTCTATGCGCTCTTTGGCGTTTCTTTTCCTGAAATTATCGAAATCTGCGTTCAGCAGCAGGTATTTTCTGCGTAATTCGTCGAGTTCTCCGCGCAGTTTATCCGCTTCGTCGGTTTCCGGCAGGGCGTCGTTCAGATGGGTCGATCCGCTTTGGTTTTCATCTGAATTGATGTCCATATTCGGGTTTTCCTGCCCATTTGCCTGCATTTCTTTATCTTTTTCTGTCATAATCGTACAAATTATCTGCATTTACCCCTCGTCAATAACTTTGCCAAGCCCGGTTTGCGGGACAATTTGGCAGGGAAAGCAAGGATTCCCTGCATTTTGTACCTTTGCGCTCCAATAACAAGCAATGACCAAGGTATTTCTGAAGAAAAAGATAGCAAACCGCGTACTCACAGGGCACCCCTGGGTTTTCGGCAACGAAGTGGGCCAGATCGAAGGGGAGGTGAATGCCGGCGATATCGTGGATGTGTTCACGCACAACGGTATTTTCGTGGGACGGGGCTACATCAACCCCCAATCCCAGATCCTCGTGCGCCTGCTCACCCGCGACCGTAACGAGACCATCGACGAAGGGTTTTTCCACAACCGCCTCCGCAAAGCCTGGGAATACCGCAAAAAGCTCGGATACGTGGAAAACTGCCGCCTTATCTTCGGCGAAGCAGACGAAATGCCGGCCCTCATCATCGACAAATTCAACGATTACTTCGTTATCCAGACCATGGCCCTCGGCATCGACCGCTGGAAGCCCGCCATCGTGGACGCCCTCAACGATATCTTCAAACCCAAAGGCATCTATGAACGCAACGACGTGCCCGTCCGCGAACTGGAAGGCCTCGAGCAAAAGAAAGGTTTCCTCAGCGAACCCTTCGATACCAATATCATCATCAACGAAAACGGCCTCAAGTTCCATGTGGATATCGTCGGCGGACAAAAAACCGGTTATTTCCTCGACCAGCAGGACAATCGCCGCGCCATCCAGCATATCGTTAAAGGGGCGGACGTCCTGGAAGCGTTCTGCTACACCGGTACTTTCTCCTGCCACGCCGGGCACTACGGCGCGAAGAGCGTGTTGGGGCTGGACATTTCCGAGCACGCCGTGAATACGGCCCGCCGCAACGCGGAGCTGAACGGGCTGCAGGATATCTGCAAGTTCCAGGCGGTGAACGCCTTCGACCAGCTGAAGCAATGGACCCGCGAAGAGCGCAAGTTCGATGTGGTGATCCTCGACCCGCCGGCCTTCACCAAAAGCCGCGAGAACATCCAGAAAGCCATTACCGGTTACAAGGAGATCAACCTGCGCGGCATGAAGCTGCTCAAGCCCGGGGGCTTCCTCGTGACGGCCAGCTGCACCAACCTGGTAGACCCGTCCATGTTCCTCGAAACCATCGATATGGCAGCGAAGGATGCGCGGAAAAAACTCCGCCAGGTTACTTTCCAGACGCAGGCACAGGACCATCCCATCCTCTGGAACATCGAAAACACCACTTACCTGAAATTCCTTATCGTGGAAGTGCAATAAGCGCCGCCAGCAAAACATACTATCAAAAAGAAAGACCGCGGAGCCATCCGCGGTTTTTTTGTTGTCACACAATCCTGTAACGCTAGGTTGCAGATGGCTTGCAACACGGTGAACGCATGCTCTATATTGCCTTTTCGATGCAGCATCCATGCTTCAACCCCTCTATCCGGAGTAAACATATTTTATGGCGCGACCGGCCTGTAAATGCAATCCTTCTTTGCCGGGGCGGCCACCGGTCGCTTAAATGCAGGATCATGGATACGGCGACGCCCTCCGTTCTTTAGTTGATACATTGGTTTTTGCGAGTAGATATCTTTCACGGCGCGACCGTGAAAAGGATAAGCTCCGGCAAAGAAAAAGCCGGTAGCGCGTAATGCGGCTGCCGGCTTTTTATATCCTTGAGATCTTTATGTGCAGAATTATTTGACGACGTTGAACTTCCCGGATTCTACCAGCGTTCCGTCTTTTTCACGCAGCTGGAAAATGTAGAGACCGCTGTAATAATTATCCAGCGGGAGCGCCGTGCGGTTGGCAAGGTTCTTCAGGTGATCCACCTTTTTGCCGAGGAAATTATATACAATAATCTCGTAAACCTTGTCGTTATTACGCTGAATTTCGAAATATATCTTCGTAGTAGCAGGATTGGGGTACGCTTTCACCACCTTATTCGCATTCTCACCCTCAGGCCCGGAACCGGACGGTAGGGATGATTTGCTTTGGGACCAGGCCGGTAGGGTCGAGGCGCACAACAAAGTAAATAGGATGAGCGTAAAGGTTTTTAACATAGTACCCAAAGATATAAATTTTTTTAAATATTTCCCAAATATCGAAGGTTTGGTTGCTATATAAAGATAACAAACGGTCTGCCAAATTGTGCAATTTATCCCCGCTTTTTTCACAAATTTTAACGTTTTTAACAATTTTTTCCCGCGCCGCCCGTTGCCATGTCAGAAACTGGGGCAGGTTACACTGTTAAGCGTTGAATTCCAGCGGTTTAGAAAACTCTTGAAAACCATCGACACTTCGAAGCCTCCCATCGCCCGGCTGGCCGTCGTCAACCGGCTCACATTCACATCATAACTCACCCCGATCTCCCAGGCCCCCATATCGAGGCGAAACATGGGCACAATGGCGTCATTCCACCGGTAAAATAATCCCCCATACATCCCCCTGTCCGATTCCAACCCCTCATCCATCAACCCATACCCCACAAACGCACCGCCGATAAACTCTGCATATGCCCCCTGGTGCACCTGGTTGTAATGTGCTATCACCCGTACCCTTTCCGAAACCGGCACCGTAATCCCCATATTGAAACTCATTTTCGCGTCCAGCGTTACCTTGTCGTCGTTGAAAAACGACACCTTCGGCTTGTTGAAATGGTAATACGCCGCCCCGATGAAATAATTCGTAGCCTCACCCAGCACACCATTATAACTCATCCCCACACCCGCATCCCAATACCCGTAACCGATCTTCGCCAGCCGCCCTTCCTCGCCCGTAGGCGCCGCAGGGTCGAAGCGCCCGCCCGTATATTGGTTGTTGAACGTCAGGTGCGCGGGATTGAACTGCCGCTGCACATAGCCGCCCATAAAACCCACCGACAGGTAACTGCTCTTGTCCTCACTCAGCGACTTATGGTAATTGAGCGCCGGCAAAAACTGGACACTCTGCAGGTTGGACGCGCCCGCCCGGTCGAACGAGGCCTGGATCCCCGCCGTTACGTGGTCGTTGTAATTACCCACCGGGAATTTCATTTCCCCGCTCACCGTCCCGGTCTGGTACGGTATCGTGACGCTGTTCCACTGGTTGCGGTATACCGCCTGGAAGCGTACGTCGCCCTTGAAAAGCCCGATGAGCGCGGGGTTCCGGAGAATGGGCGTTTCCATGAACTGGGACAGGTGTATGTCCTGCGCGCACAGCGGCAACCCGATCAGTGCGAGTACTCCGCTTAACCAATATTTCTTCATGCTTTGCAGCGTTTTCATGTTCATCGTAATAAGGTTACATTTCCTTTTAAAGTAAACCGCTCGCCGGTGTCGCAAACTGCGTCCAGCAGCCAGATGTATACGTCAGGCGCCATCACCCTGCCTCCCTGCATGCCATCCCAGCCCGCCGCCGGGTCATTCATTTTGATATCCGAACGGTTGAACACTTCCTGCCCCGACCTGCTGTACACCCGGAACGAGTTGATGCTCCGCACGCCTTTCCCACGGGGGAAAAAGATATCATTCATCCCGTCGTTGTTCGGCGAAAAGCCATTGGGCAAAAACACATTCCCCTGGTCGCAGATCAGCCGCACGTTCATCACGTCCGACTTTTTGCAGCCTTCCGTATTGGTTACCTCGTACGCGTAATCAATACCCGAACGCGGCGCTGCAACGGTTTGCGGACAGGTCGCGCAATCGATCCAGGTATTGGGCTTCCATTCCCCGCTCACCACATCGCTGCTGAACGTTGCCGCGAGCAGCACGGTATTGCCCGCTACGATCACCTGGTCGGGCCCGGCATTTACCGTGGGCACGGGTTTCACCGTAACCGTGATCTGCCGTGTGGCCGTCGGGCAATCGGGATCGTTGCCGGCGGTTACGGTGTAAACGGTGTTGGTGGTTGGGGTGATGAGGGGCATGGCCGTATTGCCGTCTGCCGTCACAACCGGCGACCAGTTGTAATACGCGGCGCCGCTGGCGCAGAGCCTGGCGCTGGAACCGTTGCAGAGCGCGGTATCAGGGCTCACGGAAAGCGTTACGGCCGGCACCACGTCGAGCGAAATCGTGTCTTTAACCTGGCAGCCGAAAGTATTGACAGCGGTTGCAATATAAGAAGTGTCTTCGGTAGGTGAAGCCTGCGGGACCGGGCAATTGCTGCACGACAGCTGCCAGGCCGGGAACCAGCTTACCGTTCCATTCGAAACGGCCTGCAGGTTCGTGAACCCGCCTTCGCAGATCTTGGCCGTAGTAGCCTGTATGCTGAGGAATGGCGTGGGATTGATGTCGACGTTCCGGATGATGGAATCCGTGCAGTTGCGCGCGTCGGTGATCACCAGCTTCACCGGGTAAGTGCCGCTGGCGTTGAAGACCGGCTTGTCGGGCGTAGCCTTGTCGGACGACGGTAAATTAGCGAATTCCCACCGGTACCCGATCAGCGGAATATTAGGCGTTGGCTGCGATTGTTGGATGAAGGAAACCGGTTGTCCCGCGCAGGCAACGGCTCCCGTGGCGAATTCAGCTACCGGCGCCATCACCGTGAGATGATCCTTTTTCACGATCGTATCCGGGCACAGTGCGGGGTTGGCGTATACGATGATGAGCGTGTCGGAGAACAGGCCTTTCGTATTCACCACTCTGCGTATATCCTCTTCCGTAGTCACGATCCGCTGCCCGTCGCCGAACCGCCAGTCGAAATGCTGTACCAATGCATGGGGCACCTGCACCACGCCGTAATGCACTTCGCTGTTCCTGCAGATGGAACCCACGCCCGTATGGAAGTCCGCGGCAAATACCTGGATGGTTTTGTAAATGGTGCTCATGCACGTCTGCCCCGCATTCCGGACAATCAGCCGCACATTATACGTGCCGGGTTGGGAAAAAGTATGGGTAGGATGGATGTTGAAATCGGCCGGTGTATTATCGTCGAAATTCCATTCGTAGGTATCGCCCGGGCTGCCGACGGTTACATTCGTAAAAGCATACGTCCGTCCCGCATCTCCGCAATTCCTTTTATAATTGAAATCCGCTACGGGCCCGGTATTGGCAATCGTAACGGGCGCCGCGTCGGTAAAGCATCCGTTGGAGCCTGCCCGCATGCGTACGGTCACGTTGCCGGCGGCACGGAAAGAGCGGTTGATATCATTTTCGGGGCCTTCGTATTGGGTGCCGTCGCCAAAATCCCACCGATAGCGCGAAGCATCGGTGGCGCTGGCGAGCAGCCGCGCCATGGTGCCGGCGCAATTGTCCGGCCGCGTGATCGTGAAACTCACGTTCGTGGGCCGTTCGCCGGTTTTTACATGTTTCGCGAAGGTCTGCATCACGGAACATCCCTGCTGGGTGTTGACGGTCAGGGTGACATTGAAATCCCCCGCCGCCTGGTATTCATGCGTGATATTGGGCGTCGTGGAATTGGCGCTGGTATTGTCGCCGAACACCCAGGAATATGAAACCGCGGGGTCGCCGGGATCGGCTTGCACATTGGCGCTGAAACCCGCCATGAACGGGACGCACCCTTCCTGCGGGGCGGACGTCATGGTGATGACCGGCGCAGATACAATGATGAATTTCGGCTTGCGCAGCGTCTGCACGCAGCCTGTCGTATTCGTTACCGTAAGCGTTACATCGAACGTGTCGAGCCTGCTGAAGGTATGTTGTACCGTGGCGGAATTGGTGGAAACGGGCGTGGTGCCGTCCCCGAAATCCCAGACCCGGTGCGAGCCGTCGGGGGTGTTATCGGTGAATGTAGCAGTGTATGTGCCGCAGGACTTTTGCTTATCCACCGAAAACGCCGGAACGGGCAGGGGATAAATCGTAAAGTTCTCCGTGGCCGTGGCGGTAGCCAGGTTATAATAAGCCGTAAGTTTGATGGAAACCGGTCCTGCCGAATTGAACGTCACCGTGGGATGGGGTTCTGTGGAGCTCCTCCCGTCGCCAAACTCCCAAAGGTAGGAATTCGGGCTCCCGGTACTGGCGTTCCGCAACGTCACCGTGGCCGGCGCACACCGCGAAACGGGCGCCACCGTATAGGTAAACCCGGCCTGCTGGGCAGTGGCCGCTCCCGGCAGTACCAGCAGGGCCCACAACAATCGGATCAGGTTTTTCGTATCAGGTGCTTTCATTTTTTCACAGGATATGGGAAAGTATAGGTTTATGGATTATACAAATTTATTATATTTTTTCCAATTCCCTATCGCAGCAATGTCACATTTCCTTTGAGCGTCATCGGTTCCCCGCTGTCGCAGACGATCTCCGCTACGTACACGAATACATCCGGCGGCAGCAACTGCCCGGCAAAACGGCCGTCCCACCCGCAGGAAGGGTTGTCGGACTGGCAGTTGGACCGTTCGAACATCAGCTGCCCCCAGCGGTTGAACACCCGGAAAGACTTAATGACCCGGATGCCCCTGCCGCGCACGTAAAAGATATCGTTCTGGCCGTCGCCATTCGGGGTGAAAGTATTGGGAATGAAGGCGGTACTGCCCGGGCAGAACAGTTTTACGGGCAGCAGGACGGTAGACTGGCAGCCGTGTATGTTCGTGGCGGTGATCTTATAGGTCACGGGCCCCTGGAGTTGCATTTCCGGCGTGGCGCAGTCGTAGCAGCTGAGCCATTTTTCCGGGTACCATTGCCAGGAGGTGATGTCGGGGCTCCCGGTAACGGGGGCCGTCAGTATGGTGCCGCTGGGAACGTTGATGTTTTCGGGAACGGTGATCACGGGGGCCTGGTGAACGGTCACATTCACTTCGGCGGTGTCGGTGAAGCAGGCGTCGTTGCCGTAGCCCACTACCCGGTAGAGCGTAGTCCTGGAGGGGGTAGCCACCGGGTCGGCGATATCCGGATCGTCCAGGTCATTGGCCGGTATCCAGCGGTAGCGCACGGCGCCGGAAGCGCGCAATGCTGCCTGCCGGCCTTCGCAGATCGCTGCGTCGGCCGTGCGTACCGTGAAAGGATGCGATACCCGCACCTGGATTTCGTCCTGCGCCTCGCAGCCAAACTGGTTCACGGCGGTAACGTGGTATGTTGTGTCAATTACAGGACTGATCACCGGGTTCTGTGAGCTGGCGCTGGAAATATTGTAAGGCGTCCAGCTATATGTGGCCGGCCCGCCGTTGCTGATGAGCTGGAGCGACGATCCTTCGCAGACCACTGCATCGCGCGGCGTAATGTTGAGCGGTGGCAAAGGGTTGACTACCAGTTGGAAATCGGCGGTATCCGGACAGGTTCCCACTGCATTACGGATCACCAGCCGGATGGCATGCAGGCCGGCCTGGTCGTATTCCAGGTAAGGGGCCAGGGAAGGACTGTTGCCGGCAACGCCGTCTACTGTCCAGGTCCAGCTGGTGGAAGGAAGGCTTCGGCTTTCGGAACCGGATAACTGCACGGGTTCGTTTACGCAGACGGGGCCCGCCGGCGCGATGTTCGCGTCCGGCTTCGGATCGATCTGCAGGGAAAGGAAAGCCGAATCCTCACATCCGTAGCGGCTCACCGCCACCAGTTTGATGCGGTGGCTGTTAGCGCCGGTATAGGCGAACCGGGGATGTTCATTCGCGCTTACGTCATCGGTCCTGCCATTCACCCCGAAATCCCAACGGTATTGCATCGGGTCGCCGTGTTCGGTGGCAGACATCGAAGAAGAAGCATTGGTGAATAACACATCGGCGGCATCGCAGGCGGCTTGCGTGCTCATGGAGAAGCTGGCTACGGTTTGGTCGACGATGATGCTGTCGACGGGGCCGCGGGCGGGCACTTTGCAGCCCCGGTTGTCTTCCAGCACGATGCGGGGATAGTACACGCCGGGCCGGGTGTATTGATAGGTGTAACTGTTGGTGGTGGTGACCTGCACGGTGCCGTCGTCCATGTCCCAGGTATAGCGGACGGCATTGGGGGAGCTGGCGCTGAAGGTGGTGGCGTGCGGGGCGCAGCCTTCCTTGTTGATGACGGTTTTGGTGCCGGTGGGGCCGTCGATGAAAATATCGTGGGAAGTGGAATCCACGCAATCGCCCTGCGAATATACGTACAGCTTGATGGTGTAGTTGCCGGGGAAGTTGTAAACATGGTCGGGCTCATCGATGTCGGAGCGCCCTTCGTCCCCGAAATCCCATACCACCCGGCGGTAGTCCGAACTTTCGTTTTCAGGGGATATGAGTGCGGGCGGGCATTGCGAAACCTGCCCCGGTACCGTGAAGCGCGCCAGTGGATTGGGAACCGTGATGTACTGGTTCTTGGTTTCGGTAGCCGTACAGCCTTCGTCGTCGGTTACAGTGAGAGTGATCGTGTAATCGCCGGAGGCCGTCCAGGTTTTGAGCGGATGGCGGTCGGTGGACGAGGTGGCGTCGCCGAAATCCCAGGCGTAGGTAAGATTGATGCCGGTGGAAGCATTGCTGAACTGGAAGCCCTGGTCTTTACAGGCAATCTGTGTTGCCGACCGGAATTCCGCGTCCACGTTTCTCACCTGCACCGGCCGCGAAACCGATGAAACGCATCCGGCCTGGTCGCGCACCGTCAATGTCACGTTGTAAGTGTCTCCGTTGTTGAATACGTGCTGATAGTCCACAGGGCGCGTGGTCAGTGTTTCAGGCTGCGTCCCGTCTCCGAAATTCCAGACCCATTCCGTAATTGCATTGCCGTGATTGGCCGTGGATAAATCGGTGAATAACCGCGGATCATTCTCGCACCGCCTGCCGGAAAAACTAAAGTCCGCGTCCGCGCCGTTCACCTGGATACTGAGTGTGTTGGAGGTGGAAACGCAGTTGTTCCGGTCGGTAACCGTCAGCACTACATTGTAAGTGCCGGGGTTGAGATAAGTTTTCGGGATGTTGTTGCCGGCGGAGGGCGCATAGGTCCCGTCGCCCCAGTTCCAGTTCCATTGGGTGATATTGGCCGGGTCCACATTGTCGCGCGAGAAAGGCAGCGGCGTTGCGGCGCATACCTCCGTCGCGGCGGCGCTGATCTGCGGGCGTTCGTCGATGATGTCTACTGTTTGGGTCATCTCCGATTCGCAGTTGCCGTCGCTCACGGTGAGCCTCACGGTGTACGTGCCGGTGGCGGTATATACGTGTGTGGGGGAGGGATCGGTGGAAGTATTCCCGTCGCCGAAGTCCCAACGCCAGAAGCGGGGCGTGCCGGCAATAGGGCCGAAGTCGGACCTGTCTGTAAGGGTGATGCGGTATTTATCGGTGCAAAGGTTCTCCAGCATGAAGTCTGCCACGGGCGGGAGGATGGTGATAAAATCGTTTTTGGTTAGGCTGCGGCGGCATCCGTAGTTGTTGACTTCCAGCGTTACGTCGTGCAGGCCGATCTCGTTGAAGATATGCGAAGGGTTTTCCGCAGTCAGCACCGTACCGCCGTCTTGCGGGAAGGTCCATTGCCAGGAAGTGCCCCTGGGTTGCGAGAGGTTGGTGAACTGCACCGGGTCGCGCTGGCAGGGCGCTTTGGGCGTGGCGTCGAACTCAACGATGGGAATGCGGCCCGCCCGGACGGTGGTTTGCAGGTCTACCGGGCAGGTGCCGTTGACCATCAGCCGCAGCCGCACGATATGATCGCCTTCGGTCGTAAAAGTATGCGAAGGGTTGGGGCTGGTGGAAGTAACCCCATTGCCGAAGTCCCAGCTGTACCCGGTGACGGCGCCGGACGTGAGCAGGTTGGCGCTGAAGCTGGATGCGTGGGGAAGGCATCCCTCCGGGTCGGAGGCCGTAATGGTGGCCCGGGGACGTTCCGCCACGATATAATCAGGGCGGGTGAGCTCGTTGGTACAGCCGGCGGCGTCCGTTACGCGCAGGGTGACGTCGTATTCCCCGAAGTTATTGTAGGTATGGTTGGGCGAAGGTGCCGTGCTGGTGGTACCGTCGCCGAAGGTCCACAGGTAGGTGGAGGCTCCGGTGGCCATGTGCGTAAATTGTACATTGAGCGGCACGCCGCAACTGAACTGTGGCGTGGCGGTGAAGTCGACCGTAGGCCCGGTTACCGTCACCTGTTTGGTGATGGTTTCAGTACATCCCGGAGTGCCGGAAGTGAGGGTGACGTTGTAGGTGCCCGGATAGGCGAACCGGAACGATGCGTCTGTGGCGTTGGAAGTGCTGCCGTCGGGGAATCGCCATTGCGAAATGGTGGGCCTGGGCGTGGTGGTATTCCGGAACTGAACGGCGGTGCCGGCGCAGGCTGCGCCGTTGACGACGAAATCGGTCCTGGTCCGTTGCACGACCACGAAGGCGGTTTTGGTGACCACGCCCTCGCAGCCCAGCGGCGTGTTGGCGCGGAGGGTGACGGTGTAGGTGCCTTCGCTGGTGTAGGTATGGGAAGGGTTTTGTGTGGTGGCGGTGTTGCTGCCCGATGCGGGATCGCCGAAATCCCAGGTGATGGGCACGCCGGTGGTGCCGCTGGAACGGAAGTTGACGGTGAGGGGCGCGGTGCAGGAGCTTTGCACGTCGGCCGTGAAATCGATCCGGGGCGTTTCGTTTACCTGGATGTATTGCTGGCGGGTGAGGCCTTCCCGGCAGCCGAAGCTGTTAACGACGATGGTGGAAACGGTGAAGTTGCCGCCAACGGTATAAGTATGGGAAGGGCTGGGGCCGGAAGCGGAGGATCCGTCTCCAAAGTCCCAGGTGATGGATTGGATGGTGCCGGAGCCGGGGCGAGAGGCATCAGTGAACGCCACTTGCAGGGGCGTGCAGCCCGACAGCGGGGTGGCGGTGAATGCGGGCGTGGGGTTTTCGTGCACCGTGATGGTTTGGGTGGCGGTGCGGGTGCCACCGGGGTAGGTGACCGTTAACCGGACATTATAAGTTCCGGGCACATCGAAGATCTTGCCGGCGTTGTAGTTGTTGGAATGCGCTCCCAGCTGGAAATCCCAGTCGTAAGCGGTGGCGCCTGCATCGGATGTGTTGGTGAAGGAGACGGTGAGCGGTGCGCAGCCGGATGTTACGTCGGCGGTAAATGAAGCCTGTTGTGCCTTTGCTGAGGTAAAGCAGAGCAACATCAGGCAGGCGCACACGGATGCGATATGGTTTTTCAGTTGGTGTCGGTTGAACATAGGTACCCGTAAAATTGGAGGTATACCCGCGCAGGGGTTTTGTGTCAAAGAGGCAAAAATAATATTTAAAAAAGAATTATCTGTTTATATTAACATTATGTTTTCATTGTGTTAAGCGATTAATCATTTATTTGCCCCTGTTATCGGATGTGTAGAAAGTACATTTACTTGGTTATTGCATCCGTTTTCCAAACCGTATGGATATGCCAGAACTGGATAAAGCTTATTGGAATGCGCGCTATGAGCGCGGGGAAACCGAGTGGGACATGGGAACCGTATCACCGCCCTTAAGGGATTATTTCGACCAGCTGCCGAATAAAAACCTCCGGGTCCTCATCCCCGGCGGCGGCAATAGTTACGAAGCCAAGTATTTGTGGGACAGTGGGTTCCGCGATATTACCGTGCTGGATATTTCCACCGTCATCATCGAAAGGTTGAAGCAGAAATATGCCGGAACGGGCATTAAGTTCGAGACGGGCGACTTTTTCGAGCACGAGGCGGAGTACGACCTGATCGTGGAGCAGACTTTCCTTTGCGCGCTGGATCCCGCGCTCCGGCAAGCCTACGCGCGGCATATGTACGACCTGCTCTGGGAAGAGGGGCGCCTGGTAGGCGTGCTCTTCAACCGGGAATTCGATGAGCCCGGCCCTCCCTTCGGCGGCGGCATCAAAGTGTACCGCAGGATGTTCGAACCATATTTCAACTTCAAAACTTTCGCCCCCTGCTATAATTCTCACCCCGCCCGCCAGGGCCGGGAAGTCTTCATCAACTTCCGGAAACTCGACAGCGTAGCCCGCCGCCGGAGCTGACGATTTGCCGCGGATTGCGTACCTTTATGGTTTAGCCATAGAAGACAAAACAATCACGGAACCGATGAAGTATCTCATAGCCATTGCCATTTTTCTCGGCTGCTTTACCGCCGCCGGCGCCCAGCACACCGTTTCTGCCGATATGTTCGAGAAAGGCCTGCGCCAGCCCGCCGTCCAATTGCTGGACGTGCGTACCGCCAAAGAATTCAAAACCGGCCACCTGCCCAACGCGCTCCAGGCCGATTTTACCAATAAAAAAGAATTCGCCGAACGCGTCAAATCCCTCGATAAAGACAAACCCGTATTCGTATACTGCCTCGTAGGCGGCCGGAGCAACGGCGCCGCTAAATGGCTCACCGCCAACGGTTTCACCGACGTTACCGACCTTTCCGGCGGCATCAACGCCTGGAGGGCCGAAGGCAAAGCCGTTACCGGCGCGCAGAAAGGCCCTCAAATGAGCCAGGACCTCTACAAACAAGCCATCGCCAGCAGCCAGTGGATCCTGGTAGACGTAGGCGCGGAATGGTGCCCGCCCTGCCGCAAAATGGCGCCCGTCGTGAAGCAGTTCGCCGAAGAAAAGAAAATCAAAGTCCTCAACGTAGACGGCGGCAACGACCTCGACGTCATGAAAGCCAATAACGTCACCGAAATACCCACCTTCATCCTCTACAAAGACGGAAAGGAAGTCTGGCGCAAATCCGGTATCGTGGAAGCGGAAGCATTCCGCAAAGCGATGAAATGATTTAAAACTGCAAGGGGCACTTCAACAATGCCCCTTTTTAGTTCATTTTATTTCGGTCAGCAGCCTTCTTCGAAACTGAATTTCAATATCCGCTCCGTGCGGATTTTCTTCTCCGGGTTATAACCTTCTATTTTAATGAGCAAGCGCTTCGGATACGTGATCACCCGTTCGTCGCCATAGTCGACATCCGCGAGCGCATCGGCCGCCTGGTCGCCGAACTGACGGCGTACCACTTTCAGCCAGTCGCGCGGCTGCACGAAATTGAACACCTCCGGCAGTTTATTTTCATAGGGGAAGCGGAACCGGTGGCCTTCGTCGCGCATTATTTGGGTCCATCTGAAATACAACCCCGGCCAGTCAACTTCCCGCGCGATACCGTCGATGTAGACGCTGGTTCCCACTTCATACGTGTAGCGGATCTCCCAATCCATGAATTCACCGGAACGCACGATGATCTGCCCGTCCGTAAGATGGGAAGGACCGCAATCAAGGGTGTCCTCCTCGTCTTTGAGAATATAAACCTTTTGATCTGCGACGCAGGGAAAGAATGTGACGGAAAGCTCCGGATAGCGGAACGTGACCGTGGAATCGCTGACGGGCATCTCGTCGGGCTGCCAGTAATTGACGCCATCCGGCTTCGTGAGCTGGATCGGAAGTTTTTCCGCCGCTTCCGGAGGAGGACCGTTTTGCAGGGTGCCGGCGGAAGGATGGCCGGTGTGAGATGGCCCGCAAGCGGAAAAGATGGCAGAAACCGCCATCAACAGGTACAGGGAACATGTTCGCATAGGATATTACAATTGCCGGAGGGTCCCAAAAAGGAGGGGCCCTTCATTCAGGCCCCCAAATTATAGATCTTTCCGTATTTCTCCTGCGCGTACGCCATAAAATGTTTAAAGTTCAGTTTCTCCCCCGTCACCTTTTCACATAACTCGTTGGAAGTGTAGTACCTGCCGTGACGGTGGATATTATCGCGCAGCCACCGCAGCAGCCCGTCGTAACGCCCGTCTGCGATGGCGCTGTCGAGACCGGTGATCTGCTTCCTGGCGGCAGCATGGAATTGTGCGGCGTAGAAGCTGCCGAGCGAGTAGGTAGGGAAATACCCGAAGCTGCCGTGGCTCCAGTGGATGTCCTGCAGCACGCCCTGCATATCGTCGGGCACTTTCACGTCGAGGTAATCGAGGTAGTATTTGTTCCAGATGTCGCGCAGGTCTTTGGTTTGGAGTTCCCCGCCGATGAGCCCTTTTTCGATCTCGTACCGGATCATGACGTGGAAATGGTAAGTCAGCTCGTCGGCTTCCGTACGGATGAGGGAGGGCTGCACGAGGTTGATGGCTTTATAGAAGTCCATGATGGGAACGGCCTGGAGGTTGGCGCGGAACAGCCCTTGCAGGTGGCCGTAATGTTTCTGCCAGAAGATGAGGCTGCGGCCCACGTTGTTTTCCCAGAGCCTGCTCTGGGATTCGTGGATGCCGAGGCTGGCGGCTTCGCCGCAGGGAAGACCGTATTGCTCCAGGGGCAGGCCTTGTTCGTAGAGGGCATGGCCGCCTTCATGGATGCAGCTCCAGGTCATATTGCCGAGATCCTGCTCGTCGATGCGCGTGGTCACGCGCACGTCCTGCGGGTTGAAGCTCGTGGTGAAAGGGTGTTCCGACACATCCTGGCGGCCGGCGCCGAAATCGTAGCCCATGGCTTTGAGGATGTCGATCCCGAATTGCCATTGCTGGTCTTTAGGATAGAGGCGGTTCAGGAATTTCTTATCGGGCGGTGTTTGCAGGGCTATTTGTTGCAGCATGGGCAGCAGCGACTGGCGGACGTCGCGGAAAATGGCATCCAGCATGGATACGTCCGCGCCTTTTTCGTATTCGTCGAGCAGTGCGTCGTAAGGGTGGCCGGAGAATCCGAGGATCTGGGTTTCTTGTTTCTTCAGCTCCACCATTTTGGCGAGCTGCGGTTCGAAGACGGAGAAGTCTTTTTCCTTGCGGGATTTGATCCAGGCGTGATAGGCGGCGTTGGTGGCGGTGGATAGCTCGGCCACGAAAGAAGCGGGATATTTGCGTTGTTTTTCAAAGTCTTCGGCCGACAGCTGAACGTTTTTGCGTTGGATATCGTCGAGGTCGGTGCGTTCCTTCAGTTCGCGGAGGAGGTCTCCGAGCGCGGGGCTGGTCGACAGTTCATGCGCGATGGTGCTGAGGGTGGTGAGTTGCTGTCCGCGGAAGCCGGCTCCTTTTTCGGGGAGGTAGGTTTCCTGGTCCCATCCGAGCACCGAGGCGGCGTTGCGTACGTCGGCGATTTTCTGCATCCGGTCTTTGTATTCGTCGTAAAGGGCTGCTGAAGTTTTTTGCACTGTCATGAAAAGCAATTTATTTTACAAATCTAATCAATCGCCATACCGCCAACAATTGTTAGCGGGGAATGTTGATTATCTTGAAGATATGACGATTCAATCCATCATACAAGTGCTGGAGCGTTTTGCGCCGCCGGCTTACCAGGAAAGTTACGATAATGCGGGGCTGCTGTTCGGGAATCCGGACTGGGAGCTGAAGGGCGCCCTGCTCACGCTGGACGCCACGGAGGCGGTGCTCGACGAGGCGAAGGAAAAAGGCTGCAACCTGGTGGTGGCGCATCACCCCATTGTTTTCGGCGGGCTGAAGCGGATCACGGGCCGGAATTATGTGGAACGGGTGGCGATCAAGGCCATTAAGCATGATATTGCCGTGTATGCCGCGCATACGAACCTCGACAATGTGCGGGCGGGCGTGAGCGCGATGATGGCGAAGCAGCTGGGGCTGGAGAAGACGCGGGTGCTGGATCCGAAGAAAGACCTGCTGCGGAAGCTGTTTACTTTTGTGCCGGCGGCCCAGGCGGCGGCGGTGCAGGATGCGCTGTTTGCCGCGGGGGCGGGGCATATCGGGAATTACAGTGAATGCAGTTTCGCGGCCGCCGGAACGGGGACGTTCAGGGGCGGCGAGGGGGCCGATCCCTTCGTGGGCAGGCCCGGTGAGCGGCATAGTGAGGCGGAAGTGAAGCTGGAAGTGATCTTTCCGGCGCAGCTGGAAGGGAAGGTGACGGCGGCGTTGCTGAAGGCGCACCCTTACGAGGAGGTGGCTTACGACGTGGTGAAGCTGGAGAACCGCTGGGCCGAGGTGGGTTCGGGGCTGATCGGGGAGCTGCCGGACGTGATGGAGGAAATGGCGTTCCTGGCGATGGTGAAGGAGCGCTTCCGGACGGGGTGCGTCAGGTATACGCCGCTTCGGGGTAAAAAAGTCCGGAAAGTGGCGGTATGCGGCGGGGCGGGGAGCTTCCTGCTGAAGCAGGCCCGGGCGGCCGGGGCAGACGCGTTCGTGTCGGCCGATTTCAAATACCATGAATTTTTTGATGCTGAAAATCAATTAATTGTGGCAGATGTCGGACATTTTGAAAGCGAACAGTTCGCAGTGGACTTATTTTATCATATATTGACTGAAAATTTTAGTAACTTCGCGCCTCTAAAATCTACCATCAACACAAACCCGGTAAATTATTTATAATACATGGCTACTGTAAAAGAATACAACGTTGAGGAAAAGCTGGTTTCTGTACTGCGGTTACAGAAGATCGATTCCAAGTTGGATGAAATCCAGATCCTGAAAGGGGAGTTGCCGATCGAAGTTCGGGATCTTGAGGATGAGATTGAAGGCCTGAACCACCGCCTGGCTCACATTGAAGACGAGATCAAGGGCATTCAGGATTTCGTAGCCGCGAAGAAAAACGCCATCAAAGACGCGGAAGCGCTGGCCAAGAAGTACGAGAAGCAGCAGGATAACGTGAAGAACAGCCGCGAATTCGAAGCGATTTCGAAAGAGATCGAGATGCAGCAGCTGGAGATCAAACTGGCAGAAAAGCACATCCGCGACGCCAACGACGATATCAAGGAAAAATCCCGTTCCCTGGAAGTGGCCAAACGCACCATTTCCGACAAGGAAACGAACCTGAAACATAAGAAAGGCGAGCTCGAGAAAATCATTTCCGAGACCGAAAAAGAAGAGAAAGGCTACGAAAAGCAGAGCGGCGAAGCCCGTGAGAAAGTAGATCCCCGCCTTCTCGCAGCTTATGAGAAAATCCGCAAAAATTACCGCAACGGCCTGGCCGTGGTAACGGTTGTGCGCGATTCCTGCGGCGGTTGCTTCAACGCCATCCCCCCGCAACGCCAGGCGGAAATCCGTCAGCGTAAAAAGATCATCGTTTGCGAACATTGCGGACGTATCGTGGTAGATAACGATCTCGACGCCACCGTAACGATCTAATCGTTCCGGAAGGCCCGAAATAATAACTTGTGAGGAACTCTGCGCATATCCATTGCGCGGAGTTCCTTATTTTTGCCCCTATGCGTTTCATTTTCCTTCTCGCCCTGATATGCAGTATATCCTTAGCCGTAAGCGCGCGGCAACCGGGGTACGACTTCAACGACCGCTGCCAGCAAGCCTATCACGCCATCATGCAGCTGCGTCTTCAAACGGGCCTCAACCTGCTCGAAGCAGAAAAACGCGAAAACCCCGACAACCTCATTCCCTACTTCATCGAAAACTACGCGGACTTCTTCACCCTCTTTTTCAATGAAGACGCCAACGCCTACGCCAACCGCCGGAAGCTCCGCGCCACCCGGCTCGACAAGCTCGCCGAAGGCCCTTCCGACAGTCCGTTTTACCTCTACACCCAGGCCGTGGTGAAATTCCAGTGGGCGCTCATCAAGGTGAAGTTCGGTGAGAAGTGGGACGCGGTGTGGGAGGTGCGCAAATCGTATCTCACCCTGAAAGATAATGAGCGCAAGCATCCCGGCTTCCTGCCCAATAAAATGATCCTCGGCCCGATGCAAACCGTTTTCGGCACCATTCCCGAAGGTTATAAATGGATTACCAACACCCTCGGCCTGCGGGGCAGCATCAAACAGGGGATGGCCAACCTGCAGCAGGTGATCGACAGCCGCGACCCCGTAGCTGATATTTTCCGGGAGGAATCCTGGTACTACTACTGCTATCTCAAGCTTTTCATCGAAAATAAACCCGAACAGCTCTGGGATTTTGTGGAGAAAAAACAGCTCGATACAAAAAATAACTATCTTTTCGCCCTGATGGTAGCCAACCTGAGCCTCAACAACCAGAAGGCCGACCAGGGCATCCGTGTGCTGGAAGGCCGCCGCCAGAGCCCCGAGTACACCGAGCTCTGGTATGCGGAATACGCGCTCGGCCTTATGAAGTTCGAAAGGGGAGATGCAGACGCCATCGCCCACCTGGAGCGCTTCGTGGGCGGCTTCAAAGGTAAATTCTACGTGAAGGAAGCCCTCCAGCGCCTGAGCTGGGCTTACTACCTGAAAGGCGACATGAACAAGGCGCAATACTACCGCAACCTCGTTCCGCAGCGCGGCAACCTGGAAACGGACGCCGACAAGCAGGCGCAGAAAGAAGCAAAGAGCGGTAAATGGCCGCACCCTGTGCTGCTGAAGGCGAGGCTGCTGAGCGACGGAGGCTTCTACACCGAAGCGCGCGACCTGCTGCTGTCCAAAAAAACGACGGACTTCCAGCTGGTGGAGCAAAAACTCGAATACGCCTACCGCCTGGCGCGGATTTATGACGAAATGGGGAACGACTCCGCCGCCCTGCGCCTCTACGAAGCCACCATCAAGATCGGCAGCAACCGGCCGGAATACTATGCCGCAAGGGCATCGCTCCAGGCCGGGTATATCTATGAAAAATCGGGCGACAAGGCGAAAGCCCGCCAGTACTTCCAGACCTGCCTCGACATGGAAGGCCACGATTACAAGAATTCCCTGGACCAGCGCGCCAAATCCGGCATGCTGCGCCTCGACGGAAAATAAAACGGAACAACACTGATATGTTATACCGCCTGGTTATTCAGAATTACGCGATTATCGACGAACTGGAAGTCGGCTTTGCCGGCAACCTCAACGTCATCACCGGCGAAACCGGCGCCGGTAAATCCATCCTATTGGGCGCCCTGAGCCTTATTCTCGGCGAAAGGGCCGATCCTGCCGTATTGTTCGATAAAACCCGTAAGTGCGTCATAGAGGGCGCTTTCCGTGTAAAAACGGCACAGGTGCAACCCTTCTTCGACGCCAACGAGCTCGATCTCGACGATCCCGTGATCATTCGCCGCGAAATCAGCGCCGCGGGCAAGTCGCGCGCGTTTATCAACGATACGCCCGTCAACCTATCCCAGCTCCAGGAACTCAGCGCCCTGCTCGTCGATCTTCATCAGCAGTTCGATACCCTGGAACTGGAAAAGTCCAACTTCCAGCGCGAAGTGGTGGATGCCCTCGCCGGGCATACCGACCTGCTCCACGCTTATGGCAGGCGCTTTACGCAATACGCCCGCCTGCAAAAGGAGCTCCGGGAAATGAACGCCCTGCGCGACAATGCCAATAAAGAAGCCGATTACAACAAGTTCCTGCTCGACGAGCTGCTCGACATCAACCTGCAGGAAAACGAAATTGAAAGCCTCGAAGCCGAGCAGCAACTGCTGGGCCATGCCGAAGAGATCAAAGGCACGCTCAACCGGATTTATTTCCAGCTGAAGGAAGACGAACAGCCCCTCCTTCAGCAGCTCCGCCAGCTGCAGCAAAGCCTCCAGGGCCTGGCCGGCTTCCATAAAGACGTGCCCCCGCTGGC
Source organism: uncultured Chitinophaga sp. (assembly GCF_937874145.1). Taxonomy (GTDB): domain Bacteria; phylum Bacteroidota; class Bacteroidia; order Chitinophagales; family Chitinophagaceae; genus Chitinophaga. Next base: position 5,368 of record NZ_CALNBI010000033.1, on the reverse strand, counting down.
CGAAAGGATGCAGTCGAGCTACCTCGAGCTGCAGGACCTCGCTTCAGAAGTGGAGCGCCTCAACGACGGGGTGCAGTTCGACGGCGAGCGGCTGGAGCAGCTGAACGAGCGCCTGGCCCTCGCTTATAAGCTCATGAAGAAGCACGGCGTCCAGGATACGGCGGCGCTGCTGGCGATCCGCGACAGCCTGCAGGAAAAGCTCGATGGCGTCCTCAACCTCGACGACCGCATCCGGGATACCGAAAAGCAGCTGGCCGAATGCCAGGAAGTGCTGGAACTGGACGCGCAGAAGCTGTCGGAACAGCGCAGGGCGCAGGCGGAGCCGTTCGAAGCTAAGGTCAACGCCCTGCTGGCTCAGGTAGGCATGCCCAATGCCCGCATCCGGGTGGATATCGCGGAAGGGGCTTTGCAGGCTTATGGGAAGGACAATATCGAGTTCCTGTTCGACGCCAACCGCAGCAACCAGTTCGGGCCTATCCGCAAGGTGGCCTCCGGCGGGGAGCTCAGCCGGCTGATGTTGTGCATCAAATCGCTGGTGGCCCGGTCAGTTTCCTTACCCACGCTCATTTTCGACGAGATCGATACCGGTATTTCGGGTGAAGCGGCCAAACAGGTGGGGATTATCATGAAAGAACTGGCGCGCGGGCACCAGGTGATCTGCATCACCCACCAGCCCCAACTGGCCGGAAAAGCGGATGCACACTACTTTGTCTATAAACAACTGGTGGATGATAAGGTGAAAACCGGCGTACGCCTGCTTTCACAGGATGAGCGGATTACGGCGATCGCAAAGATGCTGGGCGGGGAGAAGCCCACGCAGGCGGCACTGGAGAACGCGCGGGAGATGGTTACGCAATAAGATTTCAATTTTCGACTATAACTGCTAAATTTGCCCAAATTTTAATCAATGGCTCATAACTTATTACAAGGGAAGAAAGGGATCATCTTTGGGGCGCTGGATGAAAATTCCATTGCCTGGAAAACAGCCGTGCGTTGCGTGGAAGAAGGCGCCCAGATCGTGCTGACCAACGCTCCGATTGCGCTGCGCATGGGTGAGATCAACAAGCTGGCTGAAGCCTGCAACGCCCCGGTAATACCTGCCGACGCCACGAGCATGGACGACCTGAACAACCTGTTCACCAAATCCATGGAGCACTTCGGCGGTAAGATCGATTTCGTGCTGCATTCCATTGGTATGAGTATCAACGTCCGCAAAGGAAAGCCCTATACCGACCTGGATTACGAATTTATGCACAAAGGGTTCGATATCTCCGCGATGTCGCTCCACCGTGTGCTGCAAACCGCTTACAAACTGGACGCCCTTAACGAATGGGGTTCCGTAGTGGCGCTGACCTACATCGCGGCACAGCGCGTATTCCCCGATTACAGCGACATGGCGGACGCCAAGTCCCTGCTGGAATCCATCTCCCGCAGCTTCGGTTACCATTACGGCGTGGCGAAGAAAGTGCGCATCAACACCATTTCGCAGTCGCCCACCCGTACTACGGCCGGCAGCGGTGTGAAAGGTTTCGGCGATTTCATCTCCTACGCTGATAAAATGAGCCCGCTGGGTAACGCTTCGGCCGACCAGTGCGCTGATTACACCGTGACCCTGTTCTCCGACTACACCCGCATGGTTACCATGCAGAACCTCTTCCACGATGGTGGCTTCTCCTTCACAGGGGTTTCCGCAGCCGTGATCGAGTCCATGAACGAAAAATAATACTTGCCCCCTTCGGGGTAAAAAAATAAAAACCGTCCCGGAGAGTTCCTCACCAGGACGGTTTAATTTTTTGCAGCATAGGAATACGGTGTCTTAGTATTCGTCTTCGTTGAAGAAGAAGTCGTCTTGCGACGGATAGTCAGACCAAATATCCTCAATGCCCTCATAAATTTCCCCTTCATCCTCCAGTTCCTGAAGGTTTTCGATAACTTCGATGGGTGCACCGGAGCGGATGGCGTAATCTATGAGTTCGTCTTTTGTGGCCGGCCATGGAGCATCCTCCAGGTACGACGCTAGTTCTAAGGTCCAGTACATCGTATATAAATTTTTACTTTTCCAAATTTTCGCAAAAGTATTATTTAATTTGAAATAAACAACTATTACTATTTTAACGGCTATTTATCGTTCGGTTATGCTTGTTGCTCGCAATGTCACCAAAAATTATTCCAACCTTTCCGTGCTGAAGGGGGTGGATATTTCTGTCAGTAAAGGTGAAATAGTGACCATCGTAGGTTCTTCGGGGGCGGGCAAAAGCACGTTGCTGCCCATCCTGGGCAGGCTGGACGCGGGGAAATCTTCATTAATGACGTGCAAACCAGCCATTTGGCAGGAGATGCGCTGGCAGATTTCCGGAACCGCCATATCGGCTTCATTTTCCAGTTCCACCACCTGCTGCCGGAATTCAGCGCCCTCGAAAACGTGTGTATCCCGGGCTTTATCGCCGGTACCCGTAAAAGTGAAGTCAGGGACAGGGCGGCGTATTTGCTGGAAACCCTGGGGCTCTCATCCCGCCTGGATCACCGGCCTACCCAACTCTCCGGAGGCGAGCAACAGCGCGTTGCCGTAGCCAGGGCCCTGATCAACAAACCCGATGTCGTAATGGCCGACGAACCCACCGGCAACCTCGACTCCCACAACGCCAGGGAACTGCATCAGCTCTTCCTGCAACTCCGCGACCAGTTCGGTCAAACTTTCATTATCGTCACCCATAACGAGGAGCTGGCCACGCTCAGCGACCGGCAACTCGTCATGAAGGACGGAAAAATAGTTTCCTGAGGAATTATTTTCCGAGGCATACTGCCAAACTGTCTTTCCAGTAAGGGATCTCCAGCCCGAAAGCGGCTTTGATCTTCGCTTTATTCAGCACGCTGTAAGCCGGGCGCATGGCCGCTGTGGGGTACTGTTCGGAGGTAACGGGCAGCACTTTGCACGCAGCGCCGGTCAGTTCCCGGATGGCAACTGCGAAATCGTACCAGCTCGCCACGCCCTCGTTGCTATAATGGTAGACACCGCCTTCAGGGGCAGGGTGGGAGAGTATGGTGAAAATAGCCGCCGCCAGGTCGGGCGCGTAAGTTGGCGTTCCTGTTTGATCAAACACCACGTTGAGGCTTTCTTTCTCCTTCATCAGTTCCTGCATGCGCAGGGCGAAATTAACGCCATGCCGGGAATACAGCCAGGAGGTGCGCACAATGACCGCTTCGGGGTATGTGCCCAGTACGGCTGCTTCGCCCCGCAGTTTGGATGCACCATAAATGCTTTGCGGAGAAGTGTCCTGGTCTTCCGTGTAAGGGCGGTTGCTGCGCCCGTCGAACACATAGTCGGTCGATACCTGGATGAAACGGCTCCCCTTTGCCTGGGCAGCTTCGGCAAGCAGCAGGGCCGCCTGGAAATTGAGCAAAAAGGCTGTTTCTTCGTCCGTTTCCGCTTTATCAACGGCAGTATAAGCCGCGCAATTCACCACCGCATCGAATTCCTCGCTGGCGAAAAAGGCATGAATGGCATCGGCATCTGTAATGTCCAGTTCCTCCCGGTCGGTCAATATCAGGGAAAACTCCGGGAAGCGGGTGGCTTCGGCTTGCAGGGCGAGGCCGAGCTGGCCTTTCGCTCCGGTAACCAGTATTTTTTTCATGGCGTCTGTTTTTAAGGCTGGAAGGTGAAATTATGTTCGCAGTCCGCCAGTAACGGCAACACGGCGTCTTTTGCGGAAATCACCGCATCAGTCAGCGGGAATCCCCAATCGATGTTCAGCGCGGGATCATCGTACCGGATGCCACCTTCGCTGGCTTTGTGGTAGAAATTGTCGCATTTATACATCACTTCGGCGGTAGGGCTCAATACGGAATATCCGTGAGCAAATCCCTGCGGAACAAGCAGCTGCAATTTATTCTCGGCCGACAACTCAATGGAAAACACTTTTCCATATGTGGGCGAACCTTTGCGAATGTCTACGACCACATCCAGTATCCGTCCTTCCAGTGTTCTGATCAGCTTGGTTTGCGCGTATGGTTGCTTTTGGAAATGTAATCCCCGCAAAACACCGTACGCCGAACGCGCCTGGTTATCCTGTACGAACGTAATGCCGATCCCTTCTTTGCGGAGCGTTTCGGCATTATAACTTTCAAAAAAGTATCCCCGGTCGTCTTTGTGCACTACAGGCTCAAAGACGTACAGGCCGGGAAATCCGGTTGCTTGAATAGGCATTTTATCGTTGCTGGTATTGTTCCTGGTAATAAGTTTTATACGCTCCGCTGGTCACATGATCGAGCCATTCCTGGTTGGCCAGGTACCAGTCCACCGTTTTTTCCAAACCTTCCTCGAACTGCAGGCTGGGCGACCAGCCGAGCTCTTTGTTGAGTTTGGAGGCATCGATGGCGTAACGCTGGTCGTGGCCGGCGCGGTCTTTCACGAAAGTGATCAGCTGCGCGGAGGTACCCGGTTCCCTGCCCAGCTTGCTGTCCATAATCTGGCAGAGCAGGCGGATGAGGTCGATGTTCTTCCATTCGTTGAAACCGCCAATGTTATAGGTTTCGCCGTTTTTGCCCTGGTGGAAGATAGTATCGATCGCCCGGGCATGATCTTCCACAAACAGCCAGTCGCGCACATTTTCGCCTGTTCCGTAAACGGGAATGGGCTTGTTGTTGCGGATGTTGTGGATGGCCAGCGGGATGAGCTTTTCAGGGAAATGGTGCGAACCGTAATTATTGGAACAATTGCTCAGTACAACGGGAAGATGATAGGTGTGGTGATACGCGCGCACGAAATGATCGGAGCTCGCTTTGGAAGCGGAATACGGCGAACGCGGATCGTAGCCCGTTTCTTCCGTAAAGAAACCCTCTTCGCCCAGTGAGCCATATACTTCGTCGGTAGACACATGGTAGAAGCGTTTCCCTTCCATATTATCTTTCCAGTATTTGCGGGCTGCATTCAGCAAAATAGCCGTCCCCAGCACATTCGTGCGGATAAAAGCGAGCGGGTCCAGGATGGAGCGGTCTACATGGCTTTCCGCAGCCAGGTGGATCACACCGTCGAAGGCATATTTTTCAAAAAGTGCCCCAACCGCTGATTCGTCCGTGATGTCTGCCTTTTCAAAGACGTAATTCGGCTTATCCTGGATATCGTGCAGGTTTTCAAGATTGCCGGCATATGTTAAGGCATCGCCGTTTACAATTTGATAATCCGGGTATTTATTAACAAATAACCTTATTACATGTGAACCGATAAAACCGGCCCCACCAGTAATTAATAGTTTCTTCTTCATGCGGCTGTTATTGACTTAGGCTTTACCAAGCGCCTGTTTGAAATATTCATATGTGATCTTAAGCCCTTCGGCACGGTCCACTTTCGGAGACCAGCCCAAAAGTTCCT